>CALJJR010000020.1 GCA_937973905.1 uncultured Arenicella sp. | reverse complement strand
CGTATACTAGATAATCGCAGCCAAGCGCTCTATGTCTGAATAACCAAGGGTTATGTCAGATTGTCTTGAGGGTGAAGGATATTGGATCGCCCGACGTATGATGTGTTACGCCGGCAAGGGTAAGCAGCGGCTAACTAGACCAAAATGACCAACCGACCAGTGCCGCCGCAACCGCTAAGAAAAACAAGGCGGCCACTGTAAAAGCTCGGCCATCTTTCTGCAGTTCAAGTAAAAGATCCGCGGCCTTAAGTTTGTACACTGGTAAGCCTCGAGGCCTACTTTTGCTCGCAACTAAGGCTCCGTCCTGCCAACATCCAAAGAGACAAATATCATCGCCATTTTCTAGGCTCATATATTCACTTGAGCCGCGCCCTTCTCTGTCCCTATCACCATACTTAGTTACTCTATCGACCTGATTACTAACCCCGCCGGTCAATCTAGCTCGCTGCAAATAGGTGGGTAGCCATCGAGTACCGATCTTTGCTTGTGATTCACCACGCGTATAAATTTCGCTGGGTATGGGGCTTTTCTCAAGAGCGGTAAGATCAGGGAACGCGCTCAGCTTTACAATCCCGTTGTTGGTAGCGATACCAGTGGGGATCAAATAAAAACCATCGTATCGCCGAGTAGCCATGCGGTTGCTCGCAGAAGAAGCGGAGTTGCCGCTGCCGATTCTTTTTATACCAGCACTCCTCTCAATATCGAAAACTCGAAAGTAATAAGCGAGCAGATCGGGAAACTCCCGATCCGAACCCGGTATCAGCATCGTTAACTTTCCTTGTACGGCAACCCACTGGCCATTTTTATAAGCGGCTTGATCGAAATCAGATTCCATTTCTCGATCTAAGACCTCGGCGTCCTTTTTGTATTGCCATCCCACTTTAAATAGCCAAGCGCTGATGAGCAAGACAAATGGAACTGCGAAGTTTAGGCCCGCAGTTACACAGATAACTAGCAACAGTGTAGCAACGATTACCCAGCCTAGCTGCACGAAGATAATTCGCGTGACTACTGGCGTAAATAGAGTTTTATTTTCTGGCATGCCCTGCAGCTTACATTGGATGCAGCCGTCCCTACATCACCCCAAAAGGTGAATAGTGTAAATAAATATTCAAGCTATTGAACGGCTTATAACGGGAACTCCATGTTCGCAAGAGTCACGCAGCTCGCTCTAAAGCCCCCTGTTGCTCGCTGCAATATATAGCCGAACAAAGAGCGAAGCGGTTGCCAGTAGCGTCGCTGATTGAATATCGATACTCATCATTGAATGATCTTTATAACAAACGATTTATCGATCGATTCCCGCCTCGTCAATATCAACGATTTCGACTTCTTTTAGAGCACCATCCACCCAACTTTGCACCGCGGAATGAGTTCTCAACCAATCGGCATACTGCTGAGCAGGTTTGGATAATTCAGGATGATAAGTAGCAAACCGCATAACGACTGGCGCATACATACAATCAGCTATGGAGAATTGCCCTAATAGCGCAGAGCTACCTTTGGCATCTGCCTTTGCATAGGTTGACCAAATCTCATCAATTCTTGCAATATCTCTTAAGCAGGCCTGCGAGGGTTCAATCACCCGAGAAGCACGAATGTTCATTGGCATCTCATTGCGCAATGCCGTAAAACTCGAGTGCATTTCGGCCGCCAACGAACGAGCAATTGCGCGGTCTTGTTTGCCCGTTGGCCAACCTGCGCCTGCTAAATACTCATCATTGATATATTCACAGATCGCGAGAGAATCCCAAACTTGCAACTCTCCATCATTTAAAACAGGCACCTTAGCAGCGTCGGAATACTGTTTTAAACGACCATAGAGATCGGAAGCTTGCAGTGACACAATAACTTCTGAAAACTGCATATCAAAGGCGGTTAGAAACACCCAAGGGCGCATTGACCAACTACTATAATTCTTGTTTCCTACTATCAGTTGCATAATGATCTTATCGGTGAGTAAGGGGTTAACAATGCTGACGTTAGCAAGAAACCCGGCGTTCGTCACTCCGACAACTGCGCGTCTATTGTTCTCTTGTCGGCCTCTGGCGGAGCATTATGAATGCAAGCAACAAAGACTATAGGTTTATGTAACAATCGAAACATGCACCGTGCGTTCAGACAATCATGCCAGATATCCTAAAAACTCATTTTCTTGTTGCAGCCGTACTTGCGCTTAGCAGTTGCACCCAGAACACAGAAGAGAACGAATTTAATATTACCTTGCGCTTAAGCCATGTATTCAACGTCAATGAAGAGCTTGCGCAATCGATTGAATTAGTAGCTCAGCGAATCGAAGAAAAGACGAACGGCGCAGTTCGAGTTCTCACCTACCCCGGCGGTCAAATCGCGACTTATAAAGATGGCGTAGAGATGGTTGTGAGAGGCGCGCACTTTATCTCGGTGGAAGACCCCTCTTATATCGGCGACTACGTACCTGAATTCACCGCTCTGGTCGGCCCGATGCTCTACAACAACTTTGACGAGTATCGAGAACTCGTCAAAACACCCTTGGTAAAAGGTTGGCTGCAAAAACTGGAAGATAAGGGCATTAAGGTGCTGTCGCTCGAGTACATATTCGGATTTCGCAATCTCATAACTGACAAGCCTATCTACAAACCGGAAGATCTGCGCGGAGTCAAACTGAGAACCCCCGGCAGCAAGCTATTCATCAAAACCCTAAACGCCATGGGCGCTGCAGCCACACCGCTGCCGTGGGGTGAAACATTTAGCGCACTGCAACAAGGTGTGGTCGACGGGCTGGAAGGTTCGGAATTCACCAACCTTGGCACTAAAGTCTACGAAACCGGCAAAAAGAATGTGGCTTTTACCAATCACTTCTTAGGGGCATGTGGGATTTATATCTCCACTGACGTTTGGGCCAAAATCCCTCCAAATTATCAGCAAATCATTGAGCAAGAATTTGTCTACGAAGCGGACCAAATGGTCAAATCGCTCAAGCAAAAACATGCCCAAGTTATTCGGGATTTAGAAGCGCAAGGCGTCGAATTTAATCACATCGATAGAGCTGCTTTTGAAGCCAGAACGCTCTCTTTATACGATGGAGAATTGCCGGGTGTGACAAAACAAATGTATGACCAAATACAAACTGAACTGACCAAAATTCGGTCTAAGGCAAGCCCGGGAGAGACGCCTTGACTAAGTTTTTGCGCTATTTTGAAGAGCTGATTTGCGCCGTGTTTCTCGTTGTCATGATTTCATTGGTCATCGCCAATGTACTGCTGCGGTATTTATTCGACTACTCGATCTACTGGGCAGAAGAAGTTGCTACTATTTGCTTTGTTTGGTGCGTATTTGTTGGTGCCAGCGCAACTTATAAACATAAGATGGACTTAGGCATAGATTTCTTAATCCGCAAAACACCTGCCAAAGTTGAAGCTCTAATTCGGCTATTAGTGACATTGATGTTACTGGTCCTCAATGGCTACATCTTTTATATGGCCATCGTATTCACCAAAGTAGCTTGGGTAAAACCAACTGCGGTATTGGGGGTGAGTTCCGCGGTAATGAATTCCGCATTAATCGTCGGTTTTGGTCTGATTACTTTCCACACGTTGCGCTTTCTATATCGCGACGGCAGTACCTATTTCGGCCAGCGGGCTCACTAATGGTGTATCTGCCTATATTGTTGGTATTCCTGTTGTACTTTTCAGGCATCCCTATTGCCTATGCTTTGTTCGGCGCCTCAATTTTCTACTTCGCACTATTCGATTCAGGCATGCCGCCCGACCTCGTTCTGCAAAAGTTCATTACGTCAGCAGCATCTTTCCCACTCCTTGCCATTCCTTTTTTTGTGATGGCCGGATCAATCATGAATTATTCTGGCATCAGCTCCAAGCTGATGAGCATGGCTGAAGTTCTTACCGGCCACCTGCGCGGCGGGATGGCGCAAGTGAATGTAGCTTTAAGCACCTTTATGGGGGGCATCTCTGGGTCCGCAAATGCCGATGCCGCGATGCAGAGCAAGATACTGGTTCCCCAGATGGAAAAACGTGGTTATAGCCGTGAATTTTCTGCCGCAATTACGGCCGCATCATCGTCTATTTCGCCGGTGATTCCTCCCGGCATTGTTTTGATAATCTACGCTTTGATCGCACAGGTATCGGTAGCTAAGATTTTTATTGCTGGTTACGTGCCCGGTTTAATCATGGCCTGTGCTCTTATGATCACCGTGGCATTAATTTCAAGAAAACGAAAGTATCAGCCGGAAAGAGATCAGCGTGCAACGTTTGTAGAAATTGCTGCGCAGTTAAAGGAATCAATATGGGCCCTGTCTCTGCCGTTTGGCATTATTCTCGGGCTGCGCTTTGGGTTATTCACCCCAACCGAGGCTGGTGCGATGGCGGTTCTTGCGTCGATTTTGATTGGTGTGTTTGTCTACAAGGAACTTAACGCAGGTCACGTCAAACCGATCTTATTGGAAACTATCTACGGCACCGGGACTGTTGTACTGATTATTATTTCCGCATCGGTGTTCGGCTACTATTTGAATTGGGAGCGAATACCGCAAGATCTGACTACCCTACTCTTAGACTTCACATCGAATCCTTATTTAATGCTCGCAATGGTCAATGTGTTTCTGCTGGTAATTGGGATGTTTATTGAGGGCGGCGCGGCGCTCATTATTCTGGCTCCTTTGCTTGTTCCCGTGGCTACGCAACTCGGTATTGACCCTATTCATTTTGGCATGATCATGATCGTGAACATCATGATCGGAGGGGTAACACCGCCATTCGGATCGATGATGTTTACCACGTGCTCAGTGACTAAGGTTCCGGTCAGCGCTTTCATGCATGAGATCTGGCCATTCATCATCGCCTTGTTGCTTGCTCTCTTGATAGTGACCTACTTACCTTCTGTAGTTTTGTTCTTGCCGAACTTAATCGGATAAAGAGTGATCGCTGTGCAAGGGCGCGTCGTTAGATGCGCCTACAAAGGTGCACAGACTTCCTTCATATTCATTGCGCATTCGTTAATAAATGTGAAATCAATCTATTTTGAGGTGTGTGAAGAGCGCATCATGTTTAGCATTCATTTCGGGTAAATGAGTTTTATTGGCAAGCCTAAAGTCTGCCAGCGTTCATGTGGGAATGAACGATATTGGGATGTAGAAAAACATTCTTAGACTCAGCATCTGAAATCAGAGAGTCTGACTTCAACTCAATTCAGAACGAGTGAATCACCAATATTAGTACTCATTGGCTGCTTGATAGACAAGCAGAGTTTCAAATTAATAGCCTTGACGCGAGGTTACATAAAAACTTCTACGAACATGTAAGAAGGGGTTGAAAATGAGTTACGTAAGAGCACTTTTGTTCTCGAAGGATACTGATTTGATCGAGGAATTGGATCAGAGCCTCACTACTGGGGCGCAAGACGATTTTAAGTTTCTAGCGATTGATTTCGCTGCGGACTTCTTCTGGTCCGAATCTGCCGAGGCATCCAAGATACTCGTCTTCGACTTAGACGTCGTTGGTGGCAACGGCTACAAAGCAATCACGAAAATTCAACAAATCGAGAAACGTGACGGAAAGCGTCCGATCATTCTTTTAGGCAACGAAGCTCAGCTAGAACAAGCCACTCATTCATCGCAAATCAACAAGCACATCACCAAGACAGTTTCGAAACCTGTGATCGGCACACATCTGCTTCGTGAAATTCAAGAACTAGGTCGCGAACTCGAAACCAAGGTTGCGAGTTCTGCGAGTTCGTTCACAGCCAAAAAAGCCCTCGCATATGCTGCGGGTTTCATTTTATTGCCCGCTGCGATTGTAGCTGCACTCTATTTTCAGAGTAGCGAAAACGAACCAGTTGACAGGCCTCCTGTCGCGAAAACCGCCGAACAAGAGACCAGAGTAATTGACCCTAGTCACTATGCAGACAATCAACTCTTAGATGCTGGTGCGCAACTTGAATCAAAAATTGTCATCCCGGCTGCGAACCTCGAGCAAATCACTGACGGCAATTCGAATATTAAGGCCGCTCTTCATGATCTGAATCTGATTTTATCGGCTAATCCCGATCATCCTGAGGCTTATGCATATAGGCGCAATATTCTCACCAAACTTAGAAATGAATTTCCTGATCTGTTGGCAAACAGAGACTTTGAACAGGCATCGGAGACCTTGGATATTCTAACCACCGAGGAGCCTTTCAGCAGAGACAATCTGGCTTTGAAGAACAACTATAAGGCAGCGCTTGTTGAGGCCAGAACTTCAAATTCGAGTACCGTAAACAGAAAGCAAGCTGATATAGCTAGACTAGCGCAACAACCAAGCTCGGATAATACCGAGCTCGATAAGTTGATGAGCGACTTTAGTGACGCAATACTTGCGGGGCGATTAGCGCCACCAGCAACTGAAAATGCTCTTGATTTGCTCTCCAGCGCGCTCAAGTCAGAAAGTCTTGACCCTAATGTCGTCTCTGCAATGAAATCCGAACTATTACAGCAATTGCAAATCAGCGTTATCGATCAGGTCAATGTTTTGGACACCGATTCTGCCTTACGCACTTTGAACCAAATCGAAACACTTGATCCGAACTTCAAACAATTGAGCTCGCTAAGAACTTTAGTCGCTAAACAACAAGAGCGTAGCAACAGCGCAGCAGAGCAAACTGATACAACGGTGCCGGTGATCGCCGTCGCCAACCCCAAAATTGCTACTTCTACACGCACATCGACCGAGCAAGAGATCATCCCTTCATACGTGGTAAAAAAGGTCACACCAAAGTTCCCGAATCGTGCTTCCTTAATGGACATTGAAGGCTGGGTAGAACTTTCTTACCGGATAAATGAAAAAGGTGAAGCCATCGAAATAGAAGTGATAGATGCCGTGCCTGATGGTGTGTTTGAGAAATCTGGCATGCAGGCTTTAAGCCGCTGGCGTTTTGCTCCAGCGCGCGACCGTGCTACCGGCGAACCCGTGTTGTCTGCACCACAAACAACGAAATTTCAGTTCGCGGTGGATGGTTAAACCGTGATTCAGAATGGGGCCTCACCAATCTGATCGACATCTGTTGCCAAAGTGCAATGCGCCGTTTTTCTGCTTGAGCTTGCGCTACAATCTGGAGCCATCCACATCGCTTTGGCGCTGCAATGCAATTGTCTGCTGATAACATAAGAATATCATTTCTCATCCTTGCCTTAACACTTCCATTTCTTGCTCAAGCCCAAGAATGGAATCCGCGCCCGGGCTGGAAAGATAGCTATGCCGTTGGTGGCGTGTGTTACTGCGATAGCAATGGCTATGATCATGGCTTAGATACGAAAGTCGCTGACACGCCAATTGGCCCGCAAAACGTGGTTGATATTTGTGAAGCGATCGAACGAGTCATGGGTTCTGGTCCGACCGAAGGCCGCATTCCATACAATGATATTCAGTGTGGCAATGGGCCTCCGAATGATGCGGCCGATGAAGTTGGCTGCCCAGGCCGGGTTGATATTGGCCCAGCGGGGTGCAATCAAATTGGACCGAGATGGGATTTAGAGACGGTTTATGCAAATCTCCCTGACATTGAAGAAGGCTTGGATCGGTCGAACTGGCAACTAGACGCAAGCAATAACAGTTCTGAAGTTGGGCGAATGATTGACGGCTCGCTTTCAAGTCGCTGGGCAACACGACAGTTTCAAACCCCGGGCCAATACATCACCATTGATCTTGGTGAAACGCTAAGCTTTGATCGCATCACTTTAGATGCGCACAGCAATACCGAGGACTATCCTAGAGCATATTCAGTGTTCGTATCGACGGACGGTGCTGATTGGGGTAACCCAATTGTCAGTGGTATAGGCGACCGATCACTGCTCGACATCGAGCTACCTGCACAAACAGCTCGGCACATCAAAATCACGCAAACTGGAAGCAGTTCTAATCGCTGGTGGTCAATTCACGAATTGAATATCTTTGCAGCCGAAGAGACCGAGCCAATAGATCCTCCGACTCCACCGGCGCCCAGACCTCCAAATTCGGATGCTCATATGAGCCCAATCATTGATCTGATCATCGAAGAGTAAGACTGTTGCTGGCGCGGCCCTAACGGCCGCTTCCTATCCTAGATCTTTAATCTATTTGGATTTAACAGCTTGATGAACGATCTCCGCCAACTCAATCAAAGCTTGTTCTATGTTGCGAGTTTCATCATGCATCTGATCCAGCCCCCATCCAGCGTTGATTCTAAAGCAGTCACGATAGAAGCGCCTTGAAGTGAATTGGCCTCCCAACCTTAGATCAAGCTTAGCAGCGGCAGCAAGCTCTCTGAGTCTAGCGTCATCTAATCTTGGAACCTGAACCCACAACACCAACCCTCCTCTAGGAGCACTGATTGCCGACCCTTGCGGCAGTCGATCGAGCAACAACTGCCGGTATGCGACGGTATTTGCAAGTATCTTTCTGGTAATCGATTGTAAATGTCTCTTGTAATGTCCCGCTGCAATAAAGTCGGCCAAACTTGCTTGCATCAAGCCATTTTTACCGAGACTTTCGGTGACGCAAATGGACCTGCAGGTGTTTAAGTAACGCCCGGCCGAGCACCACCCAATACGTAAACCACTGGCCAGAGTCTTGGAGATCGATGAACACCAAAGCACGTAACCGTTTTCGTCCCAATGCTTGATTGGGAGAGGAAATGAATTGTCGAAACCCAATTCGCCGTATACATCATCTTCAATGATTGGCATGCGGTAGCGATTGGCTAATTCAGCCAGTGATCGTTTCTGCTCAACCGATAGACTGATGCCATGTGGATTCATATGGCTGCTACTAAACAAAGCAGCAGCCACTTGATCGTTGGCAAATTGTGCTTCGAGTTGCTGGATATCAACTCCGTCACTCGTACATGGAATCTCCACCACCTGTCTTTGCATACTGCGCAACAAATCCAGTAAACCATCAAAGCAAGGAGAGCTCACCGCGATTGCGTCGCCTGGTTTGGAGGTCGCCAACAGAGAGATTCTAATCGCATCCATACAGCCGCTGGTGATACACAATTCGTTCTCGGCCAGAGAAAATCCTTGTGCGCCGAAGTGCTCGGCAATCGCATTACGCAATGAACTCAGACCTTGAGGATTCGCATAGCTCTGTAACAAGTCATCGCCTCGTTGAGTGATTCTTTTAATGCTGCGTTTCAGTGTTGTTAACGGAACGTACTCGGGGTTCAGCCGGCTGATCCCAAAGGGCCCATCTACGCATTCAGCTTGCAATGAACTGTACTGACCCTCAAGCGAAATCCCCTTCGCACTACTTAAAAACTGCGGCAACCGTGGTATGTCTGATGCATCAAACGGCGTAGAAACAAAAAACCCAGACTTAGGGCTGGTGACAATCCAACCGCGTTCTTCCAAGCTCCGATAACTGTTCAATGCCGTAGTCATACTGATCCCCTGCTGCTTTCTCAATTGACGCAGTGACGGCAAGCGCTGCCCTAGAGACAGTTTATTGGTCTTGATATCCTGGATTATCTGATCAGCAATAAGTTTGTATTTGGCGCTTGTCGGCAATTTTCGAACTCCAATCTGTATCCTTAAATATTTAGCAATATTGTATCTGTTACTTTTTTTGAATCAATTGATAATCGAAACAATCAGTTCTCGTTAATGTTTCATTTTTTGATAACCATGAGCGCCAAAGACACCATCATAATCATTGCCTTGAGCTGCCTATGGGGATTCAATTTTTCCGCTATCAAGCTTGGCGCAATGCAAACGGACCCCATTTTATTAACGGCGCTCCGTTTCACGTTTGCAATCTTTCCCGCGATCTTTTTTGTGCGCAGACCTGCCGGTGATGCACGCTACTTAATTGCCTATGGACTCACGTTTGGATTAGGAGTCTGGGGGATGATGGTTTGGTCAATCAGCTTGGGACTTTCAGCAGGGATGGCAGGATTACTCATGAATATGAGCATCATCTCCAGCATTGCTTTTGGCTATTGGTTTTTGAATGAAGATGTGACGGTCGCAAAGATTGGCGGTGCAGCCTTGGCGGTGGCTGGATTGCTGGTGAGCTTGGCGCTCACTGACGGTTCGGTACCGTTAGCGGCCGTACCACTGACATTGATATCTGCATTCTGTTGGAGCACGATGGCGCTGATTGTAAAGGCGTCGAAAACCGAACATGTCTTCGCCTTCAGTGTTTGGGGTATGTTGTTTGCACCGCTCGCCTTGGTGATCTTTGTTCTAATTACCAAAGGCACACAGCCATTTATAGCACTACCATCACAATTGAACTCCGAGGTTTGGTTTTCAATCCTATTTCAGGCTTACCCAACGACCCTACTTGGCTATTGGATATGGAATCGATTAACGCTGAAATACCCGCTTTCAACCATCGCGCCGTTTTCATTATTGACGCCCATCTTTGGTTTAATCGGCAGCATTATTTTTTTCAATGAGGGCTTGAGCGCGGTGAAAGTAATTGCCTATGTTTTGATATTGAGTGGCTTGGCGCTCAGCCAAGTTGGTTCTACAGCGCGCAAATAGCCATCAGCCACTCAAATGAGCATCGACAGGTCGGCACCCTTAAGAAGCCAAATCTACGATCGATTTATTTGCTTGGTACTATCAACACCTTACCGTTGCGACCGCGTTGCCCAGCTCGGGTAACTGCCTGCTTTATTTCTGACACGCTGTAACGTGAATCAACATCTGCTTTTAAAGCACCGCTGGCAATGAGCGGGATAATTTTTCCAAAAGCCGCTTGGCGATCAGCCGCGTCGGCTTTTTGAAACCATTTAGTTAACCAGAACCCGCGTGCTCTAAGATCTTTTCCTATCGTCAAACCAACGTCGAGGGTCGGTTGCTGACCGGACAAGAGACCATAACTGACGATGGTGCCGCTTTCGGCTAAGCTATCGGCCAGTCTTGCGTAGGTATCCCCACCAACGGCATCAATGGCGAGCACCACCGCTTCATTATTTGTCACCTCAGCAATGTGTTTTGCCAAATCTGGGCCATCAATCAGAACCACGTCTGCACCTTTGGATTGCAACTCCTCGGCAAGGCCTTCACGACGCACTACGTTGACCGTTTTAATACCCCGCTGGTGAGCTAACTGAATTAAGTATCCTCCAACCGCTGAGTTGGAAGCACTTTGCACAACCCAGTCACCCTTCTCTAAATCCACATAGTCATTCAACATCAGAAAAGCGGTCAAAGGATTAATCGTGCTCATTGAAAGTTGTTCAATTGTCTCCTTGCTTACCTCACCAAGGTCTGGCAAAGGCACCAAGTTGGCGGCGGGTGCTATGAGTTGCTCACGCCAAGTGCCAAAGCCCCCTAGCAAAACAAGCTGCCCTTTACTCAGATGCGTGACGTCAGGCGAAACTTCCATAACTCGCCCTACACCCTCACTACCCGGTGTGGAAGGAATTATAGGGTCAGTCAAATAGTTGCCCGAAATTTGCAACAGATTAGAGGGGTGGATTGGAGCTGCCAAGACTTCAATTCGAGCCTCGCCTTGTTCAAGCGACCTAGCAGTTACTTCCTTCACTTCGAGCACCTCTGCTGGGTCGCCGATACGGGTGAGCTCCACCGATTTAAAAGTACCTGCTTCGTGATGCCCAGCGTGGGCGAGGCCTGAAATGAACGTAATAATTAAGCTCAGTGAGAGAGTCAGAAATAGTTTGGGCATGGTTTTATATCTTTTTTGATTGGGGTAAGGGGTCGGAAAATTGAAGCTCAAAGCGAATAATCGCATCGACAGTTTCACCGACTAGGAGACTGACGGGCCGGTGCTGCTTGGCCGTCATTGTATTTCAGTTGTTGCTGTAAGTTTTTATGGAAATGCACAATCGCTTTCTCGAACAAGCCAAAGGTTAGATGAGAGTCTAAGCCTGAATTTATTGTGTGTTGAATTTTCACGGCGGCTTCGCGATCTTCATCAAGCCCTGCACTGCGCACAAACTCTACATCGGCCAATGCATCTTCCTTACTAATGGTCGACCCATCAGCAAGTTGATTACTTAAACGATAGATCGAGATCTCAGTTTGTGTAGGCGAAACCGGCTCAAATATCGTCAGCGTCGAGTGCTTAGACAAAATCGATACTACCGTGTTTGGAAACAGATTGTAGACCGTGGTTACCATTCCATCTAACCGTCTTTGGGGAGCGTCAATGTCACGCAGGCTATTAATTCGTTTGAACGGAAAGATAACGCGAGAATTCGGGCCAAAGGTCTCAACTAAATTCGTATTGTCTAAACCATAGGGGTAAAACGAGTTCTTATGCAGACCTTTAATGTGATAGCCCTCCATCGTTGTTTCTGCGATCAACTTCCAATTTGTTTCATCAAGCATCGTGTCTCGCCCCAAGTATTCTTGTTCGGAAGAGAAAAAAGCGGGGATCTCATCGAGGGTTGCTTGATCAATCGCTCGTTCTTGATTGATATAGATTAATCCACCGTGTTCGGCCGCACTGATTTGCAGCAAGCCATGTTCGCTTGGATCAACGCCTGGAAAACCGTGTTTGCCAGCGATATTGATGAGGCGCCCGTCGAGCGAATATGACCAAGCGTGATACGGGCAGACAAATGCCCGAGCACATCCTTTGCCATCGGCAACCGGCATACCACGATGACGGCAGGCATTGATAAACGCACGTATTTCACCATCCATGCCTCTGACCACCAAAATCGGCGTGCCGGCAGTAGTTCTGCTTACATACTCGCCCTTTTCTGCGACCATTGCAGCCAAGCAAAAAGGCACGGTTGACCGTCGAATCAAACTCACTTCAGCATCAAACCGTTTTCGGTCTACATAACTATGGGTGGGCTCGCGCCAAACCTCGTCACCCAAATCGGTGGTTTGCTGGTCGATATGATTAAGTATTCGCTCAATCACCTGTCGGTCGTTTAAAAGGCTTTGCATTGCAGATGCAACTTTATGCCGCAGTCGAGAGCTGGGCTAAACTTGCAATATCAGCCGCTTCGCAAAGTACAATGGTGGCGTTTGCGCCTGCTTGGCGATCTTTACTAATCGCCAAGTATTCAGGCGAAGTTGCCCATTCGATAAATGCGGGTTTACTTGGAAATGACATAACCACCATCTTGGATTTATTCCATTCGCCTTCCAGAACTGTTGGGTTCTCGTCATTTACCAATAACTCGCCTTGAAAATTCTTAAAGACATCCCAAAACTTAGCGGTATAGCGGGAATAAATCTCTTTATTCGTGTATTCGAACTGGGCGATTGCGTAGACGGTCATCGGAAATCTCATTTAAGTCTCGAGCTTCAAAGTAGCCTACATGAGTGTGTAATACAGTTGTGTCACACTAGCGTCTTGTCGACATGCATCCGCGTGGTGACAGCCGTTTTTCTGAACACACGCCACCTGCGTAGATATCCAAATATGAAGATTTGATTAAGTCTGACATTCTGTTCGATTAATTCATCAAAACTGACAAAATCTATACATGGTCTTTATTAAAGTGGCCGCTTTAGAACTACACCCATGGCGAGGACAAAGACATGAAGCTAATGATGATTGGTTTGATCCTCGCTGCGAGTTTCATGCTAACGTCAAAGCAGTTAATGGCTGTTGAAGTACTAACGACCGCGGAGCTCGTCTCGCATTGCGACGCATACCCAAACGTAAGTGACGGCGTTGACGACCAATTTTGCGCTCGTTACATACAAGGTTTATCGATAGCGCAGTCGCTACTGACGCTCGCGTGACGATCAATATTGAGGCTGAAGCCAATAAGGAAGAATCTTTTACAGAACGAGCATTCCGGGCCCGCATGCCGAGCCGATCTGACAGCCGTCATGCCGGTAAATACGCTCAGTTGTGTCTCGACGACCCGGTTCCGCTCAAAGAGGTTGTGTCAAAGGTGGTTCTAACCCTCAATGCTGATCGAGAAAGTAAAGGCGAAGAACTGGCAAGAAGGTTAGTCTACGAAGCTCTACTTAAACACTCCCCTTGCACTGAAGACGAATAACAGGCCGAACAGATGGCAAATCGCCGACAACAATTGCAGCGTGCTCTTAGCTTGCTGCTTATTTTGATTGCCTCATGGCTTCTGTGGTCTGGGCTGTATAAACCCATTTTGTTGGCACTCGGTGCGTTCTCCTGCCTGTTGTGTGTTTATTTAGCAAAACGAATCGGCTTTTTTACTGATGCTACCGGCCTCCACTTAATTCCCAGGTTGCCCGCGTATTGGTGTTGGCTGGCTATCGAAATAGTGAAATCAAGCTTTGAAGTCGCCAAAATCGTGCTCAGCCCTAAGTTGCCGATTAGCCCAACCGTGATCGAATTCGAAGCGCTACCCAAAGGCCCGATTGGCCAAGCCATTCTAGGCAACGCAATCACTTTGTCACCTGGAACGGTTACGCTGGATGTTTATCAGGGTTGGATGAAAGTGCATTGCCTTACTAAGGCTGGTGCTGCAGACTTGCTCCAAAGTGACGCCAATGGCCGTACCGCCGCTTTAACCGAGGAATAATCATGTTCTTGATTGTTGCGATTGCGATACTTGTCACAATGGCACTGGCCATTGTGCGCGCCTTGTTGGGCCCCAGCGTTTATGACCGAGTGTTGGCGGTAAATGTGTTCGGTACTAAAACTGCGCTGCTGCTCGCGGTCGTCGCATTTTTATTCGGCCGGCCTGACTTCCTAGATCTTGCTTTAACCTACGCCCTAATCAATTTTGTTGGGGTACTCGCGGTGTTGAATTTTTTCCAAAAAAGATCTTCAGCCGCTGCAAAAGAAAAGGCCACACAAAATCATGGTTGAATATCTTATTGATATTGGCAGTTGGGTGCTTCTAATCAGCGGATCTGGCTTTGTCTTAATTGGTGGCATCGGTGCTTTACGCCTACCCAATTTCTATACGCGCATGCACGCCGCTAGTCTCACCGATACGATGGGCACGATCTTGATTTTGACCGGCATGATGTTACAAGGCGGCTTATCTTTGGTCAGCATCAAGTTGTTCGCCATTTTAGTTTTTTTACTGCTCACTGGCCCAACTGCGACTTATGCACTAGCCAATGCCGCGTTACTCTCGGGCATGAAGCCAGATGCGGAAAACGTCAAGATCGACGAGAGAAATCATTCATGATCACCGTATTTGCGGTCTTTTTGCTGACTTTGCTCGTGATCACGGCCGTGGCCATTGTACGCACGGAAAATCTTTTCATTGCGGTGATGCTCGCAGCGATCTTCAGTTTATTGATGGCGGCGAACTTTTTTATTTTAGATGCCGCCGACGTCGCACTTACCGAAGCCGCCGTTGGCGCTGGTGTGACCACCGTTATATTCCTCAGCGCCCTCGCTCTCACAGCCTCGCAAGAACGAGCTAAACCATCGGCGCGCATGTTATCTGTTGGAGTCGTTAGCGTCACAGTGGTGGTTTTACTCTATGCCACCTTTGATAAGCCAAGACTCGGCGATCCAAACGCACCTGTGCAGCAGCACGTGGCCCCGTGGTACCTGGAACAGACCCCAGAATTGATTGATATCCCAAATGTTGTAACCGCAGTGTTAGCCAGCTTTAGGGGTTATGACACACTCGGTGAAGTGTTTGTGGTACTCGCAGCATGCATTGGCGTATTGTTCGTCTTAAGTGCTGGTACATCGGGTGGCCCCCAGCCAGTACGCCCTGAAACCCCAGGATTGCGGCATCACCTCATTCCGAAAGTGGTCGGTAGATTACTGGTGCCATTTATCATCTTGTTTGGCTTATATGTACAGTTTCACGGTGAGTATGGGCCTGGCGGTGGTTTTCAAGCCGGCGCCATTATTGCCACGGCATTCATCCTACATGCACTGCTGGAAGGCGAGTCAGCAGGCCTGCGCGCTATCCCGCGTAGTGCACTACTCACTATGGCTGCAGGGGGCGCAATAATCTACGCTGGCGTGGGTATTCTTACCATGCTCTTGGGCGGCAGTTTCTTGGATTATTCCGTACTCCACAGCAACTCAGTAAAGGGCCAACAGTATGGGATTATCGCCATTGAGGCGGGTGTGGGAATCACCGTTTGTGGTGCCTTGTTGGCAATTTTTCATGCCTTCGCGGCCAGAGAGCAAAGCTAATGGAAGTTCTCGGTTACTATAATTATTGGGTGTTCGCGGTCTTACTGATGATTGGATTCTACGCAGTAATTGCGCGTAGCAATTTGATCAAGAAGCTTCTCGGTTTAGCTATTTTTCAATCGGCCGTGTTTCTAATGTACATCACCATGAATAAGGTTGAAGGCGGAACCGCGCCCATTATTCAAAAAGGCGTTGTTGATCAAATTTTCTCCAATCCTCTTCCTCAAGTGTTGATTCTCACCGCCATCGTGGTCGGCGTTTCCACCACGGCTCTGGGTTTGGCGATTGTGGTACGCATAAAAGAAACCTACGGCTCCATCGAAGAACACGAAATTTTCGAGGCGGACCTGCCCAAATGAATTTCAGTGAACACCTACCTGCGCTACAAGTTGTAGTGCCGTTGCTTAGTGCCCCGCTGATCGTTCTGCTGCGTAGCAATGGCTTGGCTTGGGCGGCAGCCACAGCAACCAGCTTGATGGCCTTCGCGATAGCTGTAGCAATAACGTTGGGCGTACTTGACGGGCAAACCTTTCCGTACAGCATGGGCGGCTGGCCAGCACCTTATGGCATTGCCCTCGGTGTTGATAGCTTTAGTGCAATCTTATTGTTAATTGTTTCTGGTGCTTCGTCATTTGCTTTGCTAGGCGGCAGGCCGAGCTTAAACTCGCAAATCGAAGCACATCGTCAACCTTTATTCTACGCAGCTTGGATGCTGGCATTGGCGGGCTTGAGCGGAATTGTGGTGACGGCTGACGCTTTCAATATCTTCGTATTCATGGAGATTTCGTCGCTAGCGTCTTACGTATTAATTGCCGGAGGGCCCGATCGACGGGCATTACCATCGGTCTTCAAGTATTTGGTGATGGGCACCATTGGCGCAACCTTCTATCTCATCGGCATTGGTCTTGTGTACATGATGACCGGCACCCTGAATCTAGCTGATATGGAAGTGAGAATTCAGGGCGTCGCAGACCAGAGCCCGATTTTGGTGGCGGCCGGTTTTATTACCATTGGCTTGGCTCTAAAAGCGGCGGTGTTCCCCTTGCATGCTTGGTTGCCGAATGCTTACACGTATGCCCCGCATATGGTCACCGTGTTTTTAGCGGCTTGCGCGACCAAGGTTTCTTTATATGTACTACTAAGATTCGACTTCTTCGTTTTTCAACAAAACCTAGCAGGCCATGCTTTTCAGTTTGCTACTTTTCTGATGCCTCTAGCAGTGCTGGCAGTGGTGGTGGCTTCAGCCTATGCTCTCTTTGAGCGCAATCTAAAACGACTGCTGGCCTTTTCCTCGGTCGCTCAGATAGGTTACATTCTGTTGGGTGCGAGCTTGGTGAGCACGGCTGGTTTAACCGCCAGCGGGCTGCATGTTTTTAATCATGCTTTAGCCAAAGGAACGCTATTTTTGGCTGTAGCATGTTTAGCGATGCGGTTTTCATCACTGCACTTGCAAGACCTGTCGGGAGCGGCCAAATCTATGCCGCTGACCATGGCCGCGTTCTGCATAGCAGGGCTCAGCTTGATCGGCGTGCCCGGCACCGCCGGGTTTATCAGTAAATGGTATTTAATTGGTGCGGCACTCAATGAAGGAGCCTTGGGTATTGGATTGGCTGTGATTATCGTGCTCAGTTCTTTAATGGCCGTGGTGTATATCTGGCGTGTGGTTGAAGCCGCCTATTTCCATACTCCCAATACATCCGCAGTGAATATCAAGGAGGCTCCGCGCGAGTTACTAATCATTACCCTGTTAGCGGCACTTGCGAATATCTACTTTGGAGTCAATTCTGCTGTGCCAGTTGCGCTAGCTAGCGATGCCGCCAATTTACTCATGGGGCACCTGCAATGAGCACAGAGAAGCTTATATTAGGTGCGCTACTCGCGCCTCTAATTGGGGCTGTAGCGATCGGTCTGGGAGCGAAACTTAGCGACAACGTTCGCGAGGCAGCCACACTTATTACGGCGCTGATTCTGTGCGCAATAGTCTGGACTATCGTGCCTGAAGTCTTAGCCGGTGGAAGACCACAACTTACATTGGCGGAAGTTGTTCCAGGCATCGAAATCGCTTTTCGTATCGAGCCCTTAGGGATGTTGTTTGCGGCGCTGGCATCCTCGCTGTGGATCATTAATTCGATTTACTCGATTGGGTATATGCGTGGCAACAAGGAGAAAAATCAGACACGGTTTTATATCTTTTTTGCTGTCGCCCTCAGCGCCACTATCGGGATCGCGTTCTCAGCCAACCTGTTCACCCTATTCCTTTTTTACGAACTATTAACGCTGTCAACCTATCCCTTAGTCTCACACAAAGGCGACGAAAACTCAGTGCGCTCGGCCAGAGTTTACCTCGGCGTATTGCTTACCACCTCAATTGGCTTGCTACTCCCTGCGATTATCTGGACTTACCTGGTTGCCGGAACCGGTGACTTCACCGTGGGTGGAATCTTAGCTGGCAAGTTGCAAGGCCCGGCTGTTGGTTTGTTGTTAGGTTTGTTTGTGTTTGGTGTGGGCAAAGCTGCTGTGATGCCTGTGCATCGATGGTTGCCGGCTGCCATGGTCGCACCAACTCCGGTCAGCGCCCTGCTGCATGCTGTGGCCGTGGTTAAGGCCGGTGTTTTCACCGTGACCAAAGTCATTGTGTATATCTTTGGCGTAGACTTCCTGTTCGCAGAGCCGAGTGGCGCGTGGTTACTTTACGCTGCTGCGTTCACCGTGATTTCCGCCAGCGTTGTCGCGCTGCGGCAACAAAACCTTAAACGTCTTCTTGCCTACTCCACGATCGCGCAACTCTCCTATGTGGTGATGGCTGCTGCGATACTCAAACCACTGGCTGAAATCGGCGCGGCCGTGCATATCGTTGCTCATGCATTTGGCAAAATCACTTTGTTCTTTGCTGCCGGAGCCATTTATGTGGCGTCCAAAAAAACCGAAGTACATCAACTTCGTGGGATTGGACATCAAATGCCCTGGACCATGGGTGCGTTTACCATTGGTGCATTGAGCATGATCGGGGTACCTCCTACTGGTGGGTTTGTGTCTAAATGGTACATACTCGCTGGCGCCTTCCAAGCAGACAATTACGTGGCGGTGGCGACAATCATTTTGAGCACTGTGTTAAATGCCGCTTACTTTTTGCCGATTATTTATTTGGCTTGGTTTGCCCAACCCAAGGCACCCCAAGCTGATCATGGTGAAGCCCCCTTTCCTGCTGTCTTTGCATTGAGCGTCACGGCTTTGCTGACTATTGGGTTCTTCTTTTTCAACGGGCCAGTATTAGAGCTTGAACGGCAGATTGTGCAGGGAGTGTCGCCATGACAGATTCACAAAAAGACAGCTGGTTAGTGCGCCCATCCAGCATTCGCTTGATGTGGATCATCTTTATCGTGATTTTGGCCCTCACTGTTGGCGCCCAATTTTTCGTTAAGATCAAAGGCTACTTTGGTATTGATGCCTGGTTTGGTTTTGGCGCCGCATACGGTTTCCTTGCCTGCCTAGCGATGGTGATCGTAGCCAAGCTTTTGGGCTTTGTGTTGAAACGAAGCGAACAATATTACGATGCCGGAGACGATGATGTTTGAAGGTCTTTCTCCAGCTTTAATACTCGTCGCTAGCGCGCTGCTCACCGGGCTGTTAAAAAATCGTCTTCGTGATGGCTTGGTATTACTTGCACCTCTGCTGACACTGTGGGCAATCTGGCAGGTGCCGGATGGCGTGGTTGCCACGGTGGGCTTTCTCGATTACCAGATTGAGCCGGTTGAGGGCAGCGCCCTGCGTCGTTTGTTTGCGACCATTTTTGCCATCATGGCCTTTGCCGGTGGTTTGTACGCGTTTCGTCAGGCGAAATGGTATGAACTTGCGGCTGCTCAAGCGTATGCAGCCGGTGCAATTGGCGTTTGCTTTGCTGGCGATCTCATTACCTTGTTCATTTACTGGGAAATGATGGCTCTGTTCTCGACCATCATCGTTTGGTGCGGTGGCACAGCAGGTGCCAAGGCCGCTGGCGTGCGCTATGCCATCATGCATTTGCTGGGCGGCATCATCTTAAAGGTCGGCATCGAAGGTGTGGTTGTGCATACAGGGTCAATTCAGATCCAACCGATGTTAGCCAGCAATTTTGATACTTGGATGATTCTCATTGGTATCTTAATCAACGCAGCGGCACCACCTGTGTCTGCTTGGTTGGCAGATGCCTACCCAGAATCAAGCCCTACTGGCTCAGTGTTTTTATCTGCGTTTACCACCAAGACCGCCGTGCTAGCGCTGATTTTATTGTTCCCCGGCGAACCGGTGTTAATTTGGGTGGGTCTGTACATGGTGATGTACGGGATCATCTACGCACTTCTAGAAAACGACGCGCGCCGAATATTGGCCTATTCAATAGTCAATCAAGTTGGTTTTATGGTGTGTGCAGTGGGGATCGGTACACAGATGGCAATCAACGGCGCGGCCGCGCATGCTTTTGCGCACATTATTTATAAAGCGCTTTTGTTTATGAGTGCAGGTGTCGTGATTTACCGTACCGGCAAGAGTAAGTGTACAGATCTTGGTGGCTTGTTTCGCACCATGCCTGTCACCACAATTTGCGGCATTATTGGCGCACTGGCGATCTCTGGCTTCCCTCTCACCTCAGGGTTTGTGACCAAGACCATGACCTCACAAGCGGCCATCAACGAAAGCCTGGCGGTCGTCTACTTTTTATTAGCGGCTGCATCGGCTGGAGTCTTTCTGCATGCAGGTATCAAGTTCCCCTGGTTTGTGTTCTTTCAAAAGGATTCCGGAATGCGCCCCAAAGATGCACCCTGGAATATGGCGGCCGCCATGGTGTTGTTGTCGGCAATCTGCATATTTATTGGCGTGTTTCCCGCTTCATTCTATGAGCTGCTGCCGTACCCAGTGGAGTATCAAGCCTATACCACGGCTAAAGTGCTTTTCTACCTGCAGTTACTGCTCTTTTCCGGTCTAGCCTTCTTCTTATTATTGCCACTAATGAAACGCACAGAAACCGTCAGCCTAGACACCGATTGGCTATGGCGTGTGCTGCTGTTTGGATGGGCTAAGAGAACCTACAACGTGGCAAGCTTGGTGGGCGCGAAGATCGATAGCTCGGTGAAAAGCAGTCTAAACCGTTTGCAATCAAGGGCGCAAAGCTACTTCGATCCAAGCGCTGAAAACCAACGCAAAGATTCAAAGTACTTTTTCTCCAAAGCGCAGCCGATTGGTCAAACTGCGCTATGGATCGCGGTACTTCTCACCGGCTATGTCTTGGCCTACTATCTGTAGGTAGCTTTAAGCCGCTTCGAGCTTATCGTTCGAGCTCAGCCAAGATAGCGGCCTGAATTGCGTCGCCAGCATTGATATCCATGCTGGCTATTTCTTCGGTATCCCTCCCCGGTATCTGCAAGAACTCATCGGAAGGAATAAAGTAGCCTAATGAATCGTCAGTTAGCCCAAAGAAGAACTTAAAGTCGCTGTCGATGGCATCGATAATCGGCTCCGCTAAGCGCGTTAAAATTTCTCCTGGGAACAAGATACTCGTAAGATCATCGCCAAACCGCAGTAAGGAAAACTGCGTATTAATATTAAAGTTCTCATCGATTTCCAAATCAAATAGGCCCGCTTGCACTGCACCAATCACAGGCAAGTTGGTGATCGGGTGCGAGAATGCAAAGCTATCGAAAGTCAAATCACCTCTGAGTATTTTTGCGTGGTCGATATTCCGTATGATTCTGCGTGCTATTCCGCGCCCATACCGACCAGCTTCTTGGTAACTCCGCGGCCCTTTAGTCACGGGCGAGGCATCCCCCAACCGCCCGTTGATGAATATCGCATTGCCGCCCAATCTGCGTTCCAGTTTCTTTCTAACAAAATGGATATAACCGGAGCTGTAGCCGAAGTTGTCAGCCCCTAAAATCGTGGGATGTGCGCTCATATTGACCAAGGTGGCAATCCGTTCGCCACTTTTAACGGCTTTAAAATCCAGCACGCCAACATCGGTATCGACATCCGGCCAACCTCGTCGGTTACTCACTCTTGCACCATCTTCAACCAGCAAGGCACTCACCCTTGCTTTAACCGCCGTGTAATTTGCCAACACGATGCTTAACGCCGCTTGTTTGATAATGCGGTTTTTGTAAGCAGCTGAAATACCACCCCACAACCCCTGCAGATCGGGCCCGGCATGCGTATGCGTAGCAACAACTTGAATTGAGTCTTCTTCTATTTGTCCATCAGTCAGATCCGATGCCAGAGCTTTAATATCCGCAATAACCGAATCACCAATGCCAATTGAATCGATCACCGTAAATATGACATTGGTATCTGCGTCCGCAATGGATATGGACCGAACAGTGATCGCGTCGAGCGTTTCTGTGCTTCCGCAACGAGCGAATGGCCCACCAAAGCCGCCAAGACAAGAAGCCAGCCCTTCTTCAGGCTTTGGAGATATATCGATTGTCCAGCTACCGACTTGATATTTAGCGCTGGAATTTCGTGAGTCTGCGTTCACCATAGAAGTGAACAAGATCAGGATGCCGATTAGGCTTATTTTGATTTTCATTGCTTGGCCCTCTTTGCCAGTCGTTCTATCCCATTACGCCATAGCTCTTGTTGTTGATCCTTGTGCTATGCGCGCCGCCCTACCTTGAGCAGTGCCATCATAACCGTTTTCAAACAAATATTTAACACTTGTCTTTTATGTATGGCTCGTCAAATGGGGTATCTACCCCATATCACGGTCGACAACCTTGGGTTAATGTAATGCAGTCACAATTACCTCATTTGGTTTAAATGAAATTTCCAAGCGCTTTACTATTTCTTTTTTGCTTGCTGGCGAGCCAAGTAAATGCGCTTGAGGTGACCGGCGAAATCACGGCCCCGAATGGTGGCCTGCTGTTTTCGGTTAGTGAGAACTACACAGTTACGATTAGAAATATCAACAGTCCGGCCGGTATTTATTCACAGACTATTTTTCCCACCTTACCTACTGAATCAGCGCCATTTTCGATCACCGTGCCCGACGATCCGGACGGACTCTATACAGTGCGATATATTACTAGTCAGAACGTGCCGAATATTTTTCGCGGTGGATTCTATCGCGCCGAAGGCGCTACTTATTATCAGAGCGACGCCCAAATCCTCACCGCCAGTGAGATAGCGACAGCCCTAAACTTCGAGTTACTACCTGCCTTTAGATTGGGTACCAATCTATTACGTCCAGAAAATGCCAGCACTACACAACGATTAAATTATCGCCTTAATCTTGAACTTCTTGACACGAATGGCGATACCCGCGAAGACTGGGAATTACTCAGTTCCGATATACCCGTTGGCAACAGTAATGATTTCTCCTCGCGCAATGTTCCCAAGCTGGATTCGGATAGTTACCGATTAAGGTACAGCTGCCCCAGTTGCCCACAAGTATTGCCACAAGGCTATTACAACGCCTCCGGCACCAGTCTCTTAGAGGCCAACGCAGAAGTATTCAACAGCGCCGATATAGCTGGAACTTTCTCGATCCCCATGCTGGGGGGCTTGCCTGTCACTGGGACCGTACAGCGACCACCGGGTAGTGACATGGGCATTCCGCTGAGTGTTGGAATACGCATCGCATGGTTTGATAGTGATATGCAATTTATCGGCAGCGGTATCACCAAAGGCACGATTCAAGCAGGAATGAATCAAAGTGACAATATCGTCGCCACGCTCCCAAATGAGCCAAGCCTTCTCTATCAAATCTCTTATATCTGCGCAGATTGCGATAATATTTTAGCCGAGGGTTGGGTAACCAATAGCGGCGTTGTATTAAACCAAGCTGAGGCAACGACCTTCAGCTTTGCTGATGTACCAACCACCGTTTCTTTGACCTTATTAACGGGCACACAAATTAGTGGTGAAATCCAGGGTGTTTTTACTGATGCAGACCTGACCTTGGTCGCTGAGTTATTTGACGACCAGCGTGTTCTAGTCGATGAGTACCGAACGCCCATTTTACTTAGCGCAACAATCCCATTTTCGGCCTACTCGGAAACACTCCCAAGTAACCCCGGTGGTTTTTATCGCATCAGTGTCATCTGTAATGCTGATTGCCCTACCCCAGCAGTAATACCACGCGCCTACTATGCGCCTGCTGGAGCAGTGATCAGTGCAGGTAATGGCCGACTATTAAGTGCGGATATTGAGCATTCACAAATTGATCTACGCTTTTTACCCGAAGGCAGCATTCAACTTTATGGTTTTGTTAAGCGACCAGAGACCAGTGACCCCACGGAGGAGCTTAGGTTTACAATTCGCACCGAACGATTTGGCAGTTTTACGCAAATAATTTCTGACCGGTTTTTTGCCATACCGCCAGTCGGCGAAGGGCCTCAAGAGAAAGATTTTATTTTCTTCCTACCTGAATCGGCTACGGGCTATCGGCTCAGCTATATCATGTCGTTTGCGTGTGACCCCTGCACCGGCGTCATAGATGTTGGCTACTACACCGATGACGGTGTAACCACTGAGCGCAACGAAGCACAAGCCATTTCTCAAGCCGAGCTAGGCACGCCTAAAGACTTAGGTTTTCTTGCCGGTCACCAGATTGAAGGATCGGTCTCGCGGCCCGAAAACGCCGACAATTCTGAAACAGCACATCCGTTTGTCCGCGTTTTCACGCGCTCCCTTGACCAGACATTTTTTCACTTAAAGGCCTTTAGCCTGACCATCCCTGCAGGTAGCGACTCCGTGAGCTTTTCAGAGACGTTTCCCCTGCAAAGTGAAGAAGTGAGCAGTGATGCTTTTTGTTCTGACATTGAGCGCTGCCGCGGTATCTTTAGCGTCAGTTACCTCAATCCAGACGGCACGACATTTTTTAGCGATGAACCAGTTTATGTGCCAGTAAACCAGGCTCAAACGACCCAATTGGATTTTGAGTTGTTTCCCGGCTTTGATGTGAGTGGAGATTTAATCAGACCGGTTGGAGCTGATGACAGTTTAGCTTTAACCGCACGAATCGATGGACAAATGTTTGATGCGCAAGGAAACAGCGTACTCATTCGCAACGGCAGTAATTTATTTAGTGATACGGTGACTATTGGCGCCGGAGAGCTCTCTACCCCATTTGCGATAAAGGCGCCATCAATCACGGACACTGATATCCGCATACCGTACTCTTGCACCTCAGGGTGCGATGAGGTCATCTCATCCGCGGCCTATAACGGCACTGAATTTCCTGCAACGGAACGATTTGATCAACTTACAACCGTACCGATGACACCGGATTTGGTGGACTTAGATTTTTTCATGCGGGCGAACTTGCGAATTCAAGGTTTGATAATTCGACCGCCCGATTCAGATACTAGCCTAGCTCTAAATGATATTTCGGTGGTTCTTGAGGCTACCGATTCGGGTATCGAGCTCGAAC
>CALJJR010000019.1 GCA_937973905.1 uncultured Arenicella sp. | reverse complement strand
TGGCGGAATTAGTCGCCCATACTTGGCCCGGCTAATTTTTCAGGAAGATGATGAGCTATGTGTTCCGATCAAGACTACGACAGAAAGCCTCGCGGTGATTTGTTTGTAACTTTTACCGATTGCTTATCAAACCTTTGTCATTCCTCTCAAATTAATTGTATTGTAAAAAGATTTGACCCCTAATTTTGTTAAAGCTGAGTTGTCAGCGACTCGAGAACGACTAAAACTCAGTTCAGACCTGCAAAAGACACAAGAAGATTATATACGCGCTAGAAAGTTATCAGATGTGCGCCGTAACCTATTGAGTACGGTTAGTCATGATCTGCAACAACCTTTAGCTTCGCTTCGTTTGGCCTTAGTTGGCCTAAGAAACACCGACGAACGTGCAACACAGAATATGCATTCTGCCTTCGATTATCTGGAATCCTTAGCAGTAGAACACTTGCAAGAAACAAAGCAGGGCGACGAAGCTGGTTCGGCTTCATTCGCGGATGTTGCATCAGAGGTTTTTCCAATCAAGTTGGTTCTTGATAATGTACACAAAATGTTCAAGGACGAAGCTATCGAAAAGTCGCTCGATTTTCGCTGCCGCCCAATTTCAGCAAATGTACCTAGCGACCCTGTCACCTTAATGCGAGCTATCAATAACTTGGTTGCCAATGCGATAAAGCATACTGACTCAGGTGGTGTGTTGCTCTGCGCTCGAAAAAGACAAGGTTCTATTCTTCTTCAAGTCTGGGACACAGGTTACGGCCTTGGCGAAGACGAGCTGCGTAGCGTTATGCAGCCAAATGTAAAAGGGGTTTCTTCAGATGGGCATGGCCTAGGCCTTGGAATAGTACAATCAATTTCCGAGCAACTTAATTTGAATTTCGAGCTCAATTCCCGAGTTGATCGAGGTACTGTCGCAAGTCTTAAGGTTGACTATAAGGAATAGTACAAACTCAGTCGCATGTTGAAGGATAGGGCTAGGGTACCTACTGGGCCTTCATATTACGCGCTGACACCACCTCCGTGGTAGTGAAAATTGATTGCTCTTCAATATGGGGTACAATATGGGGTATCGACCCCATATTTCCATAAGTAGAATCCAGCTACGCTATCGACATTAAAGGTAGAACCTGCCCCCAAATCAAATACGCAAGGGTCTGCTGACAATGTAAATAAGGATGCACTATGAGCAACAACTCGCTGCTAAAAACCACTTTAGCAATAGCAATGTCGCAGCTAATGGTTTCGCCGGTAACCGCGCAGACAAGCCAGCTTTGTTTGAATACACAAATGTGCTCAGTCAGTACCGGAGACGAATTGCGTGAGGCAATTGTCAATTCGAACTTGCCTAATAATCCTCATACAGAAAACATCATTACGCTCACTGATGACATTCAATTTTTGAATGATTCAGAGCTACAACCAGGGAATGCTGTGCCGTTTATTACAAGCGATATCACTATTGAGGGTGAAGGACATAAGATATTTCGCAGAGTTCCCGGCAATGATGAATTCCGAATCATGGCAGTAACTGGTGAGTCAACTACCTTAACTCTGAATAATGTGACCTTAACTGGTGGTACTTTAACCGGCTACAATGGCGGTGCGCTGTTTATTGGCTCCAGTTCGAGTGCTGTACTTAACGCGGTCACTATAGCTGACAATAGCGTGACCATGACGGGTGAGGGGTCTGGATTGGGCGGTGGGGTCTTCGCCGCAGGCGAGATACAACTCACCGGAGTGACCTTAGAGAATAACGAAAGTAAAAAAGGCGGTGGATTGTATGCTTCTGCGAACCTGGTAAGCATGGTCAGCAGTACTGTGTCGGGCAACTCGGCTGATTTGGGCGGCGGTTTTTATGCCAAGGGCTGCCCGATTACTTTGACCAACAGCAATATATCTCGGAACTCAGCGAGATATCAAGGAGGTGGGTTCTACGCAAAGGAAAGTTCTGTTTCGATAACCAACGGAACTGTGACAGCAAACTCAGCAACAAACGAAAATGGCACTAATAATAATCACATAGGAGGTGGGTTTATTTCTGGCGAAAGCGAGCTTGTGCTGACTAATAGTCTCGTGTCGAACAACTCTGCTAACCGTTATGGCGCCTTTCGAGCTCGCAACGGCACTGTCACATTAATAGGTAGCACTATTGCTAATAACTCTGCCAACGAAACCGGCGGTATCTACGCCGGTGTTAGCAGTATTGTAAGTCTGACTAATTCAACGCTAACAGGCAATTCAAGTAATTTGGGTGTCGGTGGTATTGCTTCCTTCGAGAGCTCTATTATTTTGCATAGCAGCACCGTGACCGGCAATTCTGGCGCCAGAGTTGGCGGCATCAACCAAGGGCACGTTACAAATATAGAGCTAATAAATACGATAGTCGCCGGAAATGCGGCTACAAACGGCATAAATGAGCTCAGGCTTCGAGATGAAGCATATTTCGTCAGTGCATACAGTCTTATTGGTGAAAGTTCGGCGACTTCAGCGCAAGCTATTGATGGCCTCATCACGGATGCCAATACCATTTTAGCGACCAGCGATGGTAGTCGCCCAACACCACTATCCGCTATTCTAGCGCCGCTGGATGACAACGGAGGCAGTACCCTGACGCATGCGCTCGCTGCGAATAGCCCTGCCATTGATAGGGGCAGCAAAGAGTGCCCAGCAATTGATCAACGTGGCGAAGCTCGGAACAATGGAAGATGTGACATTGGCGCTTTTGAATCACCCGAAAACGAGAGTTGCTTTGTGGTAAAAAGTGCGTCTGGCAATGTGGTGATGTTTTGCTTATAAACCGGCTTTTACGGTCAATATAAGGTTACAAATCGATGGGTAGGTGTCAGCCGATTCCAGCAGTGATGCACAGAGATCACGCTTGTGAGTATCTGCTAGAAAAGTTGTATCTGACGCCATTTTTAATCATCAGTCTTTTCCTCAGTGTCGTCATGATTTACTTCGTTTTTTACCTCTAATTCCTTTTGCTCAGTCTCAGGCTCGCTGCTGCTACCAAACACAGCCTTGATCTTTTCGAGTAGGCTTTTGTCCTCAACATCAGGCACGGCCAACATCTTAGTTATGTTTTCAATAGGAAGAATACTTACCTCATCTTCGCTCTGCTTATAGGTAAATACAAAGTTGGTGGTTGATCCTAACAACAGTAATTCCTGCTCCCGGTTGTCTAGTGCATCACTGCTAACAATTATCTTGTCGCCGACTCCTTGCTTAATCTGTTTACTTTGCCACTCAGCGTACATAGAAACGAATAACTGTGCGTAGAGAATGAAAAGAACAACCAGCAAAATCAGTAGTTGATTGTTCTTTGTTGGTGATTTAAAAAAGTTAACGATAATGAAACGCAGCACACTCTTTGGTTTACTTTTCCATTTAAGATAAAACTGATGCGAGTGGTAGCTCAAATATTCAGTGCCAATCGCAACCAAAAAACCACCAAAAAACATTAATACCGCTGCAGGCTCGCCAACGCCTGCGGTCAATAAGTCAGAGATGTTAGCAAGCTTCAAAATTGCCACATCAAACTCATTATAAAAACTCCAGCTATAAAAAATCCCACACACCGTCAGCAACACATAAGAAAGCGAAATAACCATTCCAGGGTGTTGGCGGAAAAAATCCAAAACTTTAAAGGTTTGAATTTCGTATTTTTCTTCGGTCAAAGGGTGATCCTCATGTTAACGGTGATTCGACGCAGTATAAAAGAAGAAGCTCTTATGTGTGAACTAACTGAAATTGAAGATAAATCAATAGAAATCAATAGGGTCAGACTCGGTTGAAATTTAGGCGCATTCAACTTACCGTAGGGGCGTCATTCACATGGAGGTGATGATGCCAAGACAACCCAGATTTTCACTTCCCGGGCAGCCGCAACACGTAATAGTTCGTGGCAATAATAAAAGCACGATCTTCCACCAGGAGGTGGATAGAAACTTTTTCCTATCAGCGCTACAGGATGGTTTGGTAAAGCATGGCTGTGCACTGCATGCCTATGTTTTGATGACCAATCATGTCCACCTACTTATGACTCCCACCACCACAGAGTCCATCCCAAAAACCATGCAAGCCCTGGGGCGACGGTATGTGCAATACTTCAATCGAAAGTACGGCCGTACTGGAACTC
>CALJJR010000018.1 GCA_937973905.1 uncultured Arenicella sp. | reverse complement strand
CAAGGTGCCGGTACTACAAGTGCCTTTGACCAAGTATGGAGTGAAAATTATTACCCCGTCTTTTATCGAACTGTGTCACCGTGAAGGCAAGCACGTACACGTATGGACCATTGATGATGCAGCGCAAATGAACTGGCTGCTAGATTTAGGCGTGGACGGGATAATGACCGATCGGCCGCGGGTGCTTAAAGAGGTGTTGATCCAGCGCGGTCAGTGGCAGGCTTAATTAAAAACTAAACTGATCTTGGGTTCGGTTTTGGTAATTTGACCGAGCAGGCAGTGCAGTAAAAAGATTAACCCTGCAAATTCTAAGCTCTCTTCAATCGTATACAAAATACTGTAGTTCAAACTGTCGGTGCCGAGTTCTTCGGCCTGTGTAGCACTAAGCATTTCAAAGCCAACGGCACCAGCAAGAAAAATCACCGCGGCGATAAAGAGCTGAATCTGAAACTTGCGCTCCAAAGTGAGATAAAAACGAAAATAGATGGCCACTGCAATTAGAAACGCAGTGACATAAGGAATCACCCATGGGAAGAATAGGGCGCCCGTTGAGCTCACCAAGTTTTCAAATAGATCACCAATTTCTTCGTGCAATCGGGTGCCTTCATCCACGCCCAAGAATACAAAGATGATCGCCAGGCCATACCAGTAGTAGTGGCCGGCTTTTTGTTTGTTGAGATGGCTGCGACCGAGTAAATAAAACAACACACCGTTGATCATAAATAACACGGCAGCGATCAACGTGGGGATGTTGCCCTCGTAGTCGAGATCTAAGAGGCGGCTAAAATCAAAAATCTCAGGGTCATTAATGCGGAAATATGCGACCAACCAGAGACAGTGAGCAATCACTAGAACTGCAACAACGGCAGTGATGATTGCGGTGATTTTATTTCTTCTTATGGCAATTTCCATGCGGCATCTGCGTTATGCAAACTCGGTTTGAGGGCTCAGACTCATTCTGCCTACTATAATGCCTTATCGGTCTGGATGGATAAAATCGTCTATAAGCGATTCTATTTAACGCAATCCAAGTCAATTTAGAACAATGGCATCAGAAAACGCACCTAAAAAGATTGAAAGCGACGAAAGCTGCCAATCACCACGCCCCAGATGACCAAATCGGCCTCAGATTCGATTTCTATCTCTGGGTACGCAGGATTTTCAGGTAAAAGCTTTATCAGTCCGCCACGATGAAATAAGCGTTTTACCGTGAGCTCGCCATCAATCGCCGCAATTACGATTTTGTTGTGCACTGGATTGAGAGAGCGGTCAACCACCAAAATATCATTGGGCAGTATGCCGGCGTCTTTCATCGACTCACCTTCAACTCTTAACATATAGGTTGAATCTGGTCTGCGCACCATGTAGTCATTGAGATCGAGCGTTTCTTCGACGTGATCTTCCGCAGGCGATGGCATACCGGCTGCAACCCGAGAGCTATAGAGTGGAATCTGTAGCTTGCTTACTTTGTTAGGCAAGCTCGACTCGCTAGCACGAGCGAATTCGCTTACGGCGGGGTATTGCTCGAGAAAATCTTTAATGTAGCTGACGCTGCCTTCAGGTACCCGAATTGCTTTGGTCGGCTCGTTATATTTGCCCGACCCCTTAGGGCGACCTGCACCAGCGCGCTTGCCGCCATGAGTAGATTTCTTATTCATTTGAATAGTGTACGTCTATCAAATGAAGCTGTCTACTGTTGTGCGTAAATCTGCGCTAAGTGATTAATTAAATTATTGCTCTGCCGCTTGATAGATTGCTTCGCCATTTAAGTAGGTGGCGATGATTTTAGTTTCGAGAATCTGTTCGGCGGGCACTTGCATGATGTCCTGCGACAGCACCACGAAATCGGCTTTTTTACCTACCTCAATGGAGCCAATCTGGTCTTCTTGGAAACCCGCATAAGCGGCGCCCAAGGTGAAGCCATACAGTGCTTGCTCACGAGTCAGACTCTGCTCAGCATACCAACCGTCTTGTGGCCAATTCTTAGCGTCTTGACGCGCCACAGCGGCATGAAAGCCCAACAATGGAGCGGCTCTTTCTACCGGGAAGTCAGATCCAAGCGCTAAAGGAATACCGTTTTCAATAAAGGTCTGCCAGGCGTAGGCACCTTTTATGCGTTCGTCACCGACTCGGTCTTCGGCCCAGTACATGTCACTGGTTGCATGCGTAGGTTGCACGGATGCGATAAGTTGCAGATCTTTGAAGCGCTTAAAGTCTTCCGGCGCGACTACTTGTGAATGCTCGATACGATGACGCCCCGGGTTTTTGTATTTGCCGGCGGCTTCAAGCGCATCCAAAGTCACTCGGTTGCCGCGGTCGCCAATCGCATGAATGTTCACCTGCAGTCCGCATTTAGCCGCTCGTTCTGCGTATTGTTTTAATACTTCTGGTGTTTCTAACAACAGGCCAGATTGGTCGGGTTTATCACTGTAGGGCGCGAGCAAGGCTGCGCCGCGCGAGCCCAAGGCACCATCGCTGTAAAGCTTGACCGCGCGCGCTGTCAGCATAGCGTCTGGGTCTATGGTGACTCCTTGTTCGCACAGATGATCTAACATCGCGTTGCTGCCATCCGCCATAGCGTAGTAGCGAATTCTCAAATCGCCGTCTTTGTGCATGGCCTTGAGTACTTCCCAAACTTCCTTGCTGGTGCCGGCATTGTGCACTGAGGTAAGCCCAACGCTGGCCGTCTTGTCCATCGCTTTGACCAAGTCGGCGCGCATTTCTGCCGCGCTAGGGCTGGGTATTTGCGCTGCAACGAACTGAGTGGCGTTGTCGATAAACACACCGGTTGCTTGCCCGGCTTTGTCGCGTACAATCTCGCCACCCTCTGGTTGCCATGTACCGCTCAGATCTTTCTCTACGAATTTCATCGCAGCCGTATTGGCCCAAGCCGCATGCCCGTCGATGCGCCCTAACCAAATAGGGCGCTCTGGGAACGCTTCATCGAGATCGGCCGCGCTTGGTAGTTCTTTCACTGGCCAGTCATTTTGATCCCAACCGCGGCCCAGCATCCATTGTCCTGGCGGGAGAGTTTTATTGAATTCTATCAGCCGCTCAAGAATGTCGGCCTTGCTCTTCGAATCAACCAGATCTACCCGATTTAACGCCTGGCCTAAGCTGAGCAAATGCACATGCGCATCGATAATGCCGGGTACTACCGTCGCATCGCCCAAATCCAATTGGGTGGCTTGCTCGTATTTTGCCAACAGCTCGTCTTTGTTGCCCACCGCGACTATTTCATCGTCGTTAACGACAAATGCTTCTACCTTGGGCTGAGCGGCATCAACTGTGTAGATGTTAGCGCTGCTAACTAAAACCGGGTTGGCCAGAGCTAAACTTGTTTGGAATAAAAATAGGAGTGGAATCAGGCGAGTTACTTTAGGCATTGGTGGCTGGGTACGTAAGTGATTTCCCCAACTATATCGACATTCCGTATGGTCGACAAATTCGTGCTGCTTTGCTCAGCCTAATGGTGGTGTGCTGAACTGCAATTCCTGTCGTTACATCTGATGCTTTGGCAAGCGCGATAGTTCATAACGTGTGAGATCGCTAAGATTATGCCACCAGCACTGGTGAGCACTTTCTCGTGCAATGATGAGAGTATGTCGTGGCCAGCGAAGGCGACAAAAACCAACACCGCCATGCCTACAAAGCCAGTGCCGAGAATGGCCCAGCCGCGGTGTTTACGGCAACCGATGAGCAATGCCAACGTGCTGGTGGGCAGTACCAACCACAGCATCAGTTTATGAAAGACCAGATCTTCCCAAAATGCACTGATTGAGAGGATTGGTAAAAGCGTGAAAATGATCGGAGCGATCAGGCAATGCAAAATGCAGACACCAGAAAGCAGCACCGCAAATTTATCTAATTGCGCTGAGGTGCGGAGCTGAGATGTCTCAGAATTGTGCGGATCTGCTTCCATAATGTAATAGTATAACATTGACGGCGCACAACAACACTATCTAAGGATGATTTAAAGCTGAGAATTAGGGGTCGAGCCTGAGCTAAATCGGGTAGTTTTTGAGTAGAACTACCGAAAACCTTGGTTGATGTCATCCAAGGCGCTAGAGCCTGGGCACAACGTGTCTTTACCGAGTTCGTTAAGCGGCGTGGCTGAGGTGTTCAGCATCTCCTGAAAATTATCGGCCTCAGGGTCAACATAGATCAAGCCAGTGAGAAGTTTGCCTTCAGCTTTGTGGTTCATCAGAGTGGTCACCGCAGCGCGTCGACTGGTTGGATCGTACTCCTGATTCAGTTTGCTTAAACGCACTGACGCGCCGTCAAACAAAGGTACATCTTTGGTCGAACCAATGTCTTGCTGCAACGTGATCTCTTGCTCTACCGGAACAAAATCAACAACCGCACCAGCTTGCACATGCTCGCGCGTGTAGTCATAGCTCTTGGTTGAACCGGCATGATTATTAAAGGTCACACAGGGCGATACGACGTCGATCAATGCGAAGCCTTTGTGCGACATTGCGGCTTGTAGTAAAGGCACTAATTGCTCTTTATCACCAGAAAAACTGCGCGCCACAAAAGTCGCGCCAAGATCGAGAGCTAAGGCCACCAGATCGATCGCTTCGAATGGGTTGATGCGGCCTTTCTTGCTTTTAGAGCCTTCGTCTGCGGTGGCCGAATCTTGGCCCTTGGTGAGGCCGTAGCAGCCATTGTTCTCAACGATATAAGTCATATTGAGGTTGCGCCGCATAACATGCGCGAACTGCCCCATGCCGATCGACGCGGTGTCACCATCGCCGGACACCCCGATATACAACAGCTCATGATTGCTGACATTGGCACCGGTGGTCACCGAAGGCATGCGCCCGTGCACTGAATTGAAACCATGCGCCTTATTCAAGAAATAAGCGGGTGATTTTGACGAACATCCAATACCAGACATCTTCGCAACCCGATGCGGCTCAACATTGAGCCCCCACACCGCCTGCACAATTGCCGCGCTGATGGAATCGTGTCCACAGCCGGCGCAGAGCGTAGAGATAGGCCCTTCATAAGGCGTTTGGGTCAGCCCTAATTCGTTCTTTGGAGATTCAGGGTGGCGAAATTTTGGCTTATAAAAACTCATTTGGCGTTACTCTGTTTCTCGTTGCTGGCTGCAGCGTCTTGCGGTAGTCGCTCAGCGATTAGACTAGTGATTACGCGGGCGCTGATTGGGTCGCCGTTGAAATGAACCGTTTTGATTAATTTGGCTGGGTCTATTTCCAACTCCGTAATCAGCAGGTTTCTTAGCTGGCCATCGCGGTTTTGTTCAACTACGAATACCTGCTCATGTGCAGCGATAAATTCATCAACTTCCGCATGAAATGGGAAAGCCAGCACGCGTAGATCGTTAATTTGATGCCCTTGCTCGGCTAAACGGTCTATGGCTTCATGGGTGGCTTCTTTGCTCGTGCCAAAATGAATAATGCCGATACTCGCTTGTTCAGAACGCGTGTGCACAATCGGCTTAGGTATGTGTTTTGGTGCAGTCGCCCATTTGCGTTCCAAGCGGTGCATATTCTTCTCATATTCCTCGCCCTTTTCGGTGTACACCGCGTATTCATCGCGTGACGTTCCACGGGTGAAAAACATGCCTTTCTCGGGATGGCGGCCAGGAATTGTGCGATAAGTAATACCGTCGTTATCGGTGTCGAGGTAGCGTCCGAAACGCTCCATTTTTTCGAGGTCCTCGGCTGAATAAACCTTACCGCGGTCATACTCGCGGTTATCGTCCCATTCAAGGGCGTCGCAAATATGCTCGTTCATGCCCAGATCCAAATCTGTCAGCATGATTACCGGCGTTTGCAGGCGCTCGGCAATATCAAAGGCATCGGCCGTCAGCTCAAAACACTCTTTCGGTGTGGCTGGGAACAGTAATACGTTTTTAGTGTCGCCGTGAGAGGCATAGGCCGCTGCGGTCACATCTGATTGCTGAGTACGGGTGGGCATTCCTGTCGATGGTCCCACGCGCTGCACATCGATTAAGACAGTGGGTATCTCGGCAAAATAGGCGAGACCCAAAAATTCATTCATCAGCGACACGCCTGGGCCGCTGGTTGCGGTAAATGAACGAGCGCCATTCCAGTTAGCGCCAATCACCATACCAATGGCCGATAACTCGTCTTCGGCTTGAATTACTGCAAAGTTATGTTTGCCTGTGTCTGGGTCTACGCGGTACTTATTCGCATAGCGCTCGTATGCTTCTGCAACTGAGGTCGACGGCGTAATTGGGTACCAAGCAGCAACCGTGGCGCCGCCATACACCGCACCTAATCCGCAAGCCGCATTGCCTTCGAGTAAAATTTTGCCCTCGTTCTTGTTTAGCCGTTTAAGCTGTAATGGCAGTGGCTGTTCAATATCCGCTTTGGCTTCATCAAAGCCAAGTTGCAGTGCCTGCAAGTTGGCTGGGATCAATTTTGGCTTAGATTTGAATGTGTCGTTAACAATGCTCTCTAACGCTTCAAATTCAATGCCGATCAAATAGGCCAAAGCACCAACATAAATAATGTTCTTGAACAGCTGACGTTGGCGTGGATTGGTGAAATTACTATTAGTAATGTCCGTCAGCGGCAAACCGATGTAATGGATGTCATCACGAATCAGTTTGAAATCAAGCGGGTAAGTGTTGTCGTAGAAGAAGTACCCGCCGGGGCACACTTCGTTGACATCTTGCGCCATGCTCTGCGGGTTAACTGAGACCATAATCTCAACTTGCCCACCGCGGCGGCCAAGATAGCCGGCCTCGGAAACGCGTACTTCGTACCAAGTTGGCAGGCCTTGAATGTTAGACGGAAAAATATTGCGCGGGCTAACCGGTATGCCCATGCGGAAAATCGCCTTGGCAAACATGCTGTTGGCGCTGGCCGAACCAGAACCGTTGACATTAGCAAACTTTACGACGAAATCATTAACCACCGGGTCTAGTACGGGTGGTCGGTTGAGCGGGCTCATGCGGCTTTTTCTCTACGTTCTCTTTTGTCTGGGTTAGGCTGGCGTTGTTCCTGCAGAATTGGTGCAGGTTGGTCGCCAGCTTTGGTCACCGTGTACAGGTACTTTTGCATGTCCCATGCAGAGGTTGGGCAGCGCTCGGCACACAAGCCACAGTGCAAACACACGTCTTCGTCCTTCACCATCACCCGGCCAGTCGGTAGATCCTCAGACACATACAGATCTTGGGTCAGGTCGAGCGAGGGTGCGCTTAACCGCTGTCGCAGGTCGGCTTCCTCGCCATTAACAACAAAGCTAATGCAGTTGGTGGGGCAAATATCGGTACAGCCATCGCATTCGATGCACTTCTCTTCCGTGAACACAGTCTGCACGTCACAGTTCAAACAGCGTTCGGCTTCTTTGAAGGCGGTGTCTAAGTCAAAGCCAAGCTCCGACTCGATTTTGCGGCTTGAAAGTGCTTGCTCAATTGGCAAATGCGCAGATTCAAAGCGTTCATCGTGAGTTACCGCGCTGTCGTAGGCCCATTCGTGAATGCCCATCTTGGTGCTGACTAAATTAGTGCCAGCAGCAGGGCGTTCCTCGGTGATGGATTTGCCATGCAAAGCGAGATCAATCGAAATCGCCGCTTGGTGTCCGTGCGCAACCGCAGTGATGATGTTTTCTGGGCCGAAAGCCGCGTCGCCGCCAAAAAATACTTTTTCGTGGGTTGATTGAAACGTCTCTTTATCGACCACCGGCATTTCCCACTCGCCGAATTCAATGCCGATGTCTTTTTCAATCCAAGGGAAGGCATTGTCTTGGCCAATGGCCAAGATCACATCGGTACATTCGATAGTGACTTCTTCGCCGGTTTCCTTGATCGTGCGTTTGCCATTGTCATCGTAACTCGATTCAACGACGGCAAACCGCATCGCAGCCAGTTTGCCATCTTCAATCACAAATTCTTTGGGGCTGTGGTTGGCCAGAATCGGGATGCCTTCGGCCAGCGTATCGTCTTTTTCCCATGGTGAGGCTTTCATGGCCTCGTAGGTACTGCGCACGGTGACAGTGACTTCATCACCGCCTATGCGTTTCGCGGTTCGACAGCAGTCCATAGCGGTGTTACCACCACCAACGATGACTACTTTTTCACCAATCTGTTCAGTGTGTTCAAACGCCACACTCTCCAGCCAGTTGATACCAATGTGGATGCTGTCATCGGCTTCCGCTCGACCGGGAATGTTTAGGTCTTTGCCTTTGGGCGCACCCGTGCCGACAAAAATGGCGTCGTAATCTTTGCCCAGCATTTCTGCCATGCTGTCGACAAAATGATTGTAGATTGTGGTGACGCCCATATCGGTCACGTAATTAACTTCCTGATCTAATACTTCTTCAGGCAAGCGAAACGACGGAATCTGGCTGCGCATAAACCCGCCGCCTTTGGCGTTTTCATCGTACAGGTCGATTTCGTAGCCGAGTGGCATCAAATCTCGGGCGACGGTTAGCGATGCCGGGCCAGCGCCGATCAAGGCTATCTTCTTACCGTTCTTGTCGCTCGGTATCTGCGGTAACCTGGCGGCGACATTGGCGTCGTCTTTGTTATCGGCGGCTACTCGCTTGAGGCGGCAGATGGCGACCGGTTCTTCTTCTACTCGCCCGCGCCGGCAGGCGGGTTCGCAAGGACGGTCACAAGTTCTCCCCAAGATGCCGGGAAATACATTTGACTCCCAGTTGACCATATAGGCGTCGCTATAGCGTCGCTGGCCGATCAGGCGAATATACTCAGGAACTGGGGTGTGGGCGGGGCAGGCGTATTGGCAATCGACTACTTTGTGAAAGTATTCGGGGTCGCGAATGTCAGTAGGTTTCATCTTTCTCAGCCGCTAGATCAGCTGTGTGTGGTGTGATCGCTTAGCATGCAAGCAAAACTCACGATGAATAAAATGGCAGTTAACATGACTAAAATATGACGGCCGGTTTGGCGAATCTTAGCACCGTTGCTAAACCACGTACACAGTAATTTAACGCGCGTAAAATTTAGCCCTCACCACCAATACTTGCCCCACATTTCTGGGTTCGCCCAGTTGTCGGCGTTGAGCCAATCTGGGGTATTTTTATAGTCTTTTAAACGATAGCTAAAGAGCGCGTGTTCGCCGTGCGAAGTATCGTATGTATTGACGCGTCTCAACCCAAGCGCAAAGAAGTCGGTACGGCTCCATGAGCTGGTTTCATTCGCCGTTAGATTTAAGCATACGCAAAATTGCTTGCTTAACACATCGCGCAGCCGACTAAGAATTCGGGTGGAGCTGTTCTTGTCCAAAGTCTCAAGTAACTGAGCAACTACAGCCACATCGAATTGCTGGTCAATTTGATCGATATCGTCGATTTGTTCAGCCCCAATGCTCACGATATTGAGTTGCTTGCCAAGCACTAACTGCTGTTCCTTGTAATCGTCGAGAAAACTTATGTCAGCATCGCCCAGAACTAACATAGATTGGGGTTGTGCAACCGCAATAAGCGTATCGATGTCAAACCAGATATCCGGTGGGTAGGGCGCTGAATCCATGCGCGTAATCTAACGTGAATTAGCCATTGTGTCACTGCATTGCATTGAGTAGTCTACAGGCTGAAACGTAACCACATAAATGTACGAATGAATCAGATCGTGGAGCCGGTTGAGCAGCAACCTCTGGCTGAATTCGCTGAAAAAGCGTATTTAAATTACTCAATGTACGTGATTTTAGATCGCGCACTTCCTTTTATTGGCGATGGCCTAAAACCTGTTCAACGGCGCATCGTTTACGCCATGTCTGAACTCGGTTTGCACAACGCCGCCAAGTACAAGAAATCAGCCCGTACTGTGGGTGACGTGTTAGGTAAATTCCACCCGCATGGAGACAGTGCCTGCTACGAAGCCATGGTGTTAATGGCGCAACCGTTTAGTTATCGCTACCCCTTGGTGGATGGCCAAGGGAACTGGGGGTCAACCGATGACCCTAAATCATTTGCCGCCATGCGTTACACCGAATCTCGGTTGGCGCCTTATGCGCAAAGTTTGTTGTCAGAACTGGGGCAGGGCACCACGGATTGGCAACCGAATTTCGATGGCACTTTGAAAGAGCCAATAAATCTGCCAGCGCGTCTGCCGAACATTCTTCTCAATGGCGGTTCCGGAATTGCGGTGGGCATGGCCACCGATATTCCTCCGCACAATATTCGTGAAGTAGTCGCTGCCTGCGTGCATTTACTTGAGCACCCCAAGGCCACGGTCGAGCAGCTGTGTGAATTTATTCACGCGCCTGATTTTGCCACCGAAGCCGAAATCATTACTCCACGTGAGCAGTTGCTCGAAATGTATCACTCGGGCAATGGTTCCGTGCGTCAGCGCGCCATATTTGGCAAAGAAGATGGCAACATCATTGTACATGCGCTGCCGTATCAAGCGTCTGGTTCCAAGGTTTTAGAACAAATCGCTGCGCAAATGCAGGCCAAGAAGTTGCCCATGGTGTCAGATTTGCGTGACGAGTCAGATCAAGACAATCCAATCCGATTGGTGATTACGCCACGTTCGAATCGTGTCGATATTGATGCTTTGATGAGCCACTTATTTGCCACCACTGATTTGGAAAAAAGCTACCGCGTGAACATGAATATGATCGGTTTGGATGGCCGGCCCCATGTTTATGATCTACGCCAATGCTTGAAGGAATGGTTGAAGTTTCGAATCGAGACCACCCGACGCCGTCTGCAATTTCGCTATGACAAGGTCGTTGATCGATTGCACATTTTAGAAGGGCTTTTGACCGCCTATCTAAATATCGATGAAGTGATCGAAATTATTCGCAATGAAGACAAGCCCAAACCCGCCTTGATGGAGCGTTTCGGCATTTCCGATCGACAAGCCGAGGCGATTCTTGAGCTCAAATTGCGCCACTTGGCCAAGCTTGAGGAAATGAAGATTCGTGGTGAGCAAGACGAACTAGCCAAGGAGCGAGATCGATTACAAAAGCTCTTGTCCTCAGACGCGCGTTTAAAAACTCTGGTTAAGAACGAGTTAAAAGAGGATGCCGAAGAATTTGGTGACGCTCGTCGCTCGCCGATCACTGAACGTGAAGCGGCCAAAGCGATTGATCAGAGCGAGCTAGTACCGAGTGAAGCGATTACCGCGGTGCTCTCAGCACAAGGCTGGGTAAGAGCCGCAAAAGGCCATGAAATTAACCCTAAAGATCTCAATTACAAATCCGGTGATAGTTTTTTATCAGCGGCACGGGGAAAATCGAATCAAGCCATGATCGCGCTTGATTCAACCGGGCGAACCTACGCGGTTCCTGCGCATAAATTACCTTCTGCGCGCGGCCAAGGCGAGCCGCTGACCAGCAGTGTGACGCCGCCCACCGGGGCCACCTTTAAAGCGGTAATGATGGGGGCGGATCAAGATCAATATGTGTTGCTCAGTGACGCAGGCTACGGCTACATCTGCAAGCTTGAAGACATGCTGACCAAAAACAAGAAAGGTAAGGCCACTTTAAGTGTGCCTAAAGGTGCCGAAGCGCTGGGCGCTCTGCCGGTGCAGTCGGTTGAACAAGATTTCATCGCGGTGGTGACCACCGCCGGTTATTTGACGATTTACTCGGTGACCGAGTTACCGGAGCTGGGCCGTGGCAAAGGGGTCAAGCTGATTAACATTCCCGCCAAATTACTCAAGGCACGCGATGAATATGTGCTCGGTGCAACTACTTTTAGAAAAGGCCAGCATGTGTTGGTGCATGCGGGTAAACGATACCTGCGCTTGAAAGGGCAAGACCTTGAACATTACATGGGCGAACGCGGTAAGCGCGGGCGAAAGCTACCGAAGGGTTTTCAAGCAGTGAAAGCAATCACGACTGAAGCCGCTTCAGCGACCCAAGATGAAATTATGTTGGATGACTAGCGATACGCCATTTCACCACACCCAAATCACTCGAATAAGAAGGTTAGACAATGAATAAACTGCAACAGTTACGCGCAATGACTACCGTGGTGGCCGACACTGGAGAGCTCAGTGCGATTGCTGAGTACATGCCACAAGATGCAACTACCAACCCATCGTTGTTATTAAAAGTGGCGCAAGATCCGGCTATGCAGGACCACATTGCGGAAGCAATTGCTGCCGGCAACAGTGATTTGATCGATTCGGTGGACAATTTCGCCGTTGCTATTGGCGAGGAGATACTCAAGATTATTCCAGGCCGAGTGTCTACTGAAGTTGATGCGAGGCTTTCGTTTGATACCCAAGCGACCATCGAGAAAGCGCGCAAGTTAATCAGTCTGTACGCTGCACGTGGCATCGACAAAGAGCGCATCTTGATTAAGATCGCTTCCACTTGGGAGGGTATTAAAGCCGCTGAACAGCTTGAAAAAGAAGGCATCAATTGCAATCTGACTTTATTGTTTAGTTTTGCTCAGGCGGTGGCATGTGCGGAGGCGGGTGTGTTTTTGATTTCGCCGTTTGTAGGGCGTATTTTGGATTGGCATAAAGCCAATGGTGGGCAGCAAGACTATGCGGCGCTCGAAGACCCGGGTGTGATCTCAGTGACGCGAATTTACAACTACTACAAACAACACGGTTACAACACCATTGTGATGGGCGCGAGCTTCAGAAATGCTGGTGAGATCGAAGCGCTGGCTGGTTGTGATTATCTGACCATTGGGCCAAATTTCTTGCAGGAGTTACGCGAAGACGATGGCGAGCTTAAGCAGCAGCTAAGTGTTGATAACACCGGGGCGCCGATTGCCAAGATGAATCTTGATGAATCTGAGTTTCGTTGGTTGCAAAACGAAGATGCCATGGCCACCGAAAAACTGGCACAGGGCATCCGAGCCTTCGCGGTTGATCAAGTTAAGCTTGAGGATATTGTGTCGCAGGCGATGGCGTAATTGGTTTTCGTTCTACTCGAGTTTCTGCGCCAACGCTGGGCGGCGCTTGCGCTCTTTTTTCTAACCCTGATCACAGCCGGCTCATTGTGGCCCTTGGCCGAACTGCCGGCCGTGCCTGGCAGTGATAAGCTCCATCATCTGATTGCCTATGCGGCTTTGTCATTGCCGATTGCGATACGTCGCCATAAGTTCTGGCTCTTGCTCCTGCTGGGCTGCTTACTCTGGAGCGGTGCCATTGAACTTATTCAGCCTTATGTGAATCGCTATGGAGAATGGGCTGACCTTGCTGCTAACTTTGTTGGTTTAGTGCTTGGCACCTTGCTCGGGGCTACAATGCGCAAACGTATTAGGTCTGCGCCTTCGATCTAATCCAATCGTTTTAAGAGGCTAGGGCTTCCAATCCCTCCAAATGAGAACGTAAAGCTGCTCGGCCTTGCTCGGTTAGTTGATACCAGCTCACGGGCTTACGGCCTTGAAATTCTTTTTCCACGACGATGTAAGCCGCGTCTTCAAGTTTTCTGAGCTGGGCTCCCAGATTTCCGTCGGTTTCTTTTAATAGTTGTTTGAAGCGACTAAAGGCCATCTTGTCATAACGCTTCAATAAAGCGCAGATGGCAAAACGACTACGATGCTCAAGCAATCGATCAAGTTTTTGGTACTCGCTTTGTATGTTTTCGTCCACCTTGGCCTTTCCTAGCTTGCTTGATTTTAAGCTTGTTCCGCGGATTCAGCATTCAACTTAGCGGAACCCCAAGCCGCTGCGAAAAAGCCAATTGCAAACACGGCGCCGACCAAAAGATTGCTATTGACCCAACCCATATGAATCGCCAGATAAAGTAGTACCGATAAAATACCAACTACCAACATTAGCCGTTCTAGGTGCAAGCCCGCAAGGCAATATCCAAGACCAATTACCAGCAGTATGCTGCGGTATTCTTGGGTGAAAACCGCGATAAAAATAAACGCCACCATTAAGCCAAAGTGGTAAAGGTATTTGTCGCCGGCTTTCGACCCTTGTTGGCCCAATTTTTTGTCACTGCGCATTCCAATCCAGGCCGATATCACCATGCCCACGGGTGCTGAGACCAACCAATACATCGTGCTCCAACTAAACTGAAACTCGGCGATAGCGTACCCAATAAAAACAATGCAACCCCAAAGCGCGTAAATAGCGGGATAGCCGTTAAAGCTGGCGGAATCTTCTAACACCTTTTTTATATAAGCCAGGTTTTCGTCTCGATGTGACATGCAAAGCTCCAATGAATAATGCAGAGTACTCTAAAATATAGAGTATATTTGAATTTGTCAATAGCTCATACAGTTGAACTGTCTTGCTGAATAGGCGTCGAAACTTCAAAACGTGTCGAGCTGTCTCGGTATAATTCGTGCAACTGTTTGAGAGGACCTATGAAGCTTTACCACTATCCCAAATGCAGCACCTGCAAAAAGGCCATCAAATTTCTTCGTGACCGAGATATTGATGCGGATTTAATTGATATTAGTCAGCAAACGCCAAGCACATCCGAGCTGCAAACTATGCTGAATTCTTATCAAGGTGATCTTCGAAAGTTGTTCAACACCTCAGGCATGCAATATCGCGAGTTGGCTATGAAAGACAAATTGCCCAGCATGAGTGCCGAAGACGCCATCGAACTATTAGCCGGTAATGGAATGTTGATAAAGAGACCGTTTTTGCTCGCTGGCGCAAAAGCCAATTTAGTCGGCTTTAAGCAGGATGAGTGGGAAGCTGCTGGTCTTTAAAGCATTCGATCCGCATGGATATAAAACAGGAAATTGCAGAGTTTTTGGATCGCTTGGCTACCTTTGCCGCCGCGGTGCAAAAAACCTTGGCGTGGTTTCTAACCCTAGCCGGTATTGCGAGCCTATTAATGGCTTGGAATGTCTACAGCCCCGATGCTTCGATCGCTTGGAACCTTCTACTCTGTGGCTTGGTGTTGCTCCCGCTGCTCGTTTGGCTGCTGATTTGGTCTTTATTAAGCCAAGTGCGGGAAGCCCCTGAGATGGTGTCTGATCTTGCTGAGGACAATGGCCTTAGCATTGCGAGCCTACGTGCACATGCCGCCAACAAGAAACCCGGTTTGATTAGTCTATTCAGCACCATTCGTGAGTTACGCAATAATGAAGCCTTTGAGACAGTCACCGATGCGGTTGGCAGCATTACCTTGCTCGCAAATCCGCTGTTTATGATTGTGGCGTTTATTATGCTCGTGCTGCTTTTCTTGTTGTTGATCATCGCGCCATTTGTGGTGATTTTTTAGTCCAATGATCGATCATCTCAAGGAAATGGGCATTCAACGTTGGCGTCGCCGCCAACTGTCTGCACACGATCTGCAAGAGCCAACAGCCGTTAGTGAGTCCGCGCAGGAACAGGAACTGGAAGTCAGCAATGAAGTCGCTCCTATAGTCGTTCCTGCGCCTCAGTTGGAACCCAAGCCTGTCATCGAGTCGCAGGTCGATAGTTGGGCCAGCGTGGTTGAATCGATGCAGGCTGAGACGAGTTGTGCCGCCTGTGGTGCCAGCAACCCAATTCTTGGAGAAGGTAAGCAAGACGCTGATTGGCTGTTTCTAATAGATGCACCGACCAGCGTTGATATCAAAGAGCAGAAGTTACTCTCAGGTCGTGCTGGTAAATTGTTTGACGCAATTCTGGCCGCCATGGATTTGCAGCGTGAAGAGGTCTATCTCACTTCGGTGTTTAAATGTGCACCTTCAGATGACTACAAACTTAACCCAAGTTGCAGCCCATTGTTAGATCGCCAACTCAAACTGATTGAGCCCCACAAAGTAGTCGCTTTTGGTGAGTTCACAGCGCAAACCTTTATGCGTAGTAATGATCCGCTCGAGAGATTGCGCGAAGATTTGCATCAATCGAGACAGAGGCAGTGCACCGTGGCCGCTACTCATAGCTTGCAAGATATGCTGCACAACCCGAGCTTGAAAGGCCTGGTGTGGCGCGATCTTCGTTTACTTTTAGGCGCAGACTAGCCGAGGAAAGTTTGTCTCACAGCGCATCAACAAACCAGAGTTCAGCGTGCCCATTCACATGGCGAGCCATGCACAGCAAGGATTTGGCGCAAGTGCTGCAAATCGAACGAAACACCCAAGTGGCGCCATGGAGCAGGCTGGCATTTGAAGAGTCCTTGACTCGGAGTGAAGAGTCTTCAACTCGAGATAAAGAGCCCTCAACGCGGGATAAAGAGTCCTCAACGCGGGATAAAGAGTCCTCAACTCGAGATAAAGAGTCTTCAACGCGGGATAAAGAGCCCTCAACTCGAGATAAACAAAATGCGGAAGTTGCTGGTGAGGCTCGATACTTTTGTGCCGTACTCACCGACAATGAAGATTTTTTTGAGCAAAGAGTCGTCGCTTTTTATGTGGTCAGCCGCGTGCTCGATGAACTGCATATCTTGAACTTGGCGGTAGAACCGGGTTATCAAGGCAAGGGGTTTGGTCATGACGTGATGCAAGAACTATTCGATCTGGCTGCCGCACAAAACCTCGACAAGCTACTGCTTGAAGTTCGTGCCAGCAATCACGCAGCGCAAAGCCTCTATTGCAAGTGGGGCTTTGAACAAATTGGTTTACGTAAGAATTACTATCGCACTCAAGACAAAGGCCGTGAAGATGCTTTAGTGCTGATGCGTCAATTAACGAAAACTGTTAAGGCCTGATTGAGGCTGAGTATCTGATTCGCTGAAAGTTGGTTCCAATTCAATAATTGCTTAACTTTGACTTGGTAACGCCTTGCTATCGACCACAGGGTTTCACCCGCCACGACTCGGTGCACAATCTTGCTGGCGTTCTGCGCACCGCCTGCTGAGGCGACGACTACTTGTGATCCGCTGGCATTAGCTCTTGCAGCAACCGGTATCAGCAAGTTTTTACCCGCACGGATGCGAGAGTTTCGTAAACCGTTGGTTTGTTGAATTGCAGAGACGGGAACACCGTATCGGTTGGAGATTTGTGATAGCGTTTCACCGCGTCTTATTCGATGGTTCTGATACTCAATTGTCGGCTCTTTTGCCAAGCGCTCAATGGTGGCCTTTGCTTGACTAAGGTGCGTTAGCGGTACCAAAAGTCGATGCGGGCCATCGGGAGATGTCGCCCAGCGCCGATGACCAGCATTAAGGTGTTTGAGCGTCGGTAGCGCGATGCCGCTTTCCATAGCAAAGCGTTGCAAGTCGGTTTGGCCAGGCAGATCAACAATCTCAAAATGTGGTTTGTTAGGAATCGTCGGCAGCGTTACACCGTAGCGCTCTGGCCACTGAATAATATTTCTCAGGGCATACAGCTTCGGCACGTAGCGGCGAGTTTCCTTGCGCAGATCCAAATCTTGGTAGGCCGTGCCGCGCCCCTTACGTTGATTGTATCGAATGGCTTTGCCAACCGTGCCTTGGCCAGCGTTATAGGCGGCTAGGGTGAGCAACCAGTCACCGTCAAACAGTGCATTGAGTTCTTCGAGGTAATCGAGAGCAGCTTTGGTTGCAGCAATTGAGTCACGGCGGCCGTCATACCACCAGTCTTGGCGTAGACCAAAGTGTCGCGCGGTAAGCGGAATAAATTGCCATAAGCCCGCCGCTGAAGAACGCGAATAAGCTTCGGGTTTGAACGCGCTCTCTACTGCCGGGAGCAGGGCTAAATCGAGCGGCAGCTGGCGTTTATCCAATTCTTCAACAATGTAGTAAAGAATTGGCTCAGCGCGTTCGAATAAGTTCTTCAAATACGTCGGGTGTTGGCTGTTCCAACGTTCGTATTGAGCAATATACTTGCTGTCAAATGAGGGCAAGTCGTAGCCTTGCCGTATGCGCGTCAGCAAGTCGATTTCTGGTGCTGGCGCGGGTTCAGGTGATGCCACTACGGTGTTGGCGTCGCTGACGTCTCCGCTAGTGCTTGTTGGCTTAAGCGTTTCGCCTGCCACCTCTGGCTCGATCGTATTGCTCGAAGGTAGATTAGCCGCAGAGGCCTCTTGCTCGGTCTCTGGCAAAATCACCGCCGTGTCTTCGGGAGACGACTCGCGATCAGAAAAACGAGGGAGGTGACTGCAACCCGCCATCACCACGCTCAGAACTAGTAATATTTGAACCCTAAAAATCATTCGCGCATAGTAATGATGAGTGTGTCGTTGGTCAAACACTGAGGTAAGATTGACATCGATGCCAAAACCCAAGAATTTTTATGTTTAACCGCCAACAATCGTTGACTGATTGGTTAGAAACGCCCTACGCAAGCCAATTTTTGGCTGTTGAGCGCGAATTTACTGACCGAGCTTTTCGTCATCTCAGCGGCCCAAACGTACTTTTGCTCAGTAATTTTGTTAACCAAGAATTATTGTTGCAGATGGATTTCCCGAATTTGCAGCGAGTATGTCGGCATCGCTCGATGTGTTCGACCGATTACAGTCTTGCAGCGGACAACGCATTTCTACCGTTTAGCGAAGCCAGCTTTGCCAGCGTTTTACTACCACACGCGCTCGAGAGCCACGACCTGCCACACCAAGTGTTGCGTGAAGCACATCGCGTTTTGCAGCCCGATGGTCACTTGTTGCTCACCTGTTTCAACCCATTCAGTATTCCGGGCGTGCAAAATCTACTGCGCATACCAGCGGCCGCGAAGGGCCAATACTACTCGCTAAGCCGAGTTAAAGACTGGCTGAACCTGCTCGGTTTTGAGGTGGTTGGTAGTGCAATGTATCATTACGCACCATTGACTAAAAACGACGCTTTAGGCCGCCGGCTAAATTTCTTAAATTCGGTTGGTGACCGCTGGTTACCGATGTTTGGTGGAGCCTACATTATCACCGCCAGAAAGCGCGAGGCCGGCCTTAGATTGGTCGGTAAGACACGTTTTGCCAGAGTTAAACGCAGTGGCGGCTTCGCGCCAGCGCCAGCTGGCAGTGCGAATACGGGCACCAATAACTCAACGACTAAGTCTGGAATGACTATTCAGAAAGCCACCGTTAACAGTACAACAGCCGAAAAGACGGACATTGATGAACGCCAAGAATCTTGAAATTTACACCGACGGTGCCTGCCGCGGAAATCCGGGCCCGGGCGGCTGGGGTGCACTCTTATTGTACGGCGATAAGCAAAAAGAAATGTACGGCGGCGAGCAGCACACCACCAATAACCGCATGGAACTACTGGCCGCGATTAATGCCTTAAAGACGCTCAAACGTCCATGCGAATTAACCCTCTATACGGATTCTCAATATGTGCGCAAAGGAATCACCGAGTGGATAGAAGGTTGGAAAAAACGAAACTGGCGCACCGCGGCCAAGAAGCCGGTGAAAAATGATGATTTATGGCGCATGCTTGATGAACAAGTTAATCGCCATCAAGTAAAGTGGGTGTGGGTTAAAGGGCATGCCGGTAACGAAGGCAATGAAGCCGCCGATCAGCTCGCTAATCGTGGGATTGATGAACTCGCCATTAACGCCTTATAGGCATGGCGAAGGCATTCTAATCATGGCAACAGCCATAGGTAATATAAGTCATGAGCGATAGACAGATTGTACTAGATACCGAGACCACCGGCTTAGAGCACCGCCAAGGTCATCGAATCATTGAGATAGGCTGTGTAGAGCTGGTTAACCGAAAACTAACCGGCAATAACTATCACCAATATTTGAATCCTGAACGTGAGATTGATATCGGCGCGATTGAAGTGCACGGCATCACCAATGAATTTTTAAGCGATAAACCATTGTTTGCAGACACCAGTGATGCCTTGGTTGAGTATCTGCGTGGCGCCGAATTGATTATTCATAACGCGCCATTTGACGTTGGTTTCCTAAATGCTGAACTCGCGCGCTTGGATGCTGATACGCCTTTTATTGAGGATTTTTGCACGGTACATGACACCTTGGTGCAAGCACGCAAAATGTTCCCCGGCCAGCGTAATGACCTAGATTCACTGTGTAAGCGCTATGAGGTCAACAACACTCATCGTGAGTTGCACGGCGCATTGCTTGATGCCGAAATTCTTGCCGACGTCTATTTGTCGATGACTGGAGGCCAAACTGCGCTCACTTTGGATGCTGCCAGCGGTGGGTCTGATGGCAGCGGGCCCAGATTTGATAAAATCGACTTTTCCACCCTCGACTTGCCCGTGTCGCAAGTAAGCCAAGCTGAGATGGAAGATCATGTAGAATGGCTAGCCCGCCTCGACGATAAAGTCGGCGGCAAATGTGTTTGGACCCGGTTAAACGAGAAACATTAAGGCATGAGCGACGCCACCACCGTTAAAAAACTTTCTGGCTATGACCTTTCAGGTTACAGCCTAGAAGGCAGCGACCTAGCCGGAGCCAATCTGGCCGAGGCGAAACTGCGTGGTGCGAATCTCGCCGGTGCCGATTTATCCGGTGCTGATTTAACCCAAGCCGATCTCTCCGGTGCTGACTTGTCCGGCGCAGATCTGTATCAAGCCAAGCTTGCTGGCGCGCGTCTTACCGGCGCGAATCTCTCCCATAGTGACTGTACGTCGGCAAATTTTACTGATGCCGAGCTCGGAGGCGCACGCTTAAATCTCGCTAAATTGCCAGGCGCCACCCTCAGCGATGCCAATTTAAATGCGGCTGATCTTAGTGAATGTGATTTGTCAGCCGCGGATTTACGCGGCGCAAAATTATCGGGTGCCTTGTTCTTCAGAGCCAACCTCAACCGCGCGAACTTAGAAGGCTGCAAATTGTTCGGCGCTAAAATGAAAGAAGTGTCGCTGCGTAACGCCAACCTGCGTTCGGCCGACTTAACCGCAGCCTTAATGCGCGGCGCTGATCTACGTGAAGCAGATCTGGTCAACAGTAAATTATTCAAAGCCGATCTTGGCCACGCAGATCTAAAGCAAAGTAACCTAGAGAGTGCCAGCCTGCGTTCCGTGAGTTTGGCCAATGCGACCTTACAGAATGTGGTTCTGGATGGCGCCGACCTGTCGTTCAGTCGATTGTCGCGAGCCGACTTGTCTGAATCTTCTTTTGAAGCGAGTAACCTTTGGGGCAGCCGAGTTTCTGGCAGTGTGTTTACTCAAGCCAACTTAAAAGCCAGTAACTTGCTCGGCACAGGGATGAAAAAAGAATTCGCCTTAGCCGAATTCCCAGACATCAAACATTCCAAAAAAACCCAGTGGGACACTGGTCAGATACGCCGTGCGGTAGTGCCGAAGAGCCACGCAAAACGCATTGAAACGGAAGTTGCAAAACGTGGCTTTTGGTCACGGCTGTTTGGCGGCTGATTCTTAATTCCGGACCGCCTCAACCCTAGCCGGTCTTCCTGACCAGCTAGTCATAATTCTGAATAAGTAGGTTCTTAATAGACGATCAGAATCGCTGCGCCACCCACAAGGCTCAAAACAATGGTGTACGGAATCGCCATTTGAACCATCTTCAAATAAGACAAGCGAATCAGCGGCGCCAAAGCAGAAGTGAGTAAGAACAAAAAGGCGGCTTGGCCATTAGGAGTAGCCACACTTGGCAAGTTAGTGCCGGTGTTGATGGCCACCGCGAGAATGTCGAACTGTTCACGGGTGATCACACCATTATTGAGCGCAGCGACCATTTCATTGATATATACGGTGGCCACAAATACATTGTCACTGATCATCGATAAAATGCCGTTGGCAGCGAACAGCACAATCGGCTGTGCATCGGTTGACATGTTCAAGACTAAGTCGGTGATTGGTTGAAACAAATGTTGTTCATGAATCACGGCAACCACCGCGAAAAACACCACCAAAAGAGCCGTAAAGGGTAGAGCTTCTTCAAAAGCGTGGCCAATCTGGTGTTCTTCAATCACGCCGTTCAAAGAGGTTAGAAGCACGATGATCATCAAGCCGACCAAACCCACAGCCGCAATGTGAAACGCCAGCGAGAACACTAGCACTAAACCAACCAGTGCCTGTACCACTAACTTAGCGCGGTCTCGGTCAGTACGTTTTTGCTCTTGCTCAGCATCGAACTCAGACAAAACAGAGCGAACCTCCGGCGGTAACTTAGAGCCGTAGCTAAACCATCCGGTCAATTCTAAAATCACGCATGTGGCTAAGCCTGCAACGAGCACTGGCATCGTGACCGGTGCCATGCGCCAGAAGAATTCCATAAACTCCCAGCCAGCCTTCTCAGCAATCAGCAAGTTCTGCGGTTCGCCAACCAAGGTGCACACGCCACCAAGCGCAGTGCCCACAGCGCCATGCATAACCAAACTGCGCAAAAACGCCCGAAAGTTCTCTAAATCCTCGCGGCTGTATTCGTGAATGCCTTCATCACCAGAATGGTCATGGTCTTCACTGAATTTCTTACCCGAGGCAACCTTGTGGTACACGCCATAAAAACCCACACCCACGCTGATTAAAACCGCAGTCACTGTCAACGCATCTAAAAAGGCCGACATCACCGCCGCGAAAAAACAAAACAGGAACGACAACAGCGCCTTGTTTTTAATCTGAATTAAAATCTTGCTAAAGATAAACAGCAGCAGGTCACGCATAAAATGAATACCCGCAACCATAAAAATCAGCAACAACAGCACCTCGAGCTGGCTCTCGACTTCATGCAACACCGTATCCGGCGAAGTCATACCAATCGCCACCGCCTGTAATGCCAGTAAACCGCCGGGCTGTAGTGGATAACACTTAAGCGCCATCGCCAACGTAAAGATAAACTCGCCCACCAGCATCCAGCCGGCAACAAAGTGAAAGCCCGAAAACCAGACAATCGGGTTAATAATAAGAAACACGAGAATCGTATTTTTATACCAATCCGCACTGCTCCCCAGAAAGTTCTCACGGTATGAATTGAATACTGAATTCGCCATCGCTGTTCTCTTTGTTGTAATTGTTTTATCTAAGTTTCTACTTTTTGATATGGCCCAGAGGCTACCATGCCGCGACCTTTTCTCAAGGTATCATAGCAATCAGGGTCGCGGGTCACAATGCAAATTCAAGAGGCCGATACGCCACCTGCGCGTCTAAAAAAAGCCTGACCTGATAAGGCATGAACATAGGTGACTTAGGGGCCCTGTTTTTAGCCAATTAAATTCAAGAAAATCCCGAAATACCACTTGACCAAGGCATACGCTGCAAGTAAATTACGCCCTCCTTCGAGGTCACACCCCGAAGAAAGCTGAATCCGAGAGGAACTGGCACCGCCAGAGCCTCCGAGAGAGGGGCTATAGCTCAGCTGGGAGAGCGCTACACTGGCAGTGTAGAGGTCGGCGGTTCGATCCCGCCTAGCTCCACCAGCGCTTACTATTCGCGAAGATCGCTCTGCGATCGGCCGACTCGTCGGCCCGGGCTGAAGGCTCTGCTTCTACTATACTTAGACTTAGCTGCAGCTTATTTAAGAGTGTGACCACAGGTGAAAGTGAAGGAACCAGACGTCCCCATCGTCTAGAGGCCTAGGACACCGCCCTTTCACGGCGGTAACAGGGGTTCGAATCCCCTTGGGGACGCCAGCATAACCCCAATTGAGTAGTTAATATCTACTCGGTTGGATTGCTTGGTGAACTGAATTGATTCGATCTTGCTTTGAAGCAAAGATCGCACCTTTTCAGGCTTTTGCGTAAGCAATAGATCAACGGCGTTAGAGAGCATGCTCCTAACGTCGTTTTTCGTTATGGTGCCGAGAACCTTGCTCGACTGTAAGCTCTGCTCGGCAACCAATAATTCCTCTTCAATGGACGCTCGTTCTATCTCGAGCGCATCGATCTCGCGCACAACGGGCGCGTCATCCCTCAGCTTCATTCCAAGCTCTAATAGAGACGACACCTTACGGCTTATTTTGGCCAGACGTGCGCGCAGTAATTCCGTCTGATCTACAGGTGCTTCGGCAGCTTGACGCCTGGCGCTGGCGAGCATTGCATCAACGAATACATCAGACTTCATATCGTTGCTAACTTTGCTGAGCACAGCTCGCTCAATCTTCTCGCGATTCACTCTCACTTTTGAGGAGCCAGCTTTAACGGCATAGTACTTTCCACCATCGCCGTGAAAATTATCACCTTCTG
>CALJJR010000017.1 GCA_937973905.1 uncultured Arenicella sp. | reverse complement strand
AGATAGTACCTACCAAGTTAGAACGAGAGATTGTTAGCCATGAGATTCTTGATTCTTTCTACCCCATGCCTAGCGATTTTGATCCGGGCCCTTTGAACAGTTGGATCGAACTGATGAGCAAGACTCGCGAGGTGCGTTTGGATAATGTGCGTCGATTGCATCAAGCTGGCATCAAAATACTCGCGGGTAGTGATACTCAATCCGGCGTGTTTCCAGGCGCAGGATTGCACCGCGAATTAGTGACCTTGGTGGATGCTGGCCTCACTCCGGCCCAAGCAATCAGGTCAGCAACGTTGGATGCTGCTCGCTATCTAGAGGCAACTGAAGCTCCCAGCTTTGGCAATATAGAAGTCGGTCAGAAAGCCGATTTGCTGTTGGTGTCTGGTGATCCGACTAAAAATATTTCTGCGTTGATGGAAATTCGTGAGGTTATCAGCAACGGACGACGAATTATTCGTCAAAGTGTTGGCGCGGTAGAGTAGGAGCGGAAATAGCGAGACTCATTGCCAGGTTGAGGTTGGTTTGGAATCAACTGTGAGAGCAGCAGTGATAGCACGGCGATGCCTGCGCCAATTAGAAATACCAGTGCATGGCTATATAACCAAACCAGACCAAGCACGGCCGGTAACACAACCGCTGCTATATGGTTGATCGTGAAGCTCACCGAGGCGGTAGTGGCGATGTCTTCGGGTTGCGCTATTTTTTGAAAATAGGTTTTTATCGCAATGGCGAAGGCAAAGAAAAAATGATCGATGACATACAAGGCCCCAGCAATTCTAGGGTCGTTGGTAAATGCGTAACTCGTGAACACAAGGATTAACCCAACGTATTCGATGCTGAGTGCTCGTCGTTCACCGATGACGCCAATAATTTTGCCAATCTTCGCTGCGAAGAAAAGATTAAAGAGATAATTGGCGAGGTATAGCAATGAAATCTGGGCAGCTGAATAACCAAATTTCTCTACCAGCAGAAAGCCCGCAAACACCATAAAAATTTGCCGGCGGGCACCGCTTAAAAAAGTAAGCACGTAGTACAGCCAATATGACTTGCGCAGAAATAGGGTTTTGGTCTGCTCAACCTTGCCTTCATATTGTGGGAACCAGACAACTAAGAAAATAACCAGAGCTAGACCAAGTCCGCCGAAGAGTAAGTAGATGCTCTTGTAGCTGAATTCAAAGTATTCAAGTAAAAACCATGTCGAACCAAATACTAAGATGGACGCGGCTGCTTTGGCCGCCATCGCTTTGCCGAGAAAATGGGGAGCTTGGTCTTTGTCGACCCATTGCAGTGTGAGCGATTGGTTGATCGTCTCGAAGTAGTGAAAACCCAAGGACATAAATACCGTGGTGATATAGAGCCCCAGCACGGTCGGAAAGTGTCCGGTAATCATCACGCCCACACACAGAACCGCCAACGACAGTAGTGCGAATTTTTGTTCGCGAATAAATGCTAGCAACAGCACTGCCGTGAATGCTAGAAATCCTGGTACTTCCCGAAGGCTATGGAGCATGCCAATTTCATGGCCTGTGAAGCCCGCTGCTTCTTTGCTAAAGTTGTTTATCAGCGCCGACCAAGTGGAGAACGCCAACGGCATAATGAACGCCATCAAGAGCAAAAATATCTCCGGAGATTGCCATTTTTTTGCCCACGCGCTCATGCAGCGAGTATAAACATCTGCTCTTTTAAATGTTGGATTTTTGTCTCAAATCCGCTAGGGTGCCAACAGTTTTCCTGACCTATCTGTTGATATGAAAATTCTGCACAAATTTATTCTGCTCTCGCTGGCGATTTTGGTCGCCGCGTGTGCGCCCAGTGAAGAGCAAAACACCGTAGCTGAAGCTACGGCGGTTATCGAATCGAAGCCTAGTCAACCTTCCAGATTCGATATCTACTCTAAAGTGAAGCTCGCCGCAGACTTAGATCATCTGAGTGACAAGCAACGTCGCATGATCGAGATTTTGATCGACGCTGGCAAGATCACTGATGAGCTATTTTGGCAGCAGGTATGGGGCAGCAAAGAAGCCCTGCTTGCCCGAATTGATGACGCCGACGAGCGCCGATTTGCGCACTTTAACTATGGCCCCTGGGACCGCTTGAATAATGATGAGCCGTTTATAGACGGCTTTGGCCCGCGACCACCGGGCGCACATTTTTATCCTCGTGATATGACCAAAGAAGAGTTTGAGGCCTGGGATCAAGATGGCAAGGATGGTTTGTATTCTTTGGTGCGCCGAAATAGCGAAGGTGAACTAACGCTAATTCCTTACCACGAGGCCTATGAGGTCGAAGTTGAGCAGATAGCCACCTTGCTTGAACAAGCGGCTGAGTTGGCGGATAACGTTGAATTTTCTGCCTATCTAAAGCTACGTGCAGAAGCCTTGCGCACAGACGACTATCAAGCCTCTGATATGGTTTGGATGGATATGAAAACCAATCCAATTGAGTTGGTTATTGGGCCAATAGAGTCTTATCAAGATGCGTTGTTCGGATATCGCACTGCGTTTGAAACAATTTTGTTGATTAAAGACCAAGCATGGAGTGAGCGATTAGCAAAGTTTGCAAAATACATGCCTGAACTACAGCAAGGGCTGCCAGTAGGAGATGAGTACAAGGCAGAAGTGCCTGGGGTCAATGCCGATCTAAATGCATACGATATGGCTTACTGCGCAGGGGACTGCAATTCGGGCGCGAAAACGATTGCTATAAATCTGCCAAACGATGAAGAAGTGCAACTTGAGAAAGGGACCCGACGG
>CALJJR010000016.1 GCA_937973905.1 uncultured Arenicella sp. | reverse complement strand
GCAGAAAACGCGTTCAACCTTAGGTGACCCTGAAGACATATTCACATCAGCCACTTCGGCAACAATGGTGCCAAAAGAATGTTGAATAGCAATTCCCTGCCCCCAACCGTCTGGCATGGTTTTTCCCCAATCAGCCATTTTCGCTGCCGTTTGCAACACTTTCAAAAACCGCGGTTCATCGCGCAACAGATGGGCACGATATTCGAATGGGTCCTGACCGGCACGATGCGCCAATTCATCAATAAATGATTCGGTAAAAAATGCATGCTGAGTATGGTCAACGCTGCGCCATGGCCCAAATGGAATATGAGTTGGACTGCCAGTGTAGTGCACATATTGATTGTCGACTTTATAAGGAATAGTCGGCGCTTCTACCGGTTCGTGCTTATCCACGAATTGGTTTTCCCAAGCCTGCGGGTATCCATCGGCATCAAGAGCGCCGCGAAAACGACTCACAATTGCAGGTCGATAGCGATCTTGTTGGATATCTTCTTCACGCGACCAAATCATCTTGACCGCCTTGCCCGGAACAGCCTGCGCGAGCTTTACCGCTTGGGTGGGATAATCTTGCTGCGCGCGCCGGCCAAAGCCCCCGCCTAGGTAAACGTTGTTAATTTCCACGTCCTCCGGCTCGAGCCCAAATTCTTCGGCGAGAAAATTTTTCGTTCCAAGCGGGTTTTGTAAGCCACTCCAAAGTTCGATACTGCCATCACGCACACGAGCCGTGGCATTCAAGGGTTCCATGGTCGCATGGGCCAAATACGGTACTCGGTATTCAGCTTCAATCACGTCCTCAGCTTGCGCCAGTAGCTTGCGCGCATCGCCCTTGGTGAAATCTTCTTCTTCATCTCCGTTCGCAACTGCGGCATCCATATCGGCGCGAAACTTGCTGAATATCTGCTCTGAGTCTAATTGCTGCGCCTCGTTCTCAGAGAAGCGAATCTCGATTTGATCGAGTGCCTTTTTGGCTCGCCAATACTTATCGGCCACCACGCCAACGCCATTGCCCAGATCAACAACAGCCTTTACGCCCAGCATACTCTCGGCCTTACTGGCATCAAAACTGCTTACAGTTGCGCCGAATACAGGTGCGCAACGAACACAGCCATAGAGCATATCAGGCAGTTCAACATCGACGCCAAACACAGCGGTTCCGTCTACCTTAGCTGGGATATCGAAACGCTCAACTCGCGTGCCCATAATCGTAAATTTATCAGGCTGCTTTAAGGTTGGCTGATCGCTGGCTTGTAGACCCGCAGCCGCTTCAGCAAAGTCGATATAAGGCTGCTTGCGATCACTCGCGCGGTGCAAAACATGGCCTTTCTCGGTTGCTAACTCCGCTAGCGGGACTTGCCATTCTTCGGCCGCTGCTCGCATGAGAATTTCGCGCGCGCCTGCTCCGGCACGACGCATTCCCCAAACTCCTGTACCACGCACTGAAAAGCTACCACCGGTAATCTGAAAATTCATCGCCTGCGCGGCCTTGAGGAATACACCATTGAGAGTATCTTCCAACACCGTTGGCACTTCCATGGGCAACATAAAATCGCGAGCGATGTGCATGCTTGCGTACTCTGGGTGCACTGGCGCTTCTTCCATTGAGACTTGAGACCAGTCTACATCCATTTCGTCAGCCAACATCATTGGCAAAGCCGTATGCACGCCCTGACCCATCTCCGCATGCGGCACAATCACCTTAATACTGTTGTCCGGCAGCAACTTTACCCAGGCGTTGACCATAACTTCGTCTTCGCCTTGAAACATCTTGGCGAGTTTTGGCGTGCGATGCCCTGGACGAATAAAAACGGCCGTGCCCGCACCAATCAATAATCCGCCACCAACAATGGAGCCGGTCGCTAGAAATGCTCTGCGTGTCCATTTACCCATTGCTCACCTCCCCGTCTTCCATTGGTAAAGGTTGTTCGTTATTGGGTAAGCTTTTGGCCGCACGATGAATCGCCTTTCTAATTCGGGCATACATGCCGCACCGGCAAACATTACCAGACATGGCGCTGTCTATTTCTTCGTCGGTCGGTGCTGGTGATCTTTCTAACAATGCCACCGCTGCCATGATTTGGCCGCTCTGACAGTAGCCGCACTGTGGAACTTGCTCATCAATCCACGCCTGTTGCACCGCATGGTATTGATCACCAGGGGCCGAGATTCCTTCAATAGTGGTAATAGAGCGCCCATCGAGCGACCCAAGCGAGGTGACACAGGAGCGTATTGGTTGCCCATCAAGATGAACGGTACACGCCCCGCATTGAGCCATCCCACAACCAAATTTTGTGCCTTTTAATTTGAGTTCATCACGTACAACCCACAGCAGCGGAGTATCCGCTTCTACATCGAGTTGGTGTTGAACGCCATTTACTGTCAGATTAACCATTTCTTTCTCCGCGCAAAATTTCCTGGAATTCTATCATTCAGGTGTTAGTGCGCTTTTAACACTGGTGACTTAAACCTTCTTCGCTGATGGGTATAGCTCTTCTAGCGTCACGCTTTTGCCGTTGGCAACCACCACGCGGGCATGGTCACGACGCAGGTCTCGAGGGCGTTTCACACCACAAGAATTGGCTATAATGCGCAGCTCTTTTTCCAAATTCTTCAAGTAATACGCCACGCGCTTTTTCTTGTCTTTGACCACCAAGCCTTTTTGTAAGTCTTTGTCATGAGTGGTAATACCCGTTGGGCAAGTATTTTTATTGCATTGCAGTGCCTGAATGCAACCGAGCGCAAACATGGCGCCACGTGCAGTCGAGACAAAGTCTGTACCCATGCACAGAGCCCAGGCTACTTCGGTGGGATTGATCATCTTGCCCGATGCGTTCACTTTAATGCGGTCGCGTAGGCCATGTTCGTTTAGCTTATCAAGCAACATCGGCAAGCTTTGACTAATCGGTAAACCCATATCATCCATAAGAGACATAGGGGCGGCACCGGTACCACCATCCGCGCTATCAACCGAGATAAAATCCGGCGCATGATCTAATCCTCGTTGATTGATCAAGCTAAACAAGTCATCAAGCCAAGCTGGGCTGGAAATCACTGCCTTGAAACCGACCGGTTTTTGAGTGACGCGCCGCACTCTCACAATCATATCGAGCAGATCGTCATTGTTGTTTAACTCGTGGTGCCGGTTTGGGCTGATCGCATCTTCGCCCTCTTCTAGGCCCCGAATCTGGGCAATCTCATTGGTGACTTTTTCGCCAGGCAACATGCCGCCTTTACCAGGTTTAGCACCTTGGCTAAGCTTTATTTCAAACATCTTTACGTGATCTTTGGCGGCTATATTTGCAAGCTTTTCTTCAGACAAACCGCCTTGCCCATCGCGCACGCCAAACTTACCCGTGCCAATTTGAAACACGATGTCAGCGCCACCTTCTTCGTGGTAGGGCGACAAGCCGCCTTCACCGGTGTTCATCCAGCACCCAACTTTTTTTGCACCATGCGATAGCGCAAGAACAGCTGGTTTTGAAATAGCGCCAAAACTCATGCCAGAGATATTCACAATCGCCGACGAAGTGTAGGGCTTATCACAGTAGCCCTCGCCCATGGTGATGGGTTTGGCCGGCAAAGACTCATCGGTCAACGGTGGAAACGGAGCATTGACGAACATAACCGTGCCTTCCGATCGGAGATCACGCGTTGAGCCAAAAGGAACAGTACTGTCGATGTTCTTAGCGGCGCGATAGACCCATGAACGCTGCGCACGATTGAACGGCATTTCTTCGCGATCCATCGCGAAAAAATACTGCCGAAAAAACTCCCCCAAATGTTCGAAGAAGAATCGAAAGCGACCAATGACC
>CALJJR010000015.1 GCA_937973905.1 uncultured Arenicella sp. | reverse complement strand
CTAACGGAAATTTTGTTCTTTAATGAAACAATTCTACTTACCAAAGGAGTCCATAAATGAGATTTTCCAATCCACGAGAACCCAATAGATTTGCCTGGATTAAGCGCACCTTAGTTGCTGCTGCATCCACGGCAGTTCTGGGTATTTCTTCTATTGCATCTGCGCAAGTGAGCGTTGATGACTTAACCGTCAATTCAGCCGCTTCTGTCAGAGCAACTGTCGAGCTGTCCGGGCATACATCAGGCATGTTCTTGGTGCGTCTTGCCGACCCTGCGGTTGCCGTTTATGACGGCGGCATCAAGGGCTATCCAGCCACCAGCGCGCGGGCGAACGGAAAGAATAAATTTGAATCCAGCAGCCCAGCCGCCAAGAAGTATCAAAAACGCTTGGAACAACAGCAGCGTAAAGCCCTCAAATCAGCGGCCAAGAAATTTGGTCGTGATTTGCAAGTTAACTATACCTACCAACACGCGGTTAACGGCTTCGCAGTGGAGTTGACGGCCGATGAGGCCAAGGCTCTGGCGAATATGGACGGAGTAGTCAGCGTACAGCGTGAACGCGTTGAACACATCACGACCGACGTTGGCCCAACGTGGATTGGCGCACCTGAAGTTTGGAACAGCAATATTTCCGGCAGCCAAGGCGAAGGTCTGGTTGTTGCGGTGTTTGATTCTGGCGTCAACAGCGATCACCCCTCATTTGAGGATATTAGTGGCGATGGCTACGACCATACCAACCCACTTGGGTCAGGCAACTATTTACCCGGCAGTTATTGCGACACTGTGGATCCAACTTTTTGTAACGACAAGCTGATTGGTGCTTGGGATTTCACCGACATCGACGGCACGGTACCAGAAGACGATGACGGCCACGGTAGCCACACGGCGTCGACTGCGGCAGGTAACGTCGTGATTGGTGCTGAGTTGGTTGCTCCAACCACATCGGCCAGCTTTGATATTTCCGGTGTGGCACCACGTGCCAACGTGATCGCTTATGACGTTTGTCAGCAAACTTGCCCCGGCAGCGCGCTAGTGGCTGCGGTGAATCAAGTAGTTATTGATGCAGGAAATTTACCGAATGGCATTGCTGCTCTTAATTACTCAATTTCGGGAGGCGGCAATCCCTACAATGACATTATTGAGCTCGGCTTTTTGAACGCCACTCAAGTCGGGATTTACGTGTCGGCTTCAGCAGGTAACTCAGGCCCAGACGCCAGTACGGTTGCGCATCTTGGCCCTTGGGTTTCGACAACTGCGGCATCAACTCATAACCGCTCGATTGGCAACTCATTGGTAAGTTTGAGTAGTGACGCAGCCGGCTTGGCAGACATTGCCGGTTCAAGCTTTAGTGCGGGCTATGGTCCCGCGCCGATTATTCACGCCAACACCACCGAGTTCGATCCTGATGGTCAGTGCTTAGAACCCTTCCCTGCTGGTACCTTTAACGGCGAGATTGTAGTTTGTGACCGCGGTTCCATTGCGCGAACTGCCAAAGGTCAAAACGTACTCGCTGGCGGAGCCGGTGGTTATGTACTTGCTAACTTAGGGCAAGGCGAAGGCACAACGGCAGATGCGCATTTTCTGCCAGCCGTGCATATCGGAGATTCAGCAGGGGTAGCTCTGCGAGAATGGCTTGCCAGCAACACCAACACAGTCGCCACAATCACGCCATTCAGTTTTGATTTCGATGCCAGCAATGGCGACGTGATGGCTGGCTTCAGTTCGCGTGGCCCACAGCTGGTATTTGATGTACTTAAGCCCGATGTAACCGCTCCCGGTGTAAACATTATGGGTGCCGAAGCAGACGGCCAAGGCCTCAGCAACCCTGAGTACCAAATCATTAGTGGTACCTCGATGTCCAGCCCGCATAATGCTGGCGCTGGTGCTTTGATGCGTGCTGCACACCCAGATTGGACACCTGCAGAGATTAAATCGGCGTTGATGATGACATCTACTACCGAGAATACTCGCAAAGAAGACGGTGTCACACCGACTGACCCATTTGATCTTGGTGCAGGCCGAATCCAAGTCGATAAAGCCGTTGATGCAGGCTTAGCGATGGATGAGTCCGCTGAGAACTTTCTGGCCGCTAATCCAGAGACCGGTGGTGATCCAAGCACATTGAACCTGGCCAGCATGATGGACAGCAATTGCGTGGGTACTTGTTCTTGGACCAGAACGGTCACCAACAAAATGAACAATACTGGTCATTGGAATGTAACTGTTTCTGGCGTTGGTTTCGATACTGAAGTTTCTGTTTCTCCTCAGGCCAATAGCGGCGCTAACAATCTGAAACTAAAATCTGGTCAAAGCGCCACGATCACGGTTACCGCGACCAATTTCACTTCTGAAGAAGGTTGGCAGTTTGGTACCTTGAACTTAGATCGTGCGGGTAGTTCTGGCCCTGATTTGCATATGCCTATGGCAGTGTTCGCATCGAAAGCCAGCAATCCTAGCCTCTTCACCAAAACTGTTGATAGTGATACTGCAAGTGCTGGCGATACGCTAAGCTATGAAATCAATATCACCAATGGCCCTCTAAGTGGCCCGCTAACGGTGACTGATGCTATCCCTGCAGGTGCTACGTTTGTACCGGGCTCTGAAACCGAGTCGATTACTCTGGGTGTCACCACTTCACCTTGGGCTTATGATGCGGGAACCAATAGCTTAACCTGGGAAGGTGAGTTGAATCCGGGTGGTATCCGTGTGGGTGCAGACGGTAACATTTTTGGTTACTTCTCCCTGGGTGGAATTGGCATCGCACCTGAACCTTTCCCAGATAACTGTGATGATGGCGGCATAATTTTCAACGTGCCTTCGTTTACATTTAATGGCGAGAGCTATTCAGAGGTAATCTGGTCGGTTAATGGAACTCTTGAGGCTGGTACCGCGAGTGGCTTGGCCACCAGTTTTGACAATCAAAACTTTCCGGATTCAACACCGCCTAATAACCTTTTGGCACCGTACTGGCGAGATCTAAATGGTTGCGACGGTGGCTCATGGACCGTAGGCAATCTGTCTGCAGGACCATTCAGCTGGACCGTGTTTGAATGGACTGATATTCCTCATTTTGGCAGCACTGATGCGGCAACTTTCCAAGTATGGCTGCTCGCTGATACCTCGCCTCAAGGCGTGCTTCCAAGCGTACACTACACGTATGGCAGGTTGGATAATGTCAATGCTGGCTTAACAGTGGGTGCTGAGAATGCGGATGGTACTGACGGTGTAAGCTACTTCTTCAATGGTGTTGGAACACCACCTCAAGTCAATCAAGATTTGAGTATTGGAGTGGTACCAGGTGGCTCATTGACGCTTGGTTTCGAGGTTGAAGCTGATTGCAGCGATGACCTTATCGTTAATGAAGCGAATCTGACAGGTACAGATAGCAGCGAAGTTGCGATTGCAGTAACGTCCTGTGAATAACGCTTAGCGAGATGATCAGCGCCCATGTTTTTGGGCGCTGATTAGATTCCATCTAAGATAAAAAAAACGGAGCATTTTGCTCCGTTTTTTTAGGTCTTCTTTAGGCTATTTAGATTTCGCTGCTCGCAGAAATTGGTGATTCTGCGCGGTCATTTGCACAATAAAAAGGCGCTTTATATTGCTCAGCGTGGTATCGGTAATGTTTCGAATTAATCGAGAAAACAATCAAGACACCTGACACTAAGGCTTGCATATAATGTTGCCCAGCCTCGGGGCAGCCAATGGCGCTAGAGCGCCACGTAACAGCATCACTTTTCAGCAACACCAGTTCTTTATCATCTACGCTTAACTTGGCTGCCAAATCAGAGCGCGCTGCGGCTACTTGGTCAGCTAGGCTCATTGCCTGCGGTAAGGGATTGGAATCCTCATACTTTTTGGCTTTTTCAGGCACAATTTTTTGATTAGGGTCTTTAGTCACTTGCGGCTCCGATGCACACGCTGCCGTGCAAACCAGGATAGCAAACAGGCCGGTTAATTTGGTTCGAAATGCAGTTTCGCAGACTTTCATTTTCAATATTTCCTGTGCCAGGATTCAGTGTCATTCTTGCTGATAGGAAGGCTCAATTGAAGTGAGACCTAACGGTTCTTACCACGTAATCGAGTTCAGCCTCAGTGACATATGCAAAACACGGAAGGTTTAACACCGCTTTGGAGATAAAATCAGCATTGCCAAAGTCGATTTTGCCTTTTAGGAAAGAAGCCGCTCCTTGTTGACGACTCATAGCACCGGGGTAAATGGTGCCATAACCGATATTGGCGCTTTGCAAAGTGCTGATCAACTCTGGCCGAAGCTCAGGGTCGATCATGGCTACGGCGCAATAGCCGTTTTCCTCAACGTTGTCGGATGAAGTCACCACTTTAAGTGGAATATCTACGAGCTGTTCTCGGTAGTATTCAACGGCGGCGAGCCGACTCGCCAGCCGAGCCTCAATGTGTTCGAGCGAAAGATTTAAAAATAACGACTCGTACGAACCTATGCGTGAATTCCAACCCACCAAGCCGTGCGAATAGTGGTCGCTTCTACCGTGATTGCAGAGCGTTCTGGCGGTTTTTGCGATGTCTTCATCATTGGTAAAAATTGCACCAGCATCGCCTGATGCACCGAGTACTTTGGCAGGATAAAAACTGGTGGTTGCAATGAGAGCGTTGCCAAGCACAGAATCATCATCACACAAAGTACCAAAACACTGCGCACCGTCTTCTATCAGCAAAACGTCATTAGCAGCAGCATAAGACCGAATTGCTGAGGTGTCGGGGCTGGCCCAGCCGTAGAGATGAACTAGTACCGCAGCTCGCGGCTTGTACTCATCGACAGCCTGTTTAAAGGTGTTAATGTCCCAGTGGCAAGTATCTCGATTAACATCCACCGTCACCGGTATGCCGCCAGCATTGACCACGGCTTCAAAAGTAGCCCAAAACGTCATATCCGGCAGCAAAACTACTTGATCTTTTTCTACACCAGCCGCGCGTAAGGCGATTTGAATGGCATCAGTACCATTAGCGCAGCCCACCACATGTTTTGCATGGGACATCTCGGCCAATTTTTGCTCGAGTGTTGCAACCTGTGGGCCGCCGACAAACTGTGTATTGTCGACAAGTTCCGCAACGCCGCTCAGAAATTGCTTTTTAAAACCGCTCTCAAAACGATTCAATGTGATGAAGGGAACCCGATCAATACTCATAAATAAGCACTAAATTTGATTAATAAAATTCAGTGATCTTTATACCAAGATATTGTTAGCAACGCCTCATTTTCTCGCTTTAAAGAAAGCTACATGATCACCAATTCGCTGAGGGCTCTCAATCTCCATGCAAGATGAGAAATTCCACCTATAACTATGAACCACCCTTAGCTCGTTCTAACATGGTTTTTCGGTACCATTTGAGGAAGATCGTCACTCCGCTCTCTTCTATTTCCGATAGATGCCCGGGTTTAAACACCGGTGAACTAACGCCCTTCTGTACCAGCTCAACGAAGGTCTTGTCTTGTTCATTGGTTGCTTTCCAAACAGCTGTGAGATGATCTAACTGATAGTCTTCTCCTTCAACCGCGTCTTTATGCACTAGCCATTTGGTTGTCAGTTCGGTTTTATTGTGGGCTAAGGGAAGCGCCCTAAAGCTAAGAATATGATCGCCCAAATAGTGGTACCAACTCGACGGAAAGTGATAGAGAAGTAACGCGCCTGAATTCTCGACATCGCTACTGTGCACACGCTTTGCAACCGCAGGCTTGCCATCTAAGGTGTAACTGTGAAAATCAGGTGCTAAAGCGACTCGCATCAACCGATACTGATTATCGTGAGCAGCAACACTCTTGCTAGGCAAACCGCCCTGTTCACACTCATCCCAAAACTGAGTTAACTCGGTATCAGCACAGCCCGAATTACCGGCCAAGTCATCTACAAAAGACTTAGATAATTCTGGATGCCCTTTATGGCAGTGGTAACACTCTCGGTTGTTTTCAAACACGATTTTCCAGTTACCGTTTTCTACTTCCGTGGTCTCGTGAGCCACTTTGCAATCGGCGAGACTGTAAGGTTCGAAATAACGCTGCGCTGCTTGCCTAAAAACATCAAAGCTAGGCGGATTTTCAGCCAAACAAATGAATATATGTGTGCTTATAACTTCAACATGGATGGGGATAAGAGAATGATCATCGTAATTGAAGTCGTCTGACATACTGCGCGCATTGAATAACTTGCCAGTCAAATCATAAGACCATTGATGATAGGGGCAAATAAAATTGCGAGTCTTACCTTTGGTCTCGGTACAGAGTTTGGAGCCCCGATGTCGGCATACATTGTGAAAGCCCCTAATATCCCCTTCTCTGTCTCTCACCAAAACAATTGGGCAATCACCAATCTGCAGGGTAATAAAATCCCCTGGTTTAGGAAGCTCAATAGAGTGCCCGGCGAAGACCCAATCGCGGTACCAAATCTGTTGCAAGTCTTGCTGATAAATTTGTTCTGAGGTGTAAAACTCCCGATCAAGAATAGTGGAACCTTGATGATTCTCTAATGCGCTGATCAGATCGATGCTCGTACTCGCGATTTTCATAGAACCAAAGATTTACATTTAGTGTGTGAGATCATGAACTGAGCAGTGGTGCCATCATTTTCACCTGTGGTTGCGGCGTAAGGTGCTTGGCTTTAAATCTGGCAAATTCGTTTTTGCGCGGTTTCTTGCCAGTAAACACTTCGCAGTAGTGTGCACAACTCTCGATTCGGTCTTGCCAATCAATTTTTACATCCAGAGCGAAATACCCCACCTGAGTATAGATGGTTGTTTGACCCCTAACCTCTGCTTGGCTGTCTGAATAACCGAAGCGCTTAAACATATTGGTGATCGCTTCAAGTCGCATAGCATCGGCATGGTCAAGCCTAACTTTTAGCTTACTGTCGTTCCTTGCCCACTCACGGATGGAGAC
>CALJJR010000014.1 GCA_937973905.1 uncultured Arenicella sp. | reverse complement strand
AATCTTTTTATATCCGTACACCTATAGCCGACCCAGTCAGTCTCAGAGAATCACTGGCTCTCGCCTATGGAATTAAAGGCCGAGTGCGTAAAAGCCGCGATTTATATTTCATTGATCGTACCCGTGTTCATCTGGATACCGTAGAGGGACTTGGTGAATTTTTAGAATTGGAGGTGGTTTTGTTGGCTGAGGAAGACGGCAAACAAGGTACCGAGGAAGCCAACACTATTTTGTCGTCATTGCAGATACCGCCAACGAACCTTATTCAAGGCGCCTATCTTGATTTGCTCAGCATGCGTAAGAAGGGCGAGCTATGAGTTCCTTCGCACGGCCGAGAAAGTCGCTGGGGCAAAACTTTTTACAAGATCCGAATATCATTCGAAAAATTGTCAGTGCGCTCAATGTGCAGGCTGACGATCGTGTGGTTGAAATCGGGCCCGGTCGCGGCGCTTTGACAGAGCTGCTTATGCCGCTCGCTGCCGAGTTACATCTAATTGAATTTGATCGGGACTTAGCTGCGTATTGGCGTGAGCATCCCGCAACTAATTTGGTAGTGCATGAATCAGACGTTTTGAATTTCGATTTCACCGAGCTGTGTGAACAAGCACCGATTAAAGTGATCGGCAACCTGCCCTACAATATTTCTAGCCCAGTGCTATTTCAACTCTTACCGCATGCAGCGGCTATTACATCGCAAGTTGTGATGTTGCAAAAGGAAGTGGTGGAACGTATGGCGGCAGCGCCTGGCAGCAAGCAATATGGCCGCTTGTCAGTGATGTTGCAATATCGATACAACATCGAGAAATTATTTATCGTGCCGCCAACCGCATTTTTCCCTCGGCCTAAGGTTGAGTCGGCAATTGCACGGTTGCAACCGAAGCCCCAAGTGGAGCTGGAAGCAAGGTCCCTTGCAGATCTCGAGTATTTGGTGAAATGCGCTTTTTCACAGCGTCGCAAGACCCTGCGCAATACTTTGAAGCCATTATTATCCAGTGAGCAAATCGAGGGCTTAGAAATCGACCCTAGCCTGCGCGCGGAGTCTCTGGCGGTAATCCAATTTGTGCAACTGGCAAACTTGTATTCTCAACTAGGAGGAAGTGATCATGAGTAATAAACCCGAAGTGGGTGATATTGTTTGGCACGACTTAACGATCGAAAACGCTGAAGAGGTCAAAGACTTCTACGCCCAGGTCGTTGGTTGGCAACCAGAGGCCGCAAGCATGGGTGAGTATGACGATTACAATATGAATAAGCCTGAGTCTGGTGACTGCGCTGCAGGGGTGTGTCACGCGCGCGGCGGCAACTCTGGCTTACCAGCGCAGTGGTTAATGTACGTAAAAGTAGCCGATGCGGATAAGAGTGCGGCGCAATGTGTTGCTCTAGGTGGCAAAGTGCTTGCTGGCCCAACGACTATGGGCGGAGATACCTATTACACGATTGAGGACCCCGCTGGCGCTGCCATGGCGATTTTTTCTTAATTACACAGCCGCGAAAACTCAACCATGGCACTCAATACTCTTTCCACAATATTTGGCTTTATTCGTGCTGCTGCAGCAAGAAAATTGCCGTTTTTGCGGGCCGATGGATCGCCCGAGGATATCTACAACTACCGTCTTATCGATAATTTGTATGCCACCTCAGGGCAGCCAAGTGAGACCCAGTTTCAGTTGATTCGAGATGCGGGTTATGAGGTTGTGATCAACCTTGCGCCGAACAGTGTGTGGGAGAACTCGGTCATTAATGAACGCCAAATTTTGACTGAGCTAGGTCTCAAGTACATCCATATATCGGTCGACTTTAAAAACCCAGAAGAGCAAAAGTTCCAGCAATTTGTTACCGCTTTAAACGAGCATGCTGATAGCAAGCTTTGGGTTCATTGTGCCGCCAATATGCGGGTGTCGGCCTTTACTTACCGATACCGTCGCCAAATACTGGAGGTCGACCAAGAATCTGCAGATTCAGATTTGCGTGCGATTTGGGATCCGTTTGGTGTTTGGAAGGAATTTATTCAGCGGTAGTTCTCGCAGTTTCGAGCGGCTTACTGGCGAGAATCCATCCACTCGATCAGCTCTTGAGCAATAGATGCACCTTCAGGCTCATTGAATATTTCGTGCATAAGACCCTCATAAATCTTAAGCTCTTTATCTTGCGAGGCTACCGTGTCGAACAACAGTTGTGAGCCAGCAGGTGCGGTCATGTCGTCTTTACTGCCATGCATTATTCGGATCGGTAATGAAATCGTGTGAGCACCATGTTTACATTCATCCATATTACGAAACATCTCAACTAAGATGCGCGCCGAGAGTTTACCCTTATTGACTAAAGGGTCTTGCATGTATTTTTCGACCACCGCAGGGTCGCGGCTAATTCCCGATGCATCTAAGGTCAACATACCTGCCTTAGGCAACAGAGCAGCAATCATCTTAATAATGGCAACTTGAAAAGCCGGCGGTTCCTGCGGGCTTTGAATCGCTGCGCCAGAGAGCATGGCGCCAACAAATTTTTGCTGATGTTCAAGCAATAAGTGGGTTGCGATCAATCCTCCCATGCTGTGCCCAAGTAAAAATACCGGAATGTCTGGGTACCACTCGGCTATTTTTGCATAAAGACTAAGCACGGCGTTTTCGAAATCAGCGAAATTATCGACATGACCTCGCTGACCATCAGAATTTCCATGGCCGGGCAAGTCGAGACTAGCGACCGAATACCCGGCCTCATTAAACGCACCTGCCATTTCATCGTAACGCTCACAGTGCTCGCCTAGGCCATGCACAATTAATACAACACCGCGAGTATCGCCATTCACGGTCCAATTGCGATAGTGAATTCCGTTTTCTTTAAATTTGGCTTTTAGCATCTTGGCTGGATAGGTAGAGACGTGAGTTAAGGCTTAGATTGCCACGGAGTAGGATTTCTCGCAATGATCGTTTGTTGTAAGCCAGGTTAATGGGCGGAAAATAAAAAAGCGCCCCGAGCGTTCACTGATTTACTTAAGGCTGAATGATTGCGACTTTCGACCCGACGAAAAAAATCACGTTGTATGGCATCAAGTTCTTCAGCACGATCGCCGTGACGAAGCACAGAGACAAGATTTTGAACGTCGTCAATCAGTTGATCACTGATGTGTTGAGAGAATTCTAGACTATCAAACTGTGCGTCGATGGTTGCGAGTTGGTTGCTCTCGTCGAATATCGCGAAGCATTCGTCAAGCTTTTGAATCGGCTCGGGCAGTAGTTCGTTGCAGATTTCCCAATGCTCTTCGGTGACCAACGCTGTCCAGACATATTTACTCAGTTTAGCCGCAGACTTGGGGTTCTCAGTGTGCAGTTCTACAAAGGTTGCGACGGCTTCTGCGCGCTGTTCAAGCTCCTGACAAATAGCCCAGTAGTCATGGAATAACTCAGGATGTCGTTCCTGACGATAGTTTTCTAGGCAGGCTTGTTTTTGTTCCTCGAGCTGGTTCATCGCACCAGGAAACTCCCGCGCCAGTTTTGCCCAGCCTCTAAGGCAGTGATTGAGACGAACCCCGTATAGGGCAATGGGGTCGTCATCCAAAGCATGATCGAAAAAATGTCTATAGAACTTTAGGGCATTAATAAAGTCGCATGAACGATGAGCCAATTGAGCGTCTTCGAGTATTTTAAGGGCGCTGGGTGCACCAGCGACGTCAGAGGCTTGCATACCGCTCTCTACATGCGTAATCGAGTCTTAGATCATGCCAAGTTCGAGCTTGGCTTCCTCCGACATATTGGCCATTGTCCAAGGTGGGTCGAAGGTGAGTTCAACTCGGGCATCAGACACGCCGGGTACGCCTTTGACGGCGTTTTCCACGATGCCCGGAAAGGTTTCAGCCACGGGGCATCCGGGCGCGGTCAAAGTCATACTCACGTCAACAAAATAATTGTCGTCGATTTCAAAGCCGTAGATCAGACCGAGGTCATAAATATTGACCGGTATTTCTGGGTCGTAAACTGTTCTGAGTGCTTCAACAATCGCTGGGTTCAGCGACTCTGGAGTAGGTGGTTTACCCTGGGCTGCCAGTGCGTCAGCAGCGGGTGTCTCTACTTCTTTGGCGTTGGGGTTTTCGAAGCTCCAACCGTCGATGGGATTGTTCATGGGTTCACTACACCTGATTAATTCAACATGTCGGCAGCGCGTTGAACTGCGGCCACCAATCGGTCAATATCTGTTTTGCTGTTATACATCGCCAAGGACGCTCGAGTTGTGGCGCTGACACCAAAAAATTCCATGACCGGCATAGCGCAATGATGACCAACTCTAACCGCGACACCCTGATGATCCAATAGGGTGCCTAAATCAGAGGCATGCGCGCCGTTCAGTTCAAATGAAAGAATGCTCGCTTTCTGAGCTGCGGTGCCAATGATACGTAGTCCATCAATGAACAACATTTGTTCGGTGGCATAGTCGAGCACGTCTTGCTCATGTTGACGAATAGCCTCTAGCCCTAAGGACTGAATATAGTCAATGCCTGCGCCTAGACCAATTGCTCCGGCTATATTGGGCGTACCAGCTTCGAATTTGTGCGGTAATTCGTTGAATGTGCTACCGGAAAAACTGACTTCTTTGATCATCTCTCCGCCGCTTTGATAGGGCGGCATTGCATCCAGCAACTCGTGCTTGCCGTAAAGAATGCCAATACCGGTAGGGCTGAATAATTTATGCCCCGAGAAGGCATAAAAGTCACAATCAAGTTCTTGCACGTCGACTGTCGCATGGGCAACTGCTTGCGCGCCATCAACCAATACTTTAGCGCCAATGTCATGCGCCGCGGTAATAATTTCCTTGAGCGGTGTGATTGTTCCCAATGCGTTTGAAAGCTGTGTGACAGCCACCAATCTAGTACGATCATTCAACAGCTTCAGATATTCATCAAACAGTAATTCGCCTTGCTGGTTGATCGGAATAATTCGCAGCTTGATGCCAATTTCTTGCTCCAGGAGCTGCCAAGGAACGATATTTGAATGATGCTCTATTGCAGAGATAATAATCTCATCACCAGCTTGCAGCCCCATTCTGGCGAAACTATGAGCAACGAGATTGATAGCTGCTGTAGTGCCACTGGTGAAGATGATTTCTGCATCGCTGCCGGCATTGATGAACTGCCGCACCTTGCTGCGCGCGGCCTCAAAGTGATCGGTTGCGCGCTGACTTAAGGTATGGATACCGCGATGCACATTAGAGTAATCATGCGCGTAAAAATTCTGCACCGCATCGATCACGCTCTGTGGTTTTTGGGTAGATGCACCATTGTCTAGATAGACTAAGCTATGACCGGATACGTCTTGGTGTAAAGCCGGGAAGTCCTCACGGACGCGCTCCACGTCAAATGCGTTGATATTTTGCTCTAAAGCAACCACGCTCATAACACACCTTCAATGTCATTCATGAGCTCACCAGCAATCAGTTGCGTGAGCTCTTGTTTGATCGAATCTACTTTGATGCGCTCTACCACTTCATTCGCGAATGCGAATGTGAGTAGCGCGCGCGCGGCTTCTAAATTGATACCGCGTGACTGCAAGTAGAACAGTGATTTTTGCTCAAGCTGGCCGACCGTAGCACCATGCGAGCACTTCACATCATCCGCATAGATCTCAAGTTGTGGTTTGGTGTCGGCTTCAGCATCGGGGCTCAACAACAAATTGTTGTTTTGCTGATCTGCATTGGTTTGTTGTGCGTCTTGAGCGACGATAATTCGACCTCGAAAAACACTGCGTGAATGATCATCGAGTACGGTTTTGTAAAACTCATCGCTGGTGCAGTTGGGTACTGCATGAACCACTTCTGTGTGGTTATCCATGTGTTCTTGGTCTGAGCCCAGTACTAGGCCATTCATTTCAATATGGCTGCCCGAGCCATTGAGGCGCGCGATCACATCATTTCGCAGCAGTTTGCCGCTCAAGCCGATATTATGGCTAGTCACATGGGCGCTATTCGCCTGATCTATAAATATGCCTCCTAAGTGAAACGCCTCTGTGGATTCTGATTGCAGCTTGTAGTGATCGACATGCGCACCCTGCCCTGCCACGACTTCGGTCAGGCAGTTGCTGAGATAAACGTCATGCGAATTTTCAGGCTGTGTTGATGAGTGGCGTTCGATGATCGTGCATTGGCTATTGGCGTCGGCAACAACGAGGTTGCGGCAATGACTTGCAACGCCCGCATCATTTTGGAATATCACCTCTATCGGGGTGTCAATGATGGTGCCTTGTTCAACAAAAAGAACGTAACCATCTCGACAATAAGCGCTGTTGAGGAGTTGAAATCCGTGCGCTGCGTCGGGCAAGGTTGTGCCTAAGACTTTTTCTAATCGGTCTGCATGGTGTTCAAGTGCGTTTGCTAAATTCGTACACAGCAAACCCTCTGGTAGGCCGGCTAAGTCTGATTGCAAGGCATTGAAGCAACCATTTACAAACACCAAACGAGGAAGGTCTGAGTCTGGTAATTGGGCTTCATTGAGTGGGCCAGTTGCAAATGTCAGCTCGGCACTTTTCAAGGCGCGCAAGCTCGTATAACGCCATTGCTCATCGCGCACACCGGGTAGCCCAAGCTGTTGGTAGTCCAGCTCGGCTTTATCCTGAAGCTCCATGAACCAGCCGGGAGCAGCGCGCAAAGCAGGTGCACTGCCGCTTGGCAGCCAGCTTGGCTGATGATTTGGAGTAGCGGTTACGGTAGACATTAACTTGCTTCCTGAAGACCACTTACTTCGTCTTCGATCCAGCCGTAGCCGCGTTCTTCGAGTTCCAGCGCCAGCGATTTGTCACCTGATTTAACGATTTGACCGTTCGCCAATACGTGTACATGATCGGGGACGATGTAATCGAGTAGTCGTTGATAGTGCGTCACAACAACCATTGATCGCTCGGGTGAACGCAATGCGTTAACGCCATCAGCAACCACTTTCAGTGCATCGATATCAAGCCCAGAGTCGGTTTCATCTAACAGTGCGAGAGTAGGTTCCAGCATCGCCATTTGCAGAATTTCATTGCGCTTCTTTTCGCCGCCTGAGAAGCCTTCATTCACCGAGCGTTTTAGAAACTCTTGTTTCATCTGTACCAGTTCAGCTTTCTTCTTAATCAATTGCAGAAATTCCGCAGCTGACATCTCATCTTCGCCGCGATACTTGCGCATTGAATTGACCGCTGCTTTAAGCATTGCCATATTGCTCACACCTGGGATTTCGACCGGATACTGAAAGGCCAAAAAGATTCCCTCGCAGGCTCTTTCATCTGCCTCAAGCTCGGTTAGATCTTTGCCTATATATTCAATCGAACCACTCGTAACTTCATAACCGTCACGACCCGCAATCACGTTCGACAGTGTGCTTTTGCCTGATCCATTTGGCCCCATAATGGCGTGAACTTCGCCGGGATTAACTTCCAGGCTCAGGCCCTTCAGAATGGGTGTGCCGAATACTGATACGTGTAAATCTTGTACTTTTAACATCGTTGATCCTGTGACGCGTTGCTTAGCCAACTGCGCCTTCTAGTGAAATATCTAAGAGCTTTTGCGCCTCTACGGCAAACTCCATGGGTAACTCGCGGAACACTTCCTTGCAGAAGCCGTTCACAATCATTGATACAGCGGCCTCTTCCGACAGGCCGCGCTGCATCAAGTAGAAAAGTTGATCTTCTGAAATCTTAGACGTGGTCGCTTCATGCTCGAGATTGGCACTTGGGTTTTGCACTTCCACGTAAGGAAACGTATGCGCGCCACAACGATCACCCATGAGCAGTGAGTCACACTGGGAAAAGTTGCGTGCGTTGTCAGCGCCTTTAAGCACTTTGACTAAACCGCGATAGGCGTTTTGCCCATGGCCCGCCGAGATGCCTTTAGAAATGATCGTGCTGGACGTATTTTTGCCCATGTGAATCATTTTGGTGCCGGTGTCAGCTTGTTGTTTATTGTGGGTCAGAGCAACTGAGTAAAACTCACCAACGGAATGGTCACCTTGCAGTACTACGCTGGGGTATTTCCAAGTGATGGCCGAGCCAGTTTCAACTTGAGTCCATGAAATTTTAGAGTTGTCACCTTTGCAGATGCCGCGCTTGGTTACGAAGTTGTAGATTCCACCCTTGCCGTTTTCGTCACCTGGATACCAATTTTGTACCGTGGAATATTTGATCTCGGCATCTTTATGGGCGACTAATTCAACAACTGCTGCGTGCAATTGATTTTCGTCTCTCTGTGGCGCGGTGCAGCCCTCTAGATAACTTACGTACGAGCCTTCGTCAGCAATAATCAGCGTGCGCTCAAACTGCCCAGTGTTCATCTCATTGATACGGAAGTAAGTAGAGAGCTCCATTGGGCAACGAACGCCCTTGGGAATATAGACAAAGGAACCGTCACTAAATACCGCGGAGTTTAGCGCCGCGTAGTAGTTGTCTTGCACCGGCACTACGCTGCTCAAATACTTTTTAACCAGCTCTGGGTGCTCGTGAACCGCTTCTGAAATAGGCATGAAGATCACGCCTGCTTCGGACAACGTTTCGCGAAAAGTAGTTCTGACCGACACACTGTCGAAGACGGCATCAACCGCCACGTTGGCGAGCATTTTTTGCTCTTCCAACGGAATACCTAAGCGTTCATAGGTTTCCAACAGTTTAGGGTCAACTTCATCGAGGCTCTCGAGTTGAGGTTGTACCTTGGGCGCTGAATAGTAGGAGATATCCTGGAAGTCGATCTTCGGGTAGTCGATATGCGCCCACTCGGGCTCCTTCATTTTCTGCCATTTACGGAATGCCTTGAGTCGATACTCAAGCATGAACTCTGGCTCATTTTTCTTGGCCGATATAATTCGAACAACGTCTTCGCTCAGGCCAGGCGCCAAAGTGTCAGATTCGATATCTGTGAAAAAGCCTTCCTTGTACTCGCGTTTAACTAACTCGCTGAGTTCGCGATTCTGTTCTTGCGCTGGATTTTCAACTACTTCATTCATGCTACTTACACTCTTAAGTTTTGCCTAATTGCTTACGCTAGGCTGTCGGCAAGTTCAACCGGGATATTTCCAATCATCGTTACTTCTTGCTCAGTGGCTTTGGTTTGCACGTATCTGGACCGCACCATCTCACTGAGTTTTTTACTGTCTAAAAAGGTGAAGAACTCATCACTCAAGTTGTTCCACAAACCGTGGGTGAGGCATGGATCTTCATTACTGCAAGCATTACCACCACCGCAGGTCATATTGATTTGTTCGTCGGCGGCCACTAGGATGTCGGCGAGCGAAATTTCTTGATCGTTACGGGCCAAGCGATAGCCGCCTTTCGGGCCGCGCACTGCGGTGACTAAGCCAGCTTTACGCAAACTACCAAACAACTGTTCTAGGTAAGCAGGGGAGATGTTTTGGCGCCCAGCAATGTCCGCTAGGGTGACGTTACCCAACTTGCCATGCAAGGCTAGGTCCATCATTGCGGTGACCGCATAGCGGCCTTTGGTTGTGAGCTTCATATCGAGTATTTCTCCCAAAATTCTTAATTCCCGAGTAAATTACTCGGGAATGGGAGTATAGTGACAGCTTAGCCGTAAAACAACGTCAAAAAGAGCGCAAAACGGCTAATTTTATTGCTGTGCGAGTTGGCCTAGGTAGTCCATTTGACCGTTTTCAAAGCTAATCTCTACTCGGTAAGCTTTCCCATCTTGTCCCTTAAGATTTGAGACACCCTGATAGTAGGCGAGTTGTTTAGTGTCACGGTAAAAACCAACTTTTACTGGTTTTATGAGCAGGCGAACCACTGGGTTCGCGGCCGTCATCGAAAATACCGCCGTGGTTTCATTGCTGAGTTTAGAATCCATGCTGACTTGCAGTTTAACTAGATCCATCCGAGCTGTACTGGCGAAGTAGAAACGCTTTGTTTCGCCTTGTAGAAGCACATCCCATTGCTCCAGTAGATAATCATTGAAACCGGCATCGATGATCGTGTCACTGTTTGCCTTGGCCTCAACCGACCCGCGTTTGATCTCTTGTTCAGCGGAATCGATTTCAAAAGATAGTAGATTGTTGAATCGCCTTATCTGCTCGCGATACTCTAGCGCCATAAGATTGAGTTGATACGAGATTACTTGCTTGTCGAAGTAAATAACCTGCCGCTCAGCAAGTTGGGTTTGATCTGGCGCAATGTATTGGCTTTGCATTACGCGCTGGCCGTCTCGTTCTGAAAATGTATGAACTTCGGTGTAGAGCGGTTCGCCGCTATTTAAGTCTGTGGCATCACCGACTAATTGGTCGGCTTGGATCGCACCGGCTTGGGTTAGTAAAGCGAAGGCAGTAAGAAAGGAAGATATTATTGGTTTCATGCCATGATTCTAGATCGCGGCTGTGAACTCTCCGGCCACCAACGTGAGCATCATCTTCACCTATCTCCCTATGGCTGTATTCAATCGGCAAAAAAAAGCCCCGCAAATGCGAGGCTCTTCTTGAGAAGCTTAGAGATTAGCCTTTCGGAATACGGATTTTCTGGCCGACGAAGATTTTATCTGGGTCCTCGATGACTTCACGGTTTGCTTCGAAAATTTCCGGATACTTTGCACCGTTGCCGAGGAATTTTGCCGCAATACCCCAAAGCGTGTCGCCACTCTCAATGGTGTAATACTCGACTTCTGGTTGAGGTTCTTCGGCTGGTGGCTCTGGCGCTACAAGTCCGTCACCGTTGACTGACCCAACGCCTTTCATGTTGCCGGTCATCAACACAACTTTCTCTTTAGCCTCTTGCGAATCGCAATTACCCCCGATCGTGCACACTTCATCATCAAGTGCGACTGATAAATCGGTTACGCCCGGATTGTTGGCTTCAATATTTTCTTTAATCTGCTCTGCCGCATTGGCGTCACCTATGCCAAATACTTTTTTGCCGATGTCGGCTGCAAAATCAAATAGTCCCATGATCGCTCCTGAATATTGATTAATAGAACGCGGCTAAGTTACCGCGGCCCACAACCATACACGTTGAGCCTCAAAGTTTGCAACCTATGGTCCATGACAAATAACGATGTTTTACGTTGTGTCATGCAAATTCAGTTGACCTTTTCGTTTAATCACCGTGTGTGATAAAACGCCCATGCAATGCCTGCCATCGCTACGCCTAGTAAAAGCGCGTTCCAATCGTTTAGATCTACGATCGCAAAATGTTGACCCAACAAAGCGAGCAGCGAAAGCACGCTCACGGTAAAGCCAATCTTTTGCTGAGCTTTAGCCTGGTGTGAGTTCGAGTTTTTATCGCCTGCTTGGGCAGATAAAACGTGCTGTGCATTTGCAGTGCGTGATTGTTGTTGCAGTCGATCGAGGTGATCTGGAAGTTCCGCTAATATCGCACGCCACCGCGGCCAATCTTTTTTGAAATCGTCGAACAAGGCCTGTGGTGACAGCTGCTGCTTCATCCAGTTCTCAAGAAATGGTTTGGCCGTATCCCAGAGATTAAGTTGCGGATAAAGCTGCCGCCCCAAGCCCTCGATTTGCAGCAGAGTTTTGTACAGTAAAACTAGCTGCGGTTGCACTGGCATTTCAAAACGTTGCACGGTTTGGAACAATTCCATTAGCACTTTACCAAACGAAATCTCGGCTATCGGCTTGGCGAAATTTGGCTCGCAGACCATACGAACTGCGGTTTCAAACTCGCCCACCGAGGTGTTGGCCGGAATCCATCCAGCCCGCAGATGCGACTCCGCGATGGCGCGATAGTCTCGATTAAAAAACCCGAGCAGCATTTCTGCCAGATACCGTTTGTCCTCTTCTTCGAGTACGCCCATGATGCCGAAATCGATGGCTATCCACTTGCCTTGCTCAGAAACAAAAATGTTGCCGGGATGCATGTCGGCATGGAAGAAGTTGTCTTCAAACGCTTGTTTGAAAAAGGTTGTTACGCCATCGCTGGCGAGTTGCTCTAGATCGTAGCCAAGTCGTTCTAGTTCGGCGACGTCGCGTACTGAGGTGCCCTGGATACGCTCCATCACCATGACGTTTGCCTGCGTGTAATCCCAGTAGATAATCGGTACGTAGATAATGTCAGTGTGTGCAAAGTTGGCTCCCATTTGGGAGCCGTTGGCGGCCTCTAGTCGAAGGTCGAGTTCACCTCGAATCGTATTTTCGTATTCTTTGATGATTTGCAGCGGCTTGAATTGCGCGCTGCGAGCCCAGTAGTTGTCCAGAAATTTGGCAGCGGTGTACATTAAAGTCAGGTCTTTCTCGATAACAGCCTCAACATTTGGCCGTAACACTTTAATCACGACTTGTTCACTGCTTTGACCATTTTTACCCGGCAATGCAAGACCCGGTTGAAGTTCCGCCGCATGGACCTGCGCTACCGAGGCGCTTGCCAGTGGTTCAGGATCAATATGGGCGAAAATTTTATCGAGCTCTTCTCCATATTGCTGGCGAATAATGCGCAGCGCCTCTTCGCCGCTAAACGGGGGAACCTCGTCCTGCAATTTGGTGAGCTCTGAAGCAATATCGGCCGGCAATAAATCCGGCCTGGTCGAAAGCGCTTGGCCGAGTTTAATAAACACCGGGCCCAGTGATTCAAACGCGCGCCGAATGCGTACTGCTCTTGGCTCTGACGTTTGCTGTTTGCCGCCGAGTGCTAGACGCGCAAAAAATTTGGCACTGCCTGTTAGCTCAAATTCATCCAAGAGTTCGCTCAAGCCATGTTGCTTAATGACTGAGCGAATGCGCCATAGCCGTAGGAAAGAACGCCGGGAATGAGATTTCATGACTTACGCTTTTAAAACCTTATTTAAGCGCGCCTCAAGACGATCGACCGCAGCGCGTAAATCATCCACCTCTTCTAGAAAGTGGTCAACTTCTTGAGCGTCTGCTACGACCTCAAATTCATCGGTGAGCGCGGTATTGATCTGGGCCTTAATCACCTTGCGGCCCTCCTGCACGAATGTTTGTGCCGTCACGGCTCCGCGTTGAAATATTGCTGCAGGAACCTCGCCCATGTGCTCCGCTGCTAAGCCTTCCCAGTCTATGTCGAGCCCGCTGGCGATATTAGCAAACCGTTGCGCCACAATTGGGTCGCCATTGATTTCTAATTCTCCAGGTTCAAGATCGGCATTGTCCATTCCGCTGCGCGCTATTTTGAGCAACGCGGCCGGTGTTGCAGCGAGTGTCACAGACGGTGATGTAGCGGCACTAGTTGCAACTTCGATGCCATCGCGTTGTGGATGTACATAAAAGACCTGATTGAAGCCGCGTATCTCCAACGCAATTGTTTTGCCTTGTAGTGCCGCGACCTTCTGCAGCGACTCAGCATCGTATTCCAAGGCCTGATTACAGGCTAGCTCAAGCAGCGGCAATAGCATGGGCGTAAAGAGTTAGTACTTAAACCCGATATGAAGGGCGACGATGCCACCCGTCAAGTTATGATACCTAACTCGATCAAAGCCGGCCTCTTCCATCATGTTTTTCAATTCTTCTTGGGGCGGATGTTGGCGAATTGACTCCACTAGATACTGATAACTATCTCGGTCTTTCACCAACAGTTCGCCCAGACGCGGTATTACATTGAAAGAATAGGCATCGTAGACGCGTCGAAACGCCTCGTTTGTAGGTTGCGAAAATTCCAATACTAAGGCGCGTCCACCTGGCTTGAGGCAGCGCTGCATTTCAGCCAAAGCATGGTCTTTATGCGTGACATTTCTCAAGCCAAAACTGATGGTAATGCAATCGAAGCAGTTGCTCTCAAACGGTAACTGCTCGGCATTAACCAGGCAGTATTCGATGTTGCCTGCCAAGCCGGCATCCGCTATCCGCCTGCGGCCTTGCTCCAACATATCAGCATTAATATCCGTAACGAATACGCGTCCGTCGGCGCCCACTTTTTTAGCAAATTTAATAGCAAGGTCAGCGCTGCCAGCAGCGAGATCAAGGACTAGATGACCAGCCTTAACACCGCTTTGAGCAAATGCAAACAGTTTCCATGCCCGATGTACGCCTAATGACATTGCGTCATTCATGAGGTCGTAATTTTCTGCAACATTACGAAAAACATCTCCCACGAGAGACTGTTTTTCAAGGGTATCAACTTCTTTGAAGCCGAAATGGGTCTTTTCTGAAGACATGCTCATTAACTTAGATACTTATCGTTCTCTTGTGCGGCGCGTGTTACCCCGGCAGCTAACAGCCTATCAAGATAGGCTTGCCAAATCTTCTGTCGTTCGTGCCCCAGTTGATAAAGCAGATCCCAAGAGTAGATGCCGGAATTGTGTGAGTCGCTAAAAATCAGTCGCACAGCATAGTTTCCGACTGGCTCAATGGCAACAATGTTCACCTCTTCTTTACCGGTTTGCAAAACTTCTTGCCCTGGGCCATGACCCTGCACTTCAGCTGATGGAGAATGAACTCGTAAGTACTCACAGGGAAGATAAAACAGCTCGTCTTCATACTGAACTTGTAGAACACGTGATTTGCTATGCAAGCGAATGTCTTTAGGAGTTTGTTTCATGGGCAGCGCTCTGTGGCTACGGATTACCCGAGTATAGCGCTGCCAAAGGCAAAGTAGAAATGTCTGCGATGGCAGGTTACAGTTACGAAAATTATCATTGCTCACATTTTCATGGATCACTACAAAATAGTCTTACCCGCCGACCTCAATGACTACGGCAGTTTGTTCGGCGGTACCTTGCTTAAATGGGTGGATGAGATTGCCTACATTCATGTGAGCTTGGATTTTCCAAAGCAGCATTTCGTGACCATTGGGTTGAACAATGTCGAGTTTCGTCACCCAATTCGGCAAGGCCAAATTTTGAGCTTTCGCTGCACTCAAACTCGTGTAGGGCGAACCTCTGTTACCTATCAAGT
>CALJJR010000013.1 GCA_937973905.1 uncultured Arenicella sp. | reverse complement strand
ATGATTACCTCTGGGTCTCGTTCAAGCACAGATTCAATATTGATCACCGGTGCCACCGCGAATTCATCGGCATAGATATTAACGCCACCGCAAATCTCGATCGTGTGGCTGATGATGTGATTCCCGCTGATAGTTTGCAGTGGACTGTTCCAAACTTGGTAAAAACTAGACAGTTTAGGTTTGTTGCTGTTTGCTGATTCGAAAGCCGCCAGCTGGTTAAGATAGCTGCTTGCCACCAGCTCTGCTTTATCTGCATGTCCAGTGAGTTGACCGATATCTCGAAGGCTCTTGGCAACATCGTGCAATGAATCCGGTTGGTCTACGTACACAGTAAAACCGAGTTCGCGTAAGCGACGTAGAGCCGCATGCGAGTTACCCGTATCCCAACCAATAATCAAATCAGGATTGATCGCCACAATCGCTTCGATATTAGTTTTCTCGTAGCCACCAACTTTGGGGATCGCATTGGCTGCGGGTGGAAAATTACTGTATTCGACAGCGCCTACAAGTTGATCGCCGGCGCCCACACTGAACATGTTCTCAACGATATGCGGAGCAAGTGCAACTATTCGCTTGGCGGGTTGCGTCAGAGTGACCGTATCGCCCATAAAATCGACAACCTCGATCTTGGCTTTGACTTCAGGTTGTTCTGACTCACGATCGGCGCAAGCACTAAATAGACTCAGGCAGGTAAACATCATCAAAAGCTTAACTTTTGCCATCTGCTACTCCTGCGTCTGCAAAGGTGGCCATATTGTTGTGCAGCAATAATGCGGTTCTCAAGATCGGTATCGCGACCGCGGCACCGCTGCCTTCGCCGAGCCGCATTTCTAAGTCCAGTAGGGGCTTGGCGTTTAGATGCTGTAACGCCAGTGCATGTGCCTGTTCGGCAGAGCGATGCGAGAACAGCAGCCAATCTCGAACGCCACTGTTGATTTCGCAAGCCAGAAGCGCTGCTGCGGTACTGATAAAACCATCAACTAAACTTGGGATCCCGAGTTGGGCCGCGCGAAGGTAAGCACCGGCCATGGCGGCGATTTCAAATCCACCCACACTACGCAATACGCCGATTGGCTCGTGCAACGCTTGAGCATGCAGCTTAAGTGCAGCGCTGACGGCGGCCTGTTTGCGTTGCAAGCCGGAGTCATCTACGCCGGTGCCACGACCGCAAGATTGTTCTGCTGAAAGATCAAGTAAGGCCGAGTATATGGCCGACGCCGACGACGTGTTCCCAATGCCCATATCTCCCACAATCAGCAAGTCGAGTGACTTCCCAGCGTCCACTTCATGGCGGCCAATATTTAACGCTTGCGCAACTTGGGCGGACGTCATTGCCTCGTTTACTGTGAAGTCGGCAGTTTGTTCGGCGATGAAAAATGGGTTATTCGTTTTAGCGCCGGGCACTGGTGCGATGGTGCCAAGATTTACCACCGCAAATTCAGCTTGATGGTATTCACTCAGAACACTGATCGCCGCGCCACCACTGCTGAAGTTGCCAATCATTTGCGCGGTAACTTCTTGTGGGAATGCTGATACACCCTGAGCACAGACTCCATGATCAGCCGCGAATACACGCACAAGTATTTTCTCTAGTTTCGGCTTTGGAGTGCCTTGAAAGCCAGCGAATTGAATCGCTATGCGCTCAAGCTCTCCGAGTGATCCTGGTGGTTTGGTCAATACTGACTGATGTTGCAAGGCGGCTTCTCGAGCGGCTTGATCTAGCACAGCGCAGGGTTCAAGGGTCCAATCGTGGTTGGTGGTAGTCGTCACTATTTATTAATTTTGGTTTATTTGAGTTTGGTGGGAAGCCCTGCAACCATCAGCGTGACCTGATTGCACTGCGCCGCTAATTGCTGATGCAGCAGCCCGATTTCGTCTACGTACTGTCGTGTGAGTTCGCCAAGGGGCACTACGCCCATGCTGATTTCATTGCTCACAAAGATGAGATTGGAATCCGATGAATCGAGAGCAGCAAACAAGCGTTCTTTTTGTTTAGGCCAACTCTGCTGATGCAAACAATTGCTTAGCCACAGCGTTAGGCAATCTATGAGCACGGTTGTTTGTGCGTCAAGATCGGTAAGTTGGCTACTTATCGCGATTGGCTCTTCGATAGTTTTCCAAGCGGTACCTGCCCGTGTTCGGTCTTCTCTATGGCGCGCAATTCTTGCACGCATCTCATCATCGTCTGCGGTGGCAGTAGCAAGATAAATAGCCGACCCACCAGACTGGCTTACCTCGGCGCCAACTAAGGTTTCGGCATATCGGCTTTTACCGCTTTTGGCACCACCAAGCACCAGGTGTCTAAGTTTATAGGGAGAAGGCATATTGGATTGTCGCTAATAGTCGACGCCAATGCGCGCCTTGATGCCATTTCGAAACGCATGTTGAATGTCTTTGACTTCAGATATTGTGTCCATCACGGTGCGCAACTCTCTACCGCCTCCACGGCCGGTAACAACGACGCTCTGCTCGTGCGGCCGCTGGCTGATGGCCTCAATCACTTTATGCCGATCAAGGTACTTATACCCCAGCATATAAGTGAGTTCATCGAGTACTACCAAGTTTAAGCTTTCGTCTTGCAGCATTCTTTCGGCATGTAGCCAAGTTCGCTCAGCGGCTTCTATATCCGCAGTTTTATCTTGTGTGTTCCAGGTAAATCCGGTGCCCATTTGCTGCAGCTCAACATTGTTCGCATGCTGCCAAATATAGTCCGCTTCACCGCACTGTTGCGCGCCCTTTATAAACTGAACAATACCAATCTTATGACCATAACCCATGGCTCTGAGCACCATGCCGAATGCAGAGCTGGTTTTACCTTTGCCATTGCCAGTGAGGAGTATCGCTACACCGCGTTCAATGGTTGCAGACGCAATATGGGAGTCGACCTTCTCCTTCTGTTTTTGCATGCGCTTTTGGTGTTGTTCTTTTTCGGCTTCTTCCATCTTTTGAGGGTCGATTCATGATTCTGCGACGGGCAGTATAATCTACATGTTTGAAGCGTCGACAACTACCAAATTTGTGACCAGTTTTGTGCTTCTATTTGCGCCTAGCAAGCCGCACTTGCTTGCTATAATTGCGCCCCGTCTAACCCCACGACAAGCAGCATGGACAAAACAGTAATTGGCAATCAAGAATGGTGTGCGTTTCCTGATCTGGGAGTTCCTGCTATTAAAGCGAGGATTGATTCAGGCGCTAAAACCTCTTCGATTCATGCGTTCAATATTCAACGCTTTCGCCGCCAAGGCGAAGCCTGGGTGAGTTTTGAAGTTCATCCCATTCAGAACAATCGGCGTATTGTTATCCGTTGTGAACGGCCGCTTATCGATAAGCGCGTGGTGCGCAACACCAGCGGTCTTACCGAAACTCGGTACGTGGTGCGCTCGCAGTTGAAATTGGGCAATGAACTTTGGGATATTGAACTGACGCTGGCGAATCGTGATTCGATGGGCTTTCGTATGTTGCTGGGGCGTGAGGCCATGCGAGGGCGAGTATTAGTTGACCCATCGTTGTCATGCGCTTTGGGCGACAAAGACAAACAAGAAATTACTGCGCATTACGGCCATGCTGAAGCCGTAAAAAGCGGCCTAAAAGTTGGCTTGCTCGCCAGCGACGAATCGCTCTACAGCAATCAACGCTTGCTTGAAGCGGGCGAAGAAAGAGGGCACAAGATGGTCTTCTTGCCGGTAAAGCAATGCTATATGAAACTGGATGCCCTTGAGCCAGAAGCCTATTACCGTGGTGGCAAAGTACTCAACGATTTAGATGCAGTAATTACGCGAATTCGCCCCAGTGCCACTTTCTACGGTACGGCCCTGGCACGTCAATTTGAAAGCATGGGTATCTACACCACCAATTCTTCGGCCGCAATATCGCAATCTAGAGACAAGCTGTTTTCTCTTCAATTGATGCTCAAAAGCGGCATCAGTATTCCCACTACCGGCTTTGCAAATTCGCCGATGGACACCAATGATCTGATTGAAATGGTTGGTGGAGCACCCTTGATCGTCAAATTGCTGGAAGGCACTCAGGGCCGCGGAGTGGTATTGGCCGAGACCAAGAAGGCCGCTGAATCAGTGATCAATGCCTTCAAATCATTGCGTGCCAACCTATTGGTGCAAAAATTTATCAAAGAGGCAAACGGTAAAGACCTTCGTTGCTTTGTGATTAATGGCAAAGTGGTTGCGTCAATCGAACGCACTGCTGCACCCGGGGAATTTCGTGCGAATATTCACCAAGGAGGCTCTGCGGCAGTGGTGAAAATAACTAAGCAAGAGCGTGCCTTGGCGGTCAAAGCCGCAAAGGTTTTGGGGCTTCAGGTAGCGGGTGTCGATATCATCCGTTCAGAGAACGGGCCATTATTGCTCGAAGTTAATTCGTCACCCGGCTTAGAGGGCATTGAATCCGCAACCGGCAAAGACATTGCAGGGATGGTTATTGCCTCCATCGAAAAGAAGTTACGTTGGAAGCGGGAGATCGAGGTAGATATGGTTTAGTGATGTCTCTGGCAACCAGACTGTTGGACTAGCCATAGTCGATGCATTTTTACGACCACGTCCCTTTGCTGCGGAAAGAAGTTGATCTCAGGGTTTTGCAGCAGACTCTCAAGGCGTTCGACTATTGGTACAGTCGCGCCGGGGCATTGGGTCAAGCTGTGGTGAGTGATCAAAGTTAGTAGCGCGGCCATGGCGGCGTCAAAATCGGTCTCATTGGAACGGCAGATCTTGACCTTGGATACAGATTTCTCTTGCATTTTTACTTGGCTAAATCGACGCGGACTGCGTTTCGTTGACGGTTAAATTGTGAATCACGAGCTCACGGGTAAGCGTTGCTAGAGTAGATGGGCTTGAGCAACGTAATTCGTCTTGCGCCGCAAGCAAGGCAACCTCACGAACAAAATCTTGGCAGTGTCGCGGTGATCGAAACCTTAAATCATGGGCGCTCAGATCCATGCTGGTTAGCAAGGCTTTTAACAGATCGCCGTCATAAGGGATCACCCAACGATCTTCTCGGGTACTAATGGTGAGCTGTTTAGCTTTCAAGTCTCTGGTTCATTATGCTTCATATGCGAATGAGAATCATTCTCATTTAAAGCCAAACTTAAGTCAAGTTGATATCTGAGCTTGTAATGGTTTTTATCGGCGGTCTAGGAATCTCGATGTGAGTTTAGACCGCCATAGGTGTGATTCACTACTGACTTGAGCCAGATTACATCATCGATTGCAGGTAGTTCTGTTCACCGACCTTGGCGAATAATTCAATTTGAGTTTCGAGCCAGTCCTGATGCTCTTCTTCGTTCTCAAGTATTGACGCAAAGATATCGCGAGTTACGAAGTCGGAAACGCTCTCGCAGTAGGCAATTGCTTCTTTGAGTAACGGAATGGCTTCATGTTCCAAGCGCAAATCGCATTCGAGCATTTCTAACACATTTTGACCAATGTAGAGTTTGCCGAGGTCTTGCAGGTTTGGCAGTCCTTCGATCATCAGAATACGTTCGATCAGTTGATCGGCGTGTTTCATCTCGTCAATCGATTCTGCGTACTCCTTCTCGTTCAGTTTTTCCAATCCCCAGTTTTTGTACATCCGGGCGTGCAAGAAGTACTGGTTTATTGCAGTTAACTCATTCTTCAATGCGTGGTTTAGATACTCGATTACTTTGCTATCGCCTTTCATTGTTAATTCCAGTCGGGTTCAGGGATTACCCTTATTATAAATGCTGTGCTGAGAAATTGCCGTCTATTCCATGAGGCAAGGAGAAATGGGCCGTGCTGAGCACGCCATTTAGGTGTTTGGCGAATTAGAGCTTTAGAGGAAGATTTGCCGGGCATTCGCCGCGGCAACATTCGCAGCATTTCCAGATAGGGAGCTGCTGAGCTTGTTTTGCAACACACGCTCGGCTTCACAAGCGCAAGTACCACAATTATTGGCAACACCCAACTCTTCACGCACTGCTTCCAAGCTGGTAAAGCCTTGGTCGACAGCTTGTTCGATCTGGCGATCGGAAACAGCGTTGCAAATGCAGACAATCATGGAAATGGGTACGATCAGTGAGTGTTGATGTATTAGTTTACCCCATTTAAAGAGTAATGCAAATAGGAATCGTTCTCATTTGCATTGCGATTAACGATCTTAGGAGTGTTTTTGAGCGGGTGGCGCGTGGTTCTGATAGGCGATCCCAGCGAGAATCAGTATCAACCCAATAAATGTGTAGGGATGAATCTCCTCGCCCAATATTAGGTGAATTAAAATCAGCGAGATAAAAGGAGAGAGAAAAATCAGATTACTCAAGCGGCTGGTATTGTCGGTTGCTTTCATGGCTTGTAACCAAAATACAAACGCCAGACCCATTTCGAAAAAGCCAATATAGATGCCAGCAAGAACTCCGTTACTAGTCCAAGCTGGTGACCCACTAATCGAAAAAGCGAGCACCGCGGCCACGGGCAGTGCACACAAAAAGTTTTGCAGCAGAGCTGGGGTTGGGGGGCGATCGTCGCGGGAGTTTAGAATCCAATAGCTAGCCCAGATTACGGTGCTGAACAAGGCCAATGCGACCCCCTTGAAAGTCGCGCTCTGATCCCCGCCACTTGCACCTGACGAAATAATTAAGACTCCGGTGTAGCAGATTACTAGAGCGATTAAGTCGGCCTTGCGCAAAGCTTGACCAAGAAACGGAACCGCCATAAAGGCAAGCACAATCGCCCAAGTGTAGTTAATCGGTTGTGCAACCTGAGCTGGTAGTATGTCGTAGGCTGATAACAGGACGAAATAGTACAATAGCGGGTTGAGCACACCGAACAACAATGCTCGCGGCCAATCGTTTTGCAGGCTCGTTAAGGTAGTACGAAGTCTGCTTTGAACAGCCAGTACGCAGCACAATAAAACAACCGAGGTAAGACAAGCCACAAAGATAAGTTGAGCAATACTTTGTAAAGACAGTGCGATTTTGAAAGCCGTGGCAACCGTCGACCAACACAAGACTGCAGCCAGCCCATAGGCCAGCGCTTTGGATTCGTTTTTCATTCGGTCGTTGAGTTCAAGTTGTTGCTGTTTGCTCGCTAGGGTATCCCTGGAGAACGTAGTGCGCGCCCGAGGATTTTGGCAAATTTATCGGCTGGAGTCAGCACAATGATGTTGCCAACTAAGACCATTGCGAATCCGATTACAATGGGTAAGGTCCACACAAAACCCTCAAAGAAACTGCTTAATGTAACCGCTACCAGAGGAAATAAAACCACCGCATAACTGGCCTTTTCTGGGCCAATATTTTTGAGTAGGACGAAGTAGCTGGCAAAGGCGATCACTGTGCCGAATACGGCTAGATACAAAAGCGAAATAACGTAGCCCGGTTCCGTTGAAAACGTGAAAGGTACTTGGCGAAACAGTGCAAACACTAGTAGTACGAGGCAGCCGTAACTCATTGCCCAGGCGTTAACTGCGAATACATTCATACCTTCGTTTGAGTTGCGCACACTGACCATGTTCCCAAATGATGCGATCAGCGTTCCTATGAGCACCAATGCGAGACCCAACAGAGATCCATCGCCCAGATTCATCACGGCTAAGTCATCCCAAAAGAGGGCAACAATGCCCAGAACGCCGATACAAGCGCCTACATAGGTTCGTCTTTCAATTTCTTTGCCAAAGAACAAACGAGTATTAATGATGTTCATCAACAGCATGGTGGAGAAGGCAATCGATGTCATTGCCGAAGTGAGGTATTGCTGCGCGAAGTACATCATTAAATAGTTGATGCTAAACACGCCCAAGCCTAACAGCAGCATGAACCCATGATTGGCCAAGGAAAACCTTAACGGCACCCGTGCAATCAAACAATACGACCACATCAGCGCTGCGGCAATAGTAAAGCGATATAAAACCGACGCTTCCGGCGCAACAGTTCCGAGCTGAAACTCGATTGCCAGCCAGGTTGAGCCCCAAATCAATACGGTGACGGCGTATAAAAGCGCATTTTTCATAGTTTCGTTGTTGGCCGAGGCCAGAAAAGCCTGCTTTGGCTGTTGGCCTTGGCTTAGATTCGCGTAGAATACGGCAAAGCCAGTTTCAGCCAAACAACTCTTTTCGTGAACGGCAAATTATTCATCATTTCAGCGCCATCAGGTGCAGGTAAAACTAGCTTGGCACGAGCTCTTCTCGCGAGTAGCGCCGAAAGCCGTATGTCGATCTCTCATACCACTCGTCAACGTCGCGCAGGCGAAGTGAATGGCGAAGACTATTTCTTTGTTGATCAAGCGGAATTCTTACAAATGGTCGACGATGGCGTGTTTCTCGAGTATGCGCAGGTGTACGGTAATTACTACGGCACATCGCGGCTTGCAGTGGAAGAAATGCTAGCTGCGGGGCTAAACGTGGTGTTGGATATTGATTGGCAAGGAGCGCGTGAAGTGCGTGAGCAAATGCCACAAGCAGTGAGTATCAGTATTTTGCCGCCCTCCATCTCTGAGTTGGAACGACGATTGCGCAGCCGCGGCAGTGACTCAGAAGATGTGATTCGCTCGCGTATGCGTCAAGCAATCGATGAAATGCAACATTGTAAAGAGGCCGATTTCGTCGTTTTAAACGATGATTTTAATGAAGCTTTAGTCGATTTAACGCTGATAGTTGCTGGCGAAAGTGATAATATCCGCGCCTTAACTGTGGACCTTGATGATCTGCTCGACGCAGATTACGACGGTCAGGCTAATACGGTATAGTTTGTAGACAAATTCTGAAGAGACTGTCCGCGTCGGTTGCAAGACTGTTCAACCACCGGAATACCTGATACTTAGCCGCTAACCGCAATAGGTTCAAAGTACACCACAGCCGCCTCTGGGCGGCTTTTCTGACACTGCAGAAAACAACAAGGGTCAGGCGCGCTTGCGTTTATTGATCCACTGCATTTATTTGATTTAGGAGTAACACATGGCACGAGTAACCGTTGAAGATTGTCTCGCCAATGTAGATAACCGTTTTCAGCTTGTCTTGGTTGCAACCAAGCGAGCACGCCAGATTTCTCTGGGTTCTGAACCGTTTGTTGACGAAGAAAATGACAAGCCAACCGTTCTGGCCTTGCGTGAAATCGCTGAAGGTCATGTCACACGTGACATTCTCGATGAGCAGATCGAAGAAGAAATTCTAGAGTTTATCGAGAGTTCTGAAGAGGAAGAATCAGAGCCGACGGAGTTGGACGCTCTTACCGCCGCACTTCAGGCGGAACTGACGGGCGGCTCCGACTTGGGCGAGACCGGCGCAAAAGAAGGCGAGTAGTCGCATTGCCCGGTTGCAGCATCAGCTACACCGCGCACCCCAGTTGTACATTAAGCTTCATTGCTGTGTCCCAACGTTTTAACTTGAGCTAAGGCTTGTGGCAAAACGTTTCTTTTCTCCATCTCCAGAAAAAGCAATGCGCGCGGTCTGCGAAGGCCGCTTGGCAGAATATCTGCCGCGCGAGTCGCTTGATGAAATCTATCGCGCTTTTCATTTCGCTGAACAAGCGCATCGTGGTCAGGTAAGGCGCACCGGCGAGCACTATATACATCATCCAATTGAAGTAGCGGATACGCTGGCCGAATTGCAAATGGACGCGCGCTCAGTGATGGCTGCGTTATTGCATGACGTAATCGAAGACACACCGGCATCTAAAGACGACATCATCGCCAAATTTGGCGATGATGTCGCGTTGTTAGTGGACGGTGTTTCTAAGATCGGTCAGATTCAGTTCGACACTAAAGAACAGGCCGAAGCTGAAAATTTTCGCAAGATGTTAATGGCGATGTCGGAAGACGTGCGCGTGATGATTATCAAGCTCGCTGACCGATTGCACAATATGCGCACGCTGGGGGTTATGGCCGCCGACAAGCGTCGTCGGATCTCTAAGCAAACGCTGGAAATTTATGCGCCGATTGCAGAACGTCTTGGTCTTTATCATTGGGCCCAAGAGCTGCAAGACTTGTGCTTTCGACACCTTTATCCCAAAAGACATCATGCGATCAGTGAGGCAATAGCGACGCGTGCGGGAAATCGCAAACGGATTGTCGAAAAATTGCGCGAGTCTCTAAATACCACTTTGACCAATGCTGGTCTGCAAGATTTCCGTGTTAAGGGGCGACGCAAGACGGTATTTAGCATCTATAAGAAGATGGTGAAGAAGCGTCGCTCGTTTGAAGAATTGCATGACATTTTTGGCTTTCGAATCATTGTTTCGAGTGTGGATGATTGTTACCGTGTGCTCGGCATTATTCACAATGCCTATAAGCCTATTCCAGGGCGGTTTGCTGACTACGTCGCTATTCCAAAAGCGAACGGTTATCAAAGTTTACATACCGTGGTGTTTGGCCCCCTTGGAGACAATATCGAAGTGCAAATTCGAACCCTTGAGATGGACCACATTGCTGAAGCAGGGGTGGCTGCGCACTGGGTCTACAAATCAGACCATTTGGATGCCAGCAACTCCAGTCACTTGGCGCGACAATGGCTACTGGATTTGCTAGATCCCGATCATCACACCGGCAGCCCAATCGAGTTTTTAGAACACCTTAAAACCGATTTATACCCGGACGAAGTCTATGTATTCACGCCCAAGGGTGACATCAAAAAACTACCACGTGGGAGCACTGCCTTGGATTTCGCGTTCGCCGTGCATACGGACGTTGGCATCCATTGTACCGGCGCGCGTATTAATAAGGCGCTTGCAACCCTACCGACTGTGTTGCACAACGGTGATCGGGTCGAAATCATTACCGCAGCAAAGTCTTGGCCTACCGCCGTTTGGTTGAATTATGCGGTTACGGCCAGAGCACGCTCTCGGATACGAAATTTTCTGAAACAGCAAACGACGGCCGATGCGCTCAATCTCGGCAAGCGTCTTTTGGCGGGTGCAACCAAACAACGTTTGTTTGGCCGACGCAGAATTCCAAAGGCGGTGCAAACCAAGTTGCTCGAAGAACTTGAAATCGACGAATGGTCAGAACTACTGATCGACATTGGTTTAGGCAACAGGCTGCCGGATCTCGTTGCTCGTCAAATTGCCCAGCTCAGTGATTACGGCCAAGGCGAAGGAAAAGTGTTAGGTCAAGAAGCGCTGGTTATTCGGGGGGCTGAAGGCTTACTGATTACGTACTCCAAATGTTGCAACCCGATACCTGGCGACTCGATACTCGGAACATTTACCGCGGGTCATGGCTTAGTTGTTCATACCGCTGATTGCCCGAATATAGTGGAGTTGCGCAAAACTCCAGAACGATGTCTGATGGTTGATTGGGATGAGCAACTGGATCAAGATTTTCATGTGCGCTTGCAGGTTCGACTCAAACATGAAGCGGGGGCCTTTGCGGCGGTCGCCACGGCTATTGCTGAAAATGAATCAAACATCAATCACGTAGATTTACATGATGGCTCCGACAATTTGAGAATGATAGACTTTGTAATCGACGTGCGCAATCGTGTGCACTTAGCGCAGATTATGCGTGCGATTAAACGGCAAACTCGGGTCGCGAAAGTGCAGCGTAAAAAAGGTTAGCAACATCCCTTTAGTAATGCTCACCTTCGCCAACTAAATGGTGATTTATGAGTAAAAAAACAGTTTCAACCGATGCGGCGCCAGCTGCGATTGGCGCGTATTCTCAAGCCGTGATTGCGGGTGAGACAGTTTATATATCCGGGCAAATTCCGCTCGACCCAGCTTCCATGGAGGTAGTGGGTGACGACTTCTCGCAACAAGCACATCAAGTTTTTAAGAACCTAACTGCGGTTGCAGGCGCCGCAAATGGGCGCCTTCAAGATGCGGTGAAGCTGACTGTTTATTTAACCGACTTGGGCGACTTTGCCGAGTTAAATAAGATCATGGCCGAATATGTTCCTATGCCATATCCCGCGCGTGCCGCTGTGCAGGTCGCGGCGTTACCCAAAGACGTAAAAATAGAAATTGACGCGGTTCTCTACCTGCCTTGAGGCAAGAGATAAAGTTCTCAGCGATTGCTTATAGTACGAATTTCTTCGATGCGCATTGAAATGGATTTTGACGATGCCTAAGGCCAAGCAGATTGGCGGTAATGCTCTCACCAACCTCGCTGGTGTAGGGCCAGCCGTGGCGGCAAAGCTGGCTAGGTTGCACGTCCACACCATCAGCGACGTTTTGTTTCATTTGCCCCATCGTTATGAAGACCGTACCGCCGTGACGGAGCTGGGCGCGCTGCTCGACGGTCATTCGGTGGTGGTCGTTGGCGAAATCGAGGTTGCTCAAGTTGTCTTTGGGCGCCGTCGCAGCCTATTGGTAAAAATTTCAGATGGGACTGGGTTTTTAACTCTGCGTCTGTTTCATTTCTCCCGCGCGCAGGAGAAGTCGTTTCGTCGTGGTCATTGGGTTCGGTGTTTTGGCGCGGCGAGACGCGGCATCAAAGGCTATGAGATGGTGCATCCTGAGTACCGTGTATTTCCTGAGCGACCTGTTGGGGGGTTAGACAAAACGCTGACGCCTATTTATCCAACAACCGAAGGAGTCAGCCAACTCCTGTGGCGTAAAATTACTGATCAAGCTCTAAAGCAAGGTCTGCCCAACGTCAGCGAATTCCTGCAAATTGAAGTGTTGCCAGAAAAGCTGCGCAAATCCTTACAAGAAGTCGAATTAAGTGATGCTTTACTTAGTTTGCATCGTCCTAACTCGGGTATTGATTTGGCTGCGATGGCAGAGGCGCGCAGCGCGGCACATCAAAGACTTATCTTTGAGGAATTACTTGCACACCATTTCAGCTTGCGCAAAGCGCGTGAATTGCGTAACAACGACCAAGCGCCAAAACTCGCAAAGCCGACAGATTTGATTGCTCAGTTTGAGGCGCAGTTGCCGTTTCAGCTAACCGGCGCGCAACAGCGTGTTTCAGAGGAACTCAGTGTTGATTTAGATAAGAACATACCGATGATGCGGTTGGTGCAAGGGGATGTAGGTTCCGGCAAAACTGTGGTTGCGGCCAATGCCATGTTGCACGCCGTGGAAGCCAAGGTACAAAGCGTACTGATGGCACCAACTGAGTTACTCGCAGAACAACATTACGCCACCTTAACCGCTTGGTTTACAACTCTGGGTATCGAAGTGGGTTGGCTTGCGAGTAAAACGCCAGCTGCCGAGAAACGCGCAACGCTTGAAAAACTTGCCAGCGGAGAATTGCTGATTGCCGTAGGCACGCATGCCTTGATTCAAGAATCGGTTAGTTATCGGCAGCTTGGGTTTGTGGTGATTGACGAACAACATCGCTTTGGCGTTGATCAACGTCTCGCTTTGCGTGACAAAACCCCTGCGGGCGTGGTGCCGCATCAAATGGTGATGACTGCAACCCCCATACCACGAACTTTGGCGATGAGCTTTTATGCAGATTTAGACGTCTCCAACATTGACGAATTACCGCCTGGCCGAACTCCTGTTGAAACGGTGGTCATGGCCGCTGATAGTAAGCGACAGGCGGTAATCGAACGCGTTAGAGAGGCCTGCAAGCAGGGTAAGCAAGTGTATTGGGTGTGCCCACTTATCGACGAGAGCGAAGCCTTGACCGCACAAGCCGCCACCGATACTGAGCGTGAACTCAGCGAACAATTGTTTGGTCTCAATGTGGGTTTGGTGCATGGTCGCTTGAAGCCCAAGGAGAAAGAAGCCGCGATGAGCGACTTTCGCAAAGGGCAAACTCACTTATTGGTCGCGACCACAGTGATTGAGGTCGGGGTGGATGTACCCAATGCCAGCTTGATGGTGATCGAAAACGCTGAGCGGATGGGCTTGGCGCAACTGCATCAATTGCGGGGCAGAGTCGGGCGAGGCAGTGAACAGTCTTACTGTATTTTGCTCTACCAAACCCCACTTGGCGAGCACGCTAAACAGCGGTTAAAAATTCTGCGCGAAACCAATGATGGCTTTGTCATCGCAGAACAAGACCTTGCTATGCGCGGCGCTGGAGAGCTGCTTGGAACTCGGCAAACCGGCAGTTTGAGTTTTAAAATCGCTGATATCATTCGGGACCAAGCTTTATTGCCAGATTTGGCAGCCAGCGCGACGACGATGTCGCGGGTCTGCCCACAGAATATTGAACCTCTGATCCAACGTTGGGTTGGCAGCCGAGAAGCCTATGTTAACGCCTAAAAATTTCACGCACTATCTGGCCTTGATACGCTTCGAAAAACCGATCGGTTGGCTGCTGTTAATGTGGCCGACTCTTTGGGCCTGCTGGATTGCTGCCAAAGGCTCGCCCGACTGGGCCTTGGTATGGATATTTGCGCTGGGCGTAATCATCATGCGTTCAGCTGGCTGTGTGATCAACGACTACGCGGATCGTGATATAGACCCGCTTGTAGATCGCACTCAATTACGCCCCCTGGCGGCGGGGCAGGTCTCCAGCGGCGAGGCGCTTGCACTGTTTGGAGTACTTATCGTCCTCGCCTTGTTGCTGTTAGCGCAGCTGCCGGCGCGGGTCTGGCCATGGTCGATTCCAGCGGCCTTGTTAACCGTGATCTACCCGTTTATGAAACGCTTCTTTGTCGCACCACAGCTGGTACTCGGGGCGGCTTTTTCATTTAGTATTCCGATGGTTTACGTGGCCTTCGACCATGCTTTCGACTCAACATTTTGGTTGCTGGTTGGGGCAAATCTCTCTTGGGTGCTTGTGTACGACACGGCTTACGCAATGTCTGATCGAGAAGACGATCTCAAAATTGGCGTTAAGTCCACCGCGATACTATTCGGGCGACTTGATCGCGTGGCGATCGCAGCGTTGCAACTCATCGCGCTAGTTCTGCTGTTTATTGTTGGGAATAACTTGGCATTGAATCCAAGTTATTCCATTGGCCTTTTGCTCGCGGCAGGGCTTTTTGTTTATCAACAATATTTGCTCAAAGACCGTGATCGTCAACGTTGTTTTCAGGCCTTTCTGAATAACGGTTGGCTCGGCGGCTTTGTTTGGTTTGGCCTGATAAGCGGATTTTAATGGCTCCTGATATTCACCACTCACAAACTTGTGTGCTGGTTAGATTGTTCACGCTTCGCCGTGACTAAATAGCGCAGCGGACCACGCGGTATGAGTGCATTAAAGGGATAACAAGTGATCAGTGACAACTTGTCTCCATCCAAGATTGGGATCTGCTGCTGCTCTGCATTGATAATGGACACATCGATGACGCGATAGCGAGCATGTACGCCATTGAAATGTCGGGTCTCGACTATCTCCCCAACTTCGATATCTTGTAAGAAGGCGAAATGCGTATCGCGATGGCCTGCGATCAGGCTGTGGCCAGCGTGACCTGGGTTGGCAGAGTTGCTCAGCAGGCCAGGCCCAAATGCCAGCGCTTGGCCGCTGGCATCGTTCATCACGTATTGAATAATTCCTTTTTCAGGCATGCTCAACTGGGCGATGACTCGCGTATCTGACCATGGCCAAGGCCGACTCGGCAATTGCTGTTCTGCCCGTGATGACCAAGATCGGTCTATCAGGTATTGAGCCAATTGGGCTTTGGCTTTGATGTAACTACCTTGAGTGAACAAGGCTAGGCCGGCTATTGAGCATAGGCTTAGTATAATTTTACGCATTAGGCGATCTCCGCCGGCCAGCGAAAACCTGGGCCAGACTGCCAGAATAGAACCAGCAGCAATAAAATGCCGCCCACTAGCTGCAAGATAGTAGCGGGTGTCGCGGTTTGTGGGGCATTCATAGTGCTGCCCTTTGGCATCAAGTTGGGTACATTGCTGTGTTTCGGCGTGGCTGATTCGGGTCGAGATATTTCCTGTTCAACAGCGATGAAACTGGTGAATTTAGTGGCGAGCTGATTGCGCAGCCCAAGTTCAATGACTTGTAGGCGGATCTTGTCTGCTTGTTCTGGTGAAGTCAGTAATGAGTCCATGAGTTCTTCGACTTTTGAACGAGCCCAGACCGTATTCAAGCGTTGCATATCGAGTGCTTGATTATGAGTTGAGTTTTTGAGTCTTTGTCGCCAGGTCTGTCCTTGCAGTTCACCGTTCACACTCACCTCGCTTACAGGGCGGTCTGACTTGGCTATCAGCACCAGCGGTTCACCAGCATAAAGGTCTGGCAGTTTTTGCGGATACTGCTCAACTTCAAATGGCCAATCAACTCGAATATTCTGCATCACGGGTTGTTGGATTCGTCGCGACAATTGTTCGATCTTCTCGCTGACCTCGGACAGCTTATTGATATTGAGATAAATTCCCCGCCCGAAACTCGCTGCCTTGCGCATGAAGAAATTATTAGGCGCCGAACCGATCGCCACGGTGAATAAACGTCCTTCACCAAGCTGATCTTTGATCATGCCAAGTAGTTCAGCTTCATTGCCAACGCTGCCGTCAGTTATAAAAACGATCTGTTTTAGAACGCCTTCCTCGGCCGGGTTTTGCATCGCAAAGCTCAGTGGCCCGGCCATTTCGGTACCACCACCGGCTTCCAAGCGCATCACGAGGCGCTGGGCTGCGAGCAGATTGTTTGGCGTGGCGTATTGGCTTTTGCCGTAAAGGGTAGTGAAGCGGCTATTGAATTCTATGACGTTAAAGCGGTCGTTTACATCGAGATGGCTGAGCGCTTGCAGCAGCGCTTTCTTGGCTTGTTGAATCGATGTGCCACCCATGGAACCCGAGGTGTCGATTACGAACGTGACGTCCCGCGGTAAGGCTTGAATGCCGACTTGCGGGGGCGTGACCATCACCATGCTGTAATACTCAGTCTGGTCATCATGATTAATAGTTTGCTGAAAGAACGCAGCTTGTGTATTGGCGGCATCACGCGCTTGCCAATGCAGAACTAGGTCACGATCTAGTGGTGCGGTCCCACTATTTAATTCCACCAAGAGTGCATCAGCTTGTTCATGTTGATTGCGAATCGCATGACTCGGGCTTAATACGCCGTTGGTCGCTAACCCTGGGTTCACTTTTAAACTCAAGGAAAACTGATGACTATCCGCGGGTAAAAGGCTGTGTGCTTGAGGCGGCGTAATTTCAGGTGCGTCTGGTACATTATCTGTGGCGGCTGCCCAACCACCATGCACCTCGAGATCACGCGGATTGAACTCAACTTTGTGTTCGTCGGTTGGCAGTGGTTGCCCTGTGATATACCGAGGCGTAAGAGTGGTCGGCAACCGCAACTCAAACAGGTCGTTGCTGAATTGAACGCGGTCAACATAACTGAGGCGCGTGATGATTTTCTCGCCCGGTGCGAGATTGGCCACGTTTACACTGAATAGATTTGCTCGATGCTGTTCGAGCAGACCGGCTTTCTTGCCAGCCTTTTTCGCTGCCGCAAAGTTTTTCTGCGCCTGAATTTTTTCTTGGACCTCACCTCGAATAATGCGCTCGCCAATTTGAATCTCGAGGTCGCTCACGGCCGCCATTGCGGGCAGAGGGAATACATAACGGCCGTGCATCCACTCGGAGCTTTGGTTGGTGAAGGCCTGCTCAACCTGAATTACCGCAATCATGCCATCGACATCGCCGGTAATTTTTGTATCGAGCAAAAGGGCCGTTTGTTTTTGGCCACTTGCACCGATCATCTCAAGATGCCCCATTGCCCCTTCAGGATTTGCCCAAGCTGTCTTGAGTATGCACAACGAAAGGGTGAAAACCCCAACAAATAATCTAACCACACTGCGTCTCCTCGCTAATAAATAAGTGATGAAAAAACATCCATGTACAACCACATCCAATGTGATCATTATTGGTTAGCCAGATGGGTTCGGCGTGTGGCCTGTGTGTGTTTTATGTGTGGCTTTGATTAACCAGAATTTAGGGTCGCGGGCTTAGCGAATATTTGGCCAGTCAAGAACAGCGGTGACCCCAGTGTCGGTATTGCTCAGCCTTACGCTGCCCTGATGCAGTTTCATTATTTCTCGAACAAAACTTAGTCCTAGACCTGTGCTCTTGGTATTTGATGTTGGCCCATGTTTGCTAGGCAGTGAGAAAAATCGATCGAATACCTTATCTAAGGCGTATTCCGGAATACGCTCGCCGGCATTACTAATCGCTATTTTATGCTCTTGGGGATTGGTAAAAAGCTCAACTAAAATTTCTGAGTTAGTGTTTGCGAACCTAAGCGCATTGTCTAACAAGTTAGCGATTGCTTGGCCTAGCAATATTTGATCACCTTGAACCTGAGCGTCGTTCGCAACCATAAATTTGATTTCAATGCTGCGTTGCTCGGCCAGCGTTTTTCTTTCGTCGATTAAGCGATTGATGGTTGCAACAAGGTCAAACTCTTCCACTGATGCTAATTCGCTTCGTCCCTCCAGCTGGGCGAGCGATAACATGCGTTCCACTAATTTGGCCATACGTTGATTGGAGCTCTTTAGGTTGTCATAAAATCGCGCACGATCTTTTTCCGACATCGGTTCTTCAAGTAATTCTACGGTTGCGCCAATGCTGGTAAGGGGCGTTTTGAGTTCGTGGGTCAAGCTATGCACGTACTCTTCAACGTACTGCTTGCCATCCACTTGATTGCGCAGATTGGTGACCGAATTACTCAAAGCCGCGAGCCGAGAATCAAGAAATTGCGGTTGTTCTGCTTGCTTGCCTGCGGCCATGGCATTTGCATAAGAAGAGATACGATTCAACGCATAGGTGAACCAAAGACTGAGCACATAACCAATGGCAAGTGCAGCGAGCAAAAGCAAGAATGCATAGCGTTGAAGTTGCTTACTTTCGGCAACGAGATGAGTCTCTAGGCTGTCAATTGGCTTGGCCAAACTAACCGAACCGACAATTTTGCCTTGGTGCTTTATGGGTGCAGCAATGTACATGGCTTTCGGGTCGTCTGGCTCGGTGCGATCTTGGTCTATGTAGGAGGTGCGTGCTCCGTAGCTTCCCTCTAAGGTCAGTTTGATATCATTCCATTGTGAGAAATCCGCGCCAGTGTGTTTGCCAGTCGAATCGAAGAGAACAACGCCGGATGCATCGGTGATGATGACCGAAGAGTCAACTTGCGTTTTGACTACGTTGTAAATCTTGGCTTGTAGATCCCGTTGTGTAAGTTCATTGAACAGCGCGGCCAAGGTCTGTGTGGGCACAGTGGCATTCGCTGGTAAATCTCGTTCAATAATCTCGGCGAGTAAATTAGCCATGTCGACCATCACGCTTTCGGCTGATTGACGCATACTGTCATTCAGGCGCTCAACAGCATTATCGAGTGTGAACCAAACCAATGTTCCCAAGATAAGGAAATAAATAGCGAAGGCTCGCAGGCCGTATGAAATGCGCATAGTTCGGATGGCTTAGCTTTCCATATTTAAACTATAACCAAAGCCGCGATGGGTAACGATGTACTCTTGGTGAGGCTTTTGTGTGTTCAACTTGGCGCGCAGTGTTTTTACATGGGTGTCGATGGCCCGATCGTCAGACGGATGATTGTCTGAAAACACATTGTCCATTAACTGACGTCGAGTGAATACCCGCCCTGGCTGGGAAAGCAGAGTAGAGAGCAAATGAAACTCAGCTCTGGTCAACGGCAGAGTTTCTGACTCTAATTGAATTGTGAAGCGTTGTTCATTAACGATAAAAGGGTTGTCCGTGGCTGCAATGCTTGACGTCTGGTTTGAACCGGTGCGTTTGATTATTGCTTTGGCTCGCGCCACCACCTCACGTGGGCTGAATGGCTTACAAACATAATCATCTGCGCCAATTTCTAAGCCAATAATGCGATCGATTTCGTCATTGCGTGCGGTTAGAAAAACAACCGGTAGATTACAGTTTTGAGCTCCCGATTGACGCAACTCTTTAAGCAATTCAAAGCCATTATGATCAGGTAGACCGACGTCCAGCACACACAAATCAAATTCCTTGGTCTGCCAGTACTTGCGAGCCTCATCGCCAGAGCTGACCCAAAGAGTTTGCATTCCGGCAGAAGCGAAGGCGTACTCTAAGGTATCAGCTATTTCTTTTTCGTCTTCGACAATAAGGATCTCAGCGGTCATTAGATGCGCGCGGGTTTGGCAACAAAATGAAATGATAGTATCCTCAATCGATTGATGAAACCTCTGATTGAGATAATCCTTGGTCTGAGTACCAATGCAAAACAGTGCTGAATAATGACTAATAATAAAGAGGGCCAACAAATGCGTTCCATACTCGTTGTAAATCCCAAGGGTGGTTGCGGTAAAACCACAATCGCAACCAACCTTGCCACTTACTATGCGGTTTGGGACATATCTACCGCTCTAGTGGATTTAGACCCCCAGCAATCATCGATGGAATGGTTGCGGGTTCGCCCCAAGGATGAAAATAAAATCCAAGGTTTTAATGGCCTCAAAGGAAAAATTTATCCACATGTTGACACACAACGAGTGATCTACGATGCACCCGCGCGTACCGATAGCGCCAAAGTTGCGCGTCTTATAAAACTGGTCGACGTGGTTATTATTCCAGTATTGCCATCAGCGATAGATATGCGAGTAGCAGCCAGCTTTATTACTGATATAACCGCACGTGTTCGAAAAAATAATGCTAAGGCGATTATCGGTGTGGTGGCGAATCGTGCACAAAAGAACTATCACTCCTACCAAGCTCTCTTGTCATTCTTGAAGGCCTTGGACGTACCTTTTGTTGGCGTTATACGAAATTCTCAGAATTACGTTAAAGCAGCAGACTCGGGTGTCGGGATTTTCGAAATGCCAGCCTCAGAAGTTAAGCAAGACATGATTGAATGGGAGCCCGTTCTTCACTGGATCGAGGGGAAGCGTGTGCTAAGTTAAATTGGTTAGCATATTCCTCGTCGCTGGGCGCATACTGCGGCCACTTCTCAAGTATTATTGAGCGAGCGGTATGTCGGACCAGATAATGAATCCAGTTACGCTTGAGAACTTAGCCACTCTGCTGCCGATTACGGCATTTTTTTTATTGATACTTCTACAAGGGGTCGCACCCCGTCGCGACCTCTTTAAGAACGGAATCGAGCGGATTTATCATAATCTTTTCTTATTCGTTGTGAATACCTTGATCATGCGGCTACTGGTACCGCTGACCTTGGTGGCTGTTGCAATATGGGCTGGTGAACGCGGGTTCGGTTTATTCAATGTGCTAGATGTCTCGCCTTGGGTCGCGGGTTTGCTAGCGGTAATTGCCCTCGATTTTGCAATTTATTGGCAACACGTGGCGACTCATAAAATTCCGTTGTTGTGGCGAATGCATCGAGTTCATCACGCTGATCACGATATGGATGTGACCACAGCGATTCGTTTTCATCCGCTGGAATTGTTTCTTTCTCTGCTCTACAAATCACTGTTTGTCGCTTTGTTGGGCGCGTCCGTTACTGCTGTGATTGTCTTTGAGTTGATGCTGTTTATTGGTCCAGCCTTTAACCACAGTAATTTGAAGTTACCGCGTCGACTCGACCAGGTGTTGCGCATGGTTATCGCTACTCCTGATGTGCATCGTGCGCACCACTCTATTCACCGCGATGAACAAGACACTAATTACGGTTTCTTTCTCATCTGGTGGGATCGAATGTTCAAGACTTATACCGATGAGCCTCGAGATGGGCATTCCACGATGGAAATTGGTCTAGAAGGAGAGCAAGGCGATTGCAAAAGGGTCGACCAAATGTTGTTGTCACCGTTCAAGTAGTCTCACATCGGTGTTGCTGACAATGGTAAAAGATTGTCAGAGTGTAATCCTCCCCGCTGCTGCGTCTTGAAACAATGTGCTATCTTAATGCTAGCTCTCTTAATGCTAGCTCTCGCACTCCACTTTCGAGGTTCAATATGCTCAAGAGTATGTACTTAATTAAAGTTATTAATCGTTGTGTCTTGCTGGCCTGCATCGTCGTATTTGCGCAAGGTTGCGCAACCAATCCGGTTACGGGTCGTCCTGAAGTTGCCTTGTCTGAATCTTGGGAGATCAACGCCGGAGCCAAGTACCACCAAGAAATCCTAAAGCAATATCAAATCTACGAAGACCCCGAGCTTCAAGCTTATATTAATGACATTGGACAACGGCTAGCGGCAAAAAGTGAGCGCCCTGATTTGCAGTGGACATTTACTTTGTTAGATAGCCCACAAGTCAACGCTTTTGCGCTGCCGGGTGGCTATGTCTATATCACTAGAGGCATCATGGCTTATATGAACCGTGAATCGCATCTCGCGGGTGTCATTGGGCATGAAATTGGCCACGTTACGGCGCGGCACGGAGCACAGCGAGCCGCCCAACAACAGCTGGCCAGCGTAGCATCGGTTGCGGTTGCAGTTGGCACAGGCAGCGGCGATTTACTCCAGCTGTCGCAGATGCTGGGGGGCGCATTAATGAGTGGTTACGGCCGAACACAAGAACTGCAATCGGATTCATTGGGCGCAAAGTACATCGCGCAAAATAACTATGATCCAGAAGACATGATTGGCGTGATCGGAATTCTGAAAGATCAAGAATTGTTCAACAAAGAGAAGGCGCGGCTCGAGGGCCGCGAGGTGCAAGGCTATCATGGTTTGTTTGCTTCGCACCCACGAAACGATACACGCTTGCAAGGCGTGATCGCGGCCGCGGCGGAGTACCGTGATGCAAGTCAGCCTGTACCGGACGATGGACGTTTTCTTAGGCTTACCGATGGTATGATTTTTGGCGAGAGTGAAAGTCAAGGCATTACCCGTGGTAATCGTTTTTATCACAAGAGTCTCGATCTATTCATTCGCTTTCCTGAGGAGTGGCGGATCATTAATCAACCAGCTGAACTCGTGGGAGTTGCGCCAGATGGGTCTCAAGTTGTTCGTATGCGCATGGCGCCGAATAATTCCGGCGGAAACATTGACGATTTTCTACGCTCAAATTTTCAAGGGTTTCGCGATGGTCAACGCATACAGTTGGCTGATGGTGAGGCTTATGCCGGCGTAGCAACCATTAGCGATCAACGAACGCGTCAGCAACAAAATGTTCGAGTTAGCGCTATTCAGCGTGGTGACCAACGATTGCTAATATTAGGCCAAGGTAAAAGCTTACCCACACAAAATTTCTTTAGCACGGTTCGGAGCGTACGAGGACTCAAGTCAAATGAAAAAATGTTGGCTTCTGAAAGCAAGATTAGAATGGTAGAGGCACAAGCTGGCGATACCTTTGCTAGGCTAGCTAGACAATCATCGTTAAGTGATTATGCCGAACAGCAGCTTCGTTTGATCAACAATGCTTATCCTGATGGCGAACCAGTTCCCGGCACCAAAATCAAAATAGTGGATTGATTTTAATGCCTCAAATCACCCGTTTGGGGAGTTCTCCCTCGGTTTGTAAATCGTTATACTGATTCCTTCGGCTGGCCCTCGGTCAGACGATAAACCAATTAAAAACATGTATTGATGGAATCAAAATGAAAAAAATTATCGCGTTAGGGGTGGCTGCTATGGTCTTCAGTACTTCGGCTCAGGCCATCGGCTTGGGTGGTTCAAAGTCTGGTAAGAAATTTAATTACGAGGCCTGCGGGAAAATCGTTGAGGGTAAAACAACGTTAGACGAAGCAAAGAAAATGCTTAAAGGAAAGCCAGTTAGCACCGGCAAACAAGGTGGTCGCCACTATACGAGTTACAGCTTTACTAAGGGCGGCGGCGTTGGTGTTGGTGGATTTGGAGTGCGACTTGGTAGTGGTAAAGCGGTTCAGTACACCTGCACCTTAACGCATAACAGCGAAGGGCGAATTCTTACGGTTGATATGCAGCAAATCGACACTGGCAGCCAAGGCGCGGGCATCTAATTAGTTGCCGGGCTTTCGGGCTCTCGCGTTAATATAGTAAGGCGAGGTGCGGCCGGGTTTTCCGACCCAGACGCGTGCCGCACTACTCGCCATTGGCTGGACAAGGATGCCAGATAACCATCAATCTGAATGGTCTCTTCCTCGCCTTGCGAATGCCCGAGATAGCACATCAGGGATATCAGGCCGAAAGCAGAGAGTCTGTCACAGCACTGTTGCACTGCCTGAACACTGCTCTCGCCGAGCGTGGTGATTTCTTTATCACCATGCGGTAACCAACCAAAATTAAACATGGCACAGTCTATCTCTGCAACGTGTACACGTTCTATTTCGGTATGACTCGCGCAGCGCAGTTCAAAGTTTTCAAATTTGTTCTCAGCTAAACGATGTCGAGTGATCTCAATCGCGCGTGCTTGAATATCGAAGGCCACTACTTTGTCAAAACCCAGACGGCAGAGAAATTCAGTGTCATACCCATTGCCGCAGGTTCCGTCAATTGCGAGCTCTTTACGTGTTCCTGGCTGTTGGAAGTGCTCACTTATCAACTTATGAGCAAGTTGCGTTAAAGCCATTGGGTCAACTCCGATGCGAGCGGAGAACCGTGTAGTAAAAAGTCGCAGAGGTGCTCAGCATAGTAGGGGATGAGTAAACAACCTTTGCTGCCGAAACCGTTAAAACAATATGCATTTGGTAACGCGCGAACTTGGCCGATAAATGGCACGCGATGCTTGGTTGTCGGTCTTATGCCACTACGAGACCCCATCAAACTAACCGATACACCAACATGTTTCTCTAGGCTTTGCAGAAGGCTTTCAGTGTGGACAATATCGCTGCTCAAATCGTTCCAATCATAGCTTGACCCAAGCCGTGCATGCTGAGAATCAGCCTGCGGAACCAACCAATGGCCCCAGCTCAGATAGGGTAGTGGGCTGTCCAATTTCAGATCAATGATTTCGCCCTTAGCCAGTTTGAAAGGAAGCTTGGCAAGCCATGGATTGTTCATCGCTTGGTAACCCTCACAAAAAATCAGCCGCTTGGCTTTAACGCCCTGTAAATAGAAGCCATCTGCTTGAGCTATTAAAGCTGCATAATCGACACCCTGTAACCGTAAAGAGTCGACGCTTAGTAAGTGTTGCTGACTCGTCTCCAGCAATAGTTCAGTATTTATCGTTGCAGACTGTTTCACCTCTATAGCGCCGAACTGCGGATTGAGAAAGTGGTCCGGCTCCTTATCGTGGTTGCCTAATACTTTATCGTACGCCGGGTCGTTTAGGCGCTTTTGCAGAAAGTCGTATTGGCCCTGATTCTTAATCAATCTCGATTGCGACACCTGCCGGAACACGCTTGTTTTGTGGTGTTGTTCAAATGCGCGATAGAATCGTTTTGCTGCGGGATAGAATTCACTAAATTTGTCGGTAATATTGAGTCGATGCCCCGTTACTGGGTTAATTATCCCCGCTGCGACTCGCGATGCGCTATTCGGGTCATTTTGATCGAGCACCATCACCGATTTCCCGCGACGCATTAGTTCAAACGACAAAATTACGCCGGCTAAACCATGGCCAACGATTAGAAAATCTACTTCGGTCGACATGTCCCTACTAAAGCTGGATGCTTGGTGGTAATCTTTTCAATATGATTATAGCGATTCTCGCCCCTACCGCCGCAGTTAAACCCTGATGTCGCAGCGATTACTCCGGCAACGCCGCTTTCTGCCCTATTTTTGTACTCAGTTTTTGGGGGCCTTCAACGACAATGTCTACAAGAACGCACTCGCAATTTTAATCACCTATACGCTGGTTGTAAGTAATAAAGCGATTCTGCAAAACATAGCTCTGATCTTGTTTATTTTGCCGTTCTTTATGTTTGGCGCTCTTGCGGGTCAACTGGCGGACAAGTTCGATAAGGCTTGGCTGATCAGACGAATCAAGATTGCCGAGATAATGATCATGCTATTGGGCTGTTTTGCACTCTACTTGAGATCGATAGAGCTCATGATGTTGGTGTTGTTTTGCTTGGGTGCGCAGTCGGCATTTTTTGGTCCCATCAAGTACAGTATCTTGCCCCAACATGTGGGGAAACATGAATTGTTGGCGGCCACTGGCTATGTTGAAGCGGGCACCTTCATCTCGATATTGTTGGGTACTATTCTCGGCGGTTTACTCGCTTCTCCAGAAATGAGTATGACCCCTCTAATGGCAACCTTAGTGGTGCTCGCGGGGCTCGGGTATTTCGCTTCTCGCAGTATTCCAAGTGCACCGCCTGCGGCTCCTGATTTAAAAATTTCTCTAAATTGGTGGCGCAGTACTTGGGGCATTATCACAATGACGCGGCAGAATAAGCCGGTGTTCTTGGCGATCTTGGCAATTTCTTGGTTTTGGTTTTTTGGTTCTATTGTTCTAACTCAGTTCCCCACGTTCGCAGACTCCGTGCTCGGGGGCGATTCAAAGGTAGCAACGCTTTTGCTCGCCACGTTTTCAATTGGTATTGGTTTAGGGTCTATTGCCTGCGCAAAGCTCTCTGGTGGCCGAGTCGAAATCGGACTGATGCCAATCGGTGCACTAGGCATCAGTTTCTTTACTTGGCAGCTTGGCAATACACAGCTCCCACCGACGGAAGCACTCCGAAGCCTCGGTGAATTAATGCAAACCGATGGCGCCTGGTGGACGATATTCAATATGACCATGATGGCATTTTGCTCGGGCTTATTTATCACTCCTCTTTATGCTTTTATGCAATTGCGCAGTGATGACAGCAATCGTTCAAGAGTGGTTGCGGTCAACAATATTATCAACTCGCTTTTTATGGTGTTCGCTGGCGGCCTGGCGGCGGCAATGCTGGCCATCGGATTTGATGTTCAACAAATCTTTAAGTTGGCAGCTGTTTTGAACTTGATCGCCACGCTCTACATCCTCTCGGTGGTGCCCGAGTTTTTCTTACGCTTACTGGGATGGTTGCTCATTCATAGTGTTTACAGAATTAAAAAGGAAGACTTGCATCATATTCCTGAAGAGGGGCCAGCCTTGCTGGTTTGCAACCATGTGAGTTTTGTTGACCCGGTGATTATTCTCGCCCTTGGGCCGCGTCCAATACGCTTTGTTATGTATTATTGGTTCTATGAATTACCACTGATAAAACATATGTTCCGCGGTTTAAGGTCCATTCCCATTGCCTCGAAGAAAGAGTCTCCTGAAATTCTTGCTGAAGCCATGGACAGCATCGCCGACTCTTTAGAGAAAGGCCACTTAGTGTGTATTTTTCCGGAGGGTGGTATTACTCGCACTGGCGAAATGAACAAATTTCAGCCCGGTATCGATGAAATATTAAAAAGGAATGCAGTTCCTGTGGTGCCGCTGGCGTTAAAAGGGATGTGGGGGACTTGGTTTTCGCGTCATCGAGGCCGTGCATTGAAAGGTGTACCCAGCGCGTTCATGAAACGGATTTCTTTAGTGAGTGGTCCACCGGTACCCGCCGCAGAGGCGAATAGGGTGACCATGTATGAACGCGTATCAGAGTTAAGAGGAGATGAACGTTAATGACAAAGAGTGTAAAACGCTGTTCTTGGTGTGAGTCCAATGATATTTACATTCAATACCACGATGAAGAATGGGGTGTGCCTGAGTACGATGATCGGGCTTTATTCGAAATGCTTAACCTTGAGGGTGCTCAGGCAGGGCTAAGCTGGATTACTGTACTTAAGAAACGTGATCATTATCGGAAGGTCTTCGATAAGTTTGACGCAAAAAAAATTGCCAAATATGACGAGGCGAAACGAGCGGAGTTATTGTCGGACCCAGGAATCATAAGGAATAAATTGAAGGTGAACGCCTTTATTGTGAATGCGCAACTTTATCTGCAGATGCAGCATACGGCCAAGCTAGGTGATGGGCCCACTTTTTCAGAGTTTCTTTGGTCGTTTGTTGATGGGGAGCCAAAGGTGAATAAGTGGAAGACTATGAAACAAGTACCCGCGACAACCGCCGAGTCTGACGCCATGAGTAAGGCACTTAAAAAGCTCGGTTTTAAATTTGTTGGTAGTACTATCTGCTACGCCTTTATGCAAGCCAGTGGCATGGTTAATGATCACGTAAAGGGCTGCCATAAATTTCCCGGATAGGTTTATTCTATGGAGTGTATACCTGCAATCGAAAGCGGCGTATTTTATTGGCGCTTGTTGAATTTTTCCAGATGTGTAAACTGAAAGGCCAAAATCTAGAAGGAAAAATATGCTCAAGTTGATCTACCTATTTGCCGCTGTCCTCATTTTTGCGTTTGCTTTGCCCAGTGATGCGATTGAGCATGAACTGCGGCGTCTAGATCAAGAACAGCAAATTAAGAAGAAGTTTTGGCCCAGCCGTTTAGGCAATAAGGAGGATCGAACCTGCGAAAAGTGTGAAGAAAAGGAGGCGCAAGATCGATTTGGGTACCTACAGCGTGCTTTGATGTCGAAAGAATCTAAGGAGTATAAACAGGAGCTACTGGCCACCTTATTGGCTGATGAAAAATTTGCTAAGAAATGTTGGGAGCCTTTACTCAGCAAGCAAATTGAAGTGTTTTTCACGGTGACGAAAACCGGCAAGGCAAAAGATTTCAAATCGTTTCCAAAGAAAGTCACCGCCAGATGTTTAAAAAAGCGGGTCAAGAATCTGGATTTTCCACAGCCTGCCGATGCGCACTATGCATGGTTGGTTGTCTCTGAGCTGGTAGACAACTAGTTCATAGCGTAGCCATGCGCGTGCATGGCCAATAGCAAATCAATGAAGATTTGTGATTAGACATTAAGGAAGATGTAGCGCATTGCCTATTTGAGCTATCGCACCGGGTTTTTCAGCTCGTAATACAGACGTTCACCTATTCTATTTATTACAATTGTCCATGATGTGGTAGGCTAGGGATTCAATGTAAAAGTCCAGGTCTGGATTGACCAAGGGGGGACAATGGAAACAACACAGACACAGGTTCGGTTAAGCACGGCTATTCGCATTACACCTAGGTCTGCATCGCACAGCGATCAGGTATTGGATGAGCAGAGCAGTCGGCGTGATGTGGGAGTTTGCTTTTCGGGCGGAGGATCAAGAGCGTTGTCGGCAACCATGGGGCAACTGCGAGGTCTAAGCCATTCAATCGACAGTGCTGGTACGCCGTGGATAGATCGCGTGGGCACAATCTCCTGTGTTTCTGGTGGTTGTTGGGCGAGTTCTCTTTACACCTATTTACCTGACTCGATCACTTATGAAGCGTTTCTAAATTCCCCAGCCGAACCATCGCAACTCAGTTGGGAAGGCAGCAATGTTGCGTCAAACTTGTCGTATCTTCCAAGCTACAATCTTGGAGAGGTTCCAACCCGATTGGGTTGGGAAGCATTGTTAAAGCAAGTGCAAAGCTTTCGCGATGCCGGCTTCAATGATTCTCATCAGTGGTGGCGGGCCGCGATAGGTAATCTAGTATTCAGGCCATTTGGTTTGTACGACACCGACCCAGGTTGTAACCCTAAAAAGTACTATGGCTTTCAACCTTATGACTTCCAGCGAACGATCGGCCCCTTTAATCCACTTACCGAGAATGACTTTTTCTTCGCTCGGAATCCGTGGCCGAGACTGACGATGAATGCAGCGATGTTCTATCCAGACTGGGCAGGGCAGAAGGAGCTGGTACCGTTTTTTTCGACTATGGAACATGCAGGCGTATTGGCCGAGTTCCCACAAGATGGCCAGTCTGGGCCAACGATTGGCGGCGGAACCGTTCAACCATTCGCCCTCGGGTCAAGTTTTGCGAGTAAAGATGCTAACGGGCGAGTACAAGTTAATCAGTCTAGACCCTTTTCACTGGTCGACATGGCAGCTATGAGTAGTTCAGCATTCGCAGCCGAATTTGAGAATCGCTATGCTTTGGGAGATCTGGTTCCTCAGTATGACTTATGGCCCGTATACGATGGTGGCAGTGCCGGGCAGCAATATGATTTTGCCGATGGGGGCAATATAGAAAATAGCGGCTTGGCAAATTTACTCGCAACCACGCGTTTGAAAAAGATTGTGGTATTTATTAATTCGTCGGAAGCGGTTGAGCATAAGTGGAGTACTTCTGAATATACCCAGGTGCCAGCAACCATCCCGCCGCTGTTTGGTTATCAACCAATTGCTGGCGTGTTTGATGATGATGGGTATCGCCCTTATGCAGGAGCAACAAACCCTGCTTCACCTTTGATGCAACACAATAAGGTCTTCCCAGAGTCGCGCTTTCAGGAACTACTGGATGGCTTAAAGAACGCCAGTAATAATTTTCAGGACTCAGCAATATTCTTTCAGCCCAAGCTCTCAGTCCAAATCAACAAATGGTATGGGATTTCTGAAACACGAGAGGTGGATGTATTGTGGGTGTGCAACAACCGTGTTAACGCTTGGGAAGATCAAATAACTGACCAACCGATTCGAAATGCGCTGTTTTTACGAGATGTGCCAGATTCGTCTCTGTGGAACTTTCCTTACTACGGTACCTTAACTCAGCTCCATTTAAGCGCGCAGCAAGTGAATATGCTTGCGCATTTATCTTGTTGGAATGTTATGGCAGCGGAGAATAGAACTAGCTGGCAAGAAATATTTTCTTAGCCCTATTACTGGCAGTTAAAAACTCCAGCTGTGTTTATGTCGAGAGTTCTTTAATAAAGGCGCGTGCCTCTGCTATTGAGGCTTCCATCTCTTGGATAAGAATGGTTACATCGTATTCGATAGAAACACTCTCGTCTTGCAGTGAGCTAACCGCTTGCATGTTCAAGTTATGTTTTAGAAATAGAACTTGATCACGAAAGGCCGCAAGCACTGGGGCCGTTTTCTCCTCTGTTTTGCGCATCGCCGCAATCAAGCGTTCGGCCTGCCCACGAGTTTGATCAAATTGTTGTTGAGCCCTTCGGGCGATGCTCGCATCGTGATATTGATCAAGTTCGTCCCGCCACTCACTCAATAGGCGATTGGTCGCAGCGACCACACGATCGATTCTTGAACTCATTTCTCCGGCCGCGCGCTCGCTGTCTTTATAAGCCGCATTGAGCGTATTGAACTTGGCTTCTAAATCGCCACCTTGAAAACCCGTCACCGCTTTGAATTCATCAAGAGCGCTGCGAAACTCCTCCACGGAATCTTCTTGCGCCGTACTGGCTGCTTCAACGCGGGTGATCAAAACATCTCGCGGCTCTTGATAAAATGTGTCGTAGCTAGGAATGCCCCACTTGGCGCCGAGCCCATTGGGGCTCAACATCTCATAGGAAGAGAACAAGGTTAATGCCAATACGATCCAGCGCTTTTTGCCAGATAGCTTTTTGGAATCAAAGATGAGCGGAAGAAACCGCAAAATCGCATTCATGTGGAGTGTTGTTGAGCTCGTGACGTTGTACAAAATTTAACACGCTTTTGCTAAGTAAGGATGCCAATTTTGCTACCATCCAGCGCAAGACACTATTTTTTACGAATTCATATGAAACAACTCCTCACCTTAATGCTCGTGGTCAGTTTATCGGCTTGCGGAACTGCGCAAAAAGTCCGCTATTCTGCACTAGAAACAATGGGGGTTCATAAACGAGATATTCTCGTCGACCGCATTGAAAAAACCACGGCGACTCAAGAAGCTGCCAAAACCCAGTTTCAAACCGCGTATCAAGAACTCGCAAGCTTGATTGAAGTTGATGATCAAGGTTTAGAGCAAAAGTACAAGAAAATGTCGAAAGCTGTTTCTAGAAGCGAGAGTAGAGCGAATGAGTTGGACGACAGAATCAAAGCTGTGAACAGTGTTGCGGTTGCTCTATTCAAAGAATGGGAACAGGAAATCACCGAATATCAGAGCGATAATCTCCGTCAGGCGAGTGCGAAAAATTTAGCGTCTACTCGAGAGCGATACGGCGTTATTTATCAAAAAATGCAGGAATCTCAGGAGCGCGTAAAGCCGGTGCTCCAAGTGTTGCAAGACAATACGCTGTTTTTAAAACATAACTTGAATGCACGCGCTGTCAGTAGCCTCTCTGGTGAAGCCGTGTTCATTGAAAACAAAATCAAGGATCTTGTGCAACAAATGGAAACCTCGATTGAAGAATCCAAAGCATTTGTCGGTGCGATGAAAAACAGTTAATTGATCTGTTGGTAACAATAGGCTCAGACCTTAGTCCCGAAAATTGCCGACCATAGTGGCTATGTTCGGTACAAAAAATATCGCATTATTTAACCCGTAAGAGCGAGGGTAAGGATTTCGGGTTACCCCAGCGCCGATTGTAGGGGTTAGCGCGTTAGCTTTGGTCCGGGAACCAAATCTATTTAGGGGGCAGGGAAATACAGGAAGTAACTGGAAAACACCGTGTAGAAATACACGGTGTTTTTTTTATTCGTTCCGTTCGCTGACGCTCACGGCGGCCCAGGCCGCCCGCGCTCAAGGCTGGGTTATTCGTTCCGTTCGCTGACGCTCACGGCGGCCCAGGCCGCCCGCGCTCAAGGCTGGGTTATTCGTTCCGTTCGCTGACGCTCACGGCGGCCCAGG
>CALJJR010000012.1 GCA_937973905.1 uncultured Arenicella sp. | reverse complement strand
GCTACTTGGACTTCAGGACCTTGGACTATCTCAGGTTTGTTGCGTTACTTGAGTGCTGCTGATGACGACACTATTGAGAACGGTGGAGTAGATCGTTCAACAATTGTTGTTCCTGAAATCGGCAGTGAGATTTATCTTGATCTTGCAGGTTCATATGCATTCAACGATGATTTCTCAATCAACTTTGGTATCAACAATATTCTTGATACAGAGCCAACAGCTCTGGGTGACCAACAAGAGCAGTCGAATACTTTCCCTGAAACGTATTCATTGCTTGGTCCAAGAGTATTCTTCAGCGCTAACTATCGTTTCCGATAAGCTTATCGCTTAAAGAAGTACCAAAAGCAGTACAAAAAACGGCGAGCCTTGGCTCGCCGTTTTTTTTCATTCACTGATAGATTGTTTGGTTGCTGGTTATCGAGGGGAAAGACTTTAATGTTGGTTTGTTTCGCTGAGGGCTCTTGTTCACTGACGGATTGTTGAGTTGCTGGTTATCGGGGGAAGGACTTTTTGTTCAGTTTGTTTCGCTGAGGGCTCTCTTTATCCACTGATAGATTGTTTGGTTGCTGGTTATCGAGGGGAGTGACTTTAAGGTCGCTTTGTTGCGCTTGTTCTGTTTCGTTTTCTAAATTGTTGGGCTAGTACTTAAAGATTGTCATTGCGAGTGGCGTAGCCGCGTGGCAATCTCTGTTGATCGGGCTTTCGCTTTCATCTATTTATGTCTCAATCTCTTTCTCCACAACTTGCGCAGCAGTTGAACGTCGCGTTTCGTGCCATTCAAGAAGGCCGTGCGGCTGATGCCTTGAAGGTGGTGAAGCGTTTGCAACGCAAGCTTCCTAAACAAGCGGATGTTCTACACCTGGCTGCATTGACGTACAAATCCTTGGGTGACGTAGTGGCCGCAGAGCAGCATTTTTTGCGCTGTGTATCAGTGGCGCCAAACAACCCACAGGTTTTAAACAACCTTGCGAATCTCCAAAAGTCGTTAGGCCGATTCTCAGAGGCTGAACAGAACTACGACAAAGCGATTCGCCTGAAGTCAGATTATGTAGAAGCGATCCGCAACCTTGCTATTTGCCAACAGGCACAAGATAAATTTGATGAAGCAATTCAGACGCTAGAATCTTCTTTGGCTCACCAAGTTGCCGATGCAAGCAGCTATACAGCCTTAGCCGATTGTTATCGACAGACCAAAAGTTATGCTAAAGCGCAACAATTCTACGAGAAAGCGATTGACGTTGATCCCGGCGCTGCTAACGCCTTGCACAATCTTGGTTTGAATTTCCATCTACAGGGCGAGCTAGACTCAGCGAGACAATACTATCGTCGCGCGCAAGACGTTAATCCTAAACACCCCACCATGACGTTGAGTTACGTTAACTCTATTCATGAAGCAGGTGAGGGTGAATTGGCAATTGAAAAATTGCGGAGCGCAGTTTCAGAACAACCTCTGAACATTCAGTTTCATGAACGACTGAATGAGTTGCTGTGGGAGGCTGGTGACACTGAGCAGTTTGGTGACAGTTATTCTCAAGTGCTGGCGCAAAACCCAAATCAACAATCTTTGTTTATGGCCTATGCCAGGCAGATGTTCCGAGCCGGACGCACCTCCGCTCTGAAGGAGATAGTCAAGGGAGGCGAAGCCTATTTCTCAGAAGTGCCTGAGTTTTTGTCACTCAAAGGCGAGTTGCTTGCTGAGCAAGGTGAGTATGAATCAGCTAAGCCTTTACTGATGCGAGCCTTAGACGCAGAGTTTTCGAAACAAGCCGCGCAACAGTTGGTTAAGTTGCAGCTCATTCAAGCAGACTACCTTGGTGCGCAAAGTGTTTTGGACGAGCTCAAGCAGAAAGATCCGGATTGCCAGTTGACTTGGGCTTTGCAATCATTGATCTGGCGTGATGTCGACAAAGATAAATATCGCTGGCTTTGCGATTACGATTCAATGGTAAAGGCCTACACCATGCCAGTTCCTGATGGCTACGCCGATTTAGCCGAATTTGTCGCGGCGCTTGAAGTGACATTATTGGAACTGCACAATACTGAGCAAGCGCCACTAGATCAGACTTTGCGCGAGGGCACTCAAACTGCTGCGCGTTTGCTGCATAATCCAAACCCCGTGATTCAGGCGTTCAAGAAGTTGCTGAGCAGCGTTGTCATTGACTATATTGGCGCCATGCCGAATGATTCTGAGCACCCGTTGTTTGCGCGCAAGAAACAGACTTTTGAGTTTTCTGGTAGTTGGTCGGTTAACTTAAGAGCAAACGGGTTTCATGTAAATCACGTTCACCCCGCTGGATGGATAAGCTCGTCATGTTACATCACTCTCCCAGCGCAAATGGAGAGTGATGATGTAGCTGGGTCGATAAAGTTTGGCGAAAGCCCTCTGGTTTTATCGGATCGTGAGAGGATTGAAAAAATTGTTCGGCCCCGCGCTGGCATGGTGGTTTTATTCCCTTCCTATTTTTGGCATGGAACAATTCCATTCTCGGGTGCTGAGAACGATTTTCGATTGACGGCGCCGTTTGATGTGGTGCCGAGATAGACTTTGAATGAGCTCATGACTGATTCGTTCGACGATATTGCTTGGTCCTTGTACTGGGCGCAAAATCAACTTTATAGTTGTGTTGCCTCCGATTCAGCGCAGGATCAAGCGGTGCTTGAAGATGTTTGGTTAAGTTTTGCTGAGCCAATTCAAGCCGGTGCGCGAGTTCTTGACCTAGCCACTGGCAATGGTGTTGTGCCGGCTACCTTACTCAAATTAAAAGAGTTTTCAATCGACGCGGTTGATGCTGCGGATATTGATCCAACAAATTACCTAAGCGAGTCACAACAACTCGCGGAGGTGCGCTTCCACGCAAAGGTAGACCTACGCAATTTGCCTTTTCCAGAGGCGAAATTTGATGTGCTTACGAGTCAGTTCGGGATTGAATACGCGGGCCTGAGCGAGGCAACCGCCATAGTCCTAGAGGTGCTGCGCCCTGGCGGGTTGATCGGATTTTTAGTTCATCACGCCGACAGCGAGATCTTGCAGGGTTCGCGCATCAAAATTGATGAAATGAACATTCTGCTACAGGAAGGTGGCGTGATTGAGACCCTGCTGAAAATGCTAAAGGGGGAATGCAGCTTTGCTAAGCTCGAGGATGCAGGAAGATCCGCAGTTGATCAGTACCCAAATGGCAGCGCGTCTATTTCTGGCCAAATTTTTAGTGGCATCAATCAAATCAGTCAGCTGCTTTCCAACAGCCCTAATGCTGCGCAAAAGCTGGGTGCTACGATGGCTTTGCGGTTGCGCGCGGAGCGCTCTCGTTTATTCCAGCTTAGAGAGGCGGCGCACGACGAACGGCAAATGCAGGAATATGTAGATCAACTGGGGGGCATGGGCTTAGTTAATGTTTCGAATGAAATGATTTACGCGGACCAAGCGCTTTTGGGTTGGTTTGTGCAAGCTCAAAAACGATAGAGAAAAATTGTGACAGACTTAATAGCAAACTTATTGTCAGATGCAGAACAGGCTTTACAGGCGGGAGATACAACTCGAGGGGCCGAATTGTGTGGCCAGATTCTTGCTGAAGATTCGCAAAATAGCTCAGCACTGTTCTTATTGGGCACCCTAAACTACCAACGCGGCGACCATGCCTCCGCCTTGCAGCAGTTGGGTAGAGCCGCGGAATTAGAACCCGAAGCAGTAGATATCGCCTGCAATCTCGCAGGCCTATTTATGCATCTGGGGGATCGCAAGCAAGCGATCATGGTGCTGCAGCGAGCCACCAAGTACTGCAAAGATGATGCGGTGTTTTGCCCTCGAATTGCTGACATGTTTGTGCAGCTGGGAGAACCGGGTGCAGCGATACAGCTTCTGTCTAGACTGCATGTGCTGCCCCCGGCTGATCAACTGGTTCTTGCTCGTGCACACGGTCGTTTGGCAAACTGGCGGGAAGCCGTCAATATACTGCGTCAGCTGCATGAGGCGGTTCCAGATGACAGTGACGTTGCTGAACAGCTCGCGGTTAATGCAATGCAGGTGAGAGACTATCCCTTAGCAATCAAAGCCTATGAGCGATTTTTGCGACAGACTAATCCTACCGCCAACCACTATCTACGCTTTGCTGATTTGCTATTAATCGCGCAAGACCCCGAGAGGTCTCTCAAAGCCGCAGCACAAGCTGCAAACGCTGGCGAAGACGGCGCCGAAATCCATGTGTTGAAAGCCCGCATTGCGCGGTTACAAGGCGACTACGAAGGCGCTACAGCGGCTGCGAGTGAGGCGATTAAACGCGCTCCTGTTAATGGCCAGGCATGGTCGGTACGCGCAGAGATGGGTGCGGACAATCAAATTTCTGGATTTATCGATGAGCTAGATGCCTTGCTCAGCAACAATGCTGATGCTCACCAGTCGACGTTCCACCGAGCGCAACTGCGATATGCCCTGGCTCAGTTACATGACCGTGAAGTGAATGTTCAACAAGCCGTTTCAGCGTGGAAGCAGGCCAACGAAATTCAGTATTCTGAGCTGCAAGCGAGTGACAGCGTTTATTCTGCAAATTATCAAGCGCAAATGGTCGACTACATTATCGACGAATTTCCTCTGTCACTTTTTGATCAAGCAGATGCCGAGATCAATAGCGAATCGATGGACATTCAGCCCATCTTCATTGTGGGTGCTCCGCGCAGCGGCACCACTTTAGTGGAGCGTATCTTGGGCCAGCACTCCCAGGTAACCAATGGCGGTGAACAAGAGGCGATGGAATACCTCGCTACTGATTTTCGTCAACAAATCAGTAGCGGTAAGCTACCGCACCCATCGCAAATCACTGCCGATCAATGGTCTGCATTGCGAATCGGGTATTTGCAACGGTTGCCGGAGATCAGTACGCCAATATTCACTGACAAGATGCCGCATAATTTTCGCCACGTGGGATTGATTCTGAAACTATTCCCTGAAGCGCGCGTGATTCAAATGCATCGCTCTGCACCCGATTTGGCCCTGTCTATCTTTACCCACCCATTTGCTGCGGGGCACAATTACGCCAATCGCATCGATGATATTGCGCACTTTTCTGAGCAGGCGGAGCGTTTGATGGCACATTGGTCTTCCATTCATTCAACTCGCGTTCTCGATCTAAATTACGAACAGTTGGTTTCACAGCCAGAACATTTTGCTAAGCAAGTGGTCGAGTTTTGTGGCCTTAGTTGGGATCCGTCGTTTTTAGACTTTCATGAATCAAATGCCGCTAGTTTTACCTTCTCTGAGTTGCAAGTGCGCGAGCCTATTGACGATAAGCGAGTGGATCGTTGGCGAACTTATGCAGAATACCTTCCTGCTCTAGCGGAATTGGCTTAACCACTCAGGGCTTGCTGAATCGTTTCGCCGCGGCGAGCATACCAAGCTTCTCTGGCTTGAAAGCTTCGCCGGATTAGCGCCTGTTCTTCTGCACTCAAGTCGGGGTGCCAGATCGAAAAAATAAGCACTACACGAGAGTCATTGCTCTGGTTGTGAGCTGAGTGCAAATAACTGTCGTCGAACAGCAGCATTTCCCCATGCCGCCATTCGCGCATCTCACCGCCTACTTCTAAATGTCCTGATCCCGGGATAATGAGCGGCAGGTGTGCCGTCAATGCGTGATTCGATTCACCGAAATGGGGCGCTATGCTCTGTTTGCCTTTTAGAATTGAGAAAAATACTTCGAAAGGAGTTGCGGTTAAATTGTATGTCGGCACTTCTTCCAGGGCGCTCAGGGTTTCGGGAAACAAGGCCAACATATCCTGATTAATTTGCCCCCCTCGGTACAGATCCATAGCAGACCAGGCGCTGGAACCGGCAAGAGATTGCAAATTGCCGAGATTGGTCATGCCAGCCTCAAGGTACGGACGTACGGCGCTTTGACTTGCTTGTTGCGCCATGGCGGTTTCGAGCTCTGCGCAAATGATCGGCGTATGCGCGAGTAACTGTTCACTCCAACTGAAATCAGCTTGTAAGTAAAATTTTTGTCGCGGTAATTCCGGCACATAAAACAGCTGTGGTGCGTAGTTATCTTCCGGGTAACTGAAGTTATGATCGTGCGTTCGACACCATATTGCATCATGAATTCGTGGTGATGCTTGGCGTCCAGAATTAACCGCGCGATGTTGATCGCTGAGCGTTGTACGGAGTAAACGATTGGCCACTTTGGCGTGATCTGCAAAATCAGGGGAAGGTTCTCCCAACAGCGCTGGCTGCAGATCCTGCACCACCGAAAACGCAGCCGCAGCAGCTTCATGTTTTGCTAAGCGCCGCAACCAGTCGCCTGCAGCAAAATACCCAAATGCAGTACTGGGAGCCGCTTTGAGGCATTGCAGGTGCGCTAAGTTGGCGTTTTCAGGCTTGCCGTTTTTTTCCTCCAAAATTGCGAGTCGATGCCAGCTGGATGCATCTGCTGCATTCATTGAACAGTGCGCGCGAAGTAGTTCCAGCCCACGGCTTAGGTCGCCCGAATTGAGCGCATGATCAACTGCGGCTAGAGATGTCATCGTTTGAAAATTGGGCAATGGTTGCGGGGCTTAAGCTTGATACAATATCAAAAAGCTCGGCTTGGCAAACATTGATCTATGCAAAATATCCTTGAGAATCCAGATTTTCTCGCTTACCGCTTGCGCTTCGACACTGAAGAAATTGAGTTTATTGAAGTTCCAGTGGATCTACAACGCCGTATTACCTGGCTTCGACGTGACGCCTTTGCTGATGCTAGTAAGCTCGTTGCCATCCCCCTGAGTCAACTCGAGCGTTTAGCCAAACCGAATCAGGCCCAGCCCGCCAAGCCACCAAACTTTATTTTCCATACGGCGTACTGTGGCTCAACGTTTCTATCTCGGTGTCTCGATGTCCCAGGGCATTCGATAAGCTTGCGCGAGCCGCAGCTGTTACTTGATGTTGCTAATGCAAAACGGATGAATTGGCAGGCCCGATCCGCCAATATGGATTACCGACATTTGCTTCATCTGGCGCTTAACCTGTTGAAAAGAGCTGCACCAAAGGACGAGCATCTAATCATCAAACCAGTGAATTCAGTAAACAATATCGTCATCGAAATTTTGCAGGCAAGCCCAAGGAGTCTAGCGCTGATGATGTATACAGATGCGCGAAATTTCGTTTTATCAACGCTCAAAAAAGGCGAGGCGGCTCGCCAAACCACGCGCGCGATGTTTGATTTATTACGCTGCGATTTCCCACATTTACAAAACCTAAAACTCAGCGATGCGATTCATATGTCAGATTTGAAACTCATTTTGACTCTATGGCGCCTTCAGCTTGAGCAGGCGAATGCGATAATCCAACAGCTCGGGAAAGACAAGATAAAATCAGTGCATGCAGAAGCATTGATTAGCAAACCTGCAGAGGTGTTGGTCGCTGCAGGCGAGATGTTTTCTCTGAATCTCAGCCAGAGCCAGGCCATTGAAATTTTGGCGACTAAGGGAGCCGCTGATGCCAAAGATCAAAGTCAGACCTTCAGCGTTGAAAAGAGAGACAAGACCTACAAAGTTTTAGAAGAGTTTTATGGCGATGACTTGGAGAATGGATTTAAATGGCTATCAGCTAACAATCAAAATATGTCTCTAGCGCCGAGCTTGTTAAACCCTCTCTAAGTTATTTAAAACTAACCGTTAATCGCCGAGATCGGGCCGTGATTTGCCAGGATGATCACGAAGCCAGCCGGTCACCGAGTATCGACCTTTAGGGGCAAAGGGCGCGACGCAGCTTACGCTGTGCAGAACCGGCACCTGAAATATCGACAAGGTATTAAAGCCGGGGTTCCAACTTTCAGCTCGATCGCTGTGCGGCGAATCAAAAAACATGGTTTGTCCGCCCCAATTGGGAGACCAGTTTTTTGTAAAGCCCAAGACGATTGCGAAGCGGCGAATACTGCCATCACCCTTGCTGCGCTTGTCATTGGTGTCATCATGAATATTTAAGAAATGGCCGGCCTCGTACAATGATGCCTGCGGGTCTACTTTGACTAGCGTGTTCGCAGCAGTTAGGTCACGTGCAAAGCGTAAGAACTCGGTACCGTTTAGAAAGGCGGCCAGTTGATACATCATCGAACTGGGTGGGAGCTGATTGCTTTGAATGGCGTCAATGATGGGGAAGAATTTATAAACAAATTGATATCCCGAGCTAGCAGCACCGTGCACCTTGGCGTAGATGTCCTGCAGTTGCTGGCTACCTAAGGACTCAAGCTGTTCGGGACGATACACCTCAGGTGCCTGGCCATCAGTGGCGTGCACCAAATGCCAAGCGGTATTATTCTTAAGGTTTTCAAGAATAAACTCCGCCGAGTCAGTCGTTAACAAACTCTCAATGCGCAAACGTTTGCTAGACGCGAATTGCTCGGCCAGTGCACTTACGTCTAGATTCGGGTTTAATTCAATGTTCATGGTCGGGATATCAGCCGTTTGTTAGCTTGATCTCAGCTGGGAATGATTTTCGCATGTGGGTTACGCGATTGCGAGCCTGCAAAAATATCAAAACTTTGCGAAGGTTCACTGGTGCTGGGTCGTATAAGGGTCATGATAAATAAAATTGAAGTTCTTACACGGGATATCAAAATGAAATTGACTCACACCTTCGTATTTTTAATTGTCTCTTCGTTTGCCGCAGTGTCGTTGCCGGTTCAGGCTCAAGATGATGCAGTACAGGATGAAGATCGTTCGGCATCGCCACCGAAGCACCGCAGCTACAAGTTGAACGATGAGCAACGTGCCGAAATGCGCGATAAAATGCGACAGCACCGTAAGCAAATGGCCGAAAAACGGCTGCAAGAGCTGGATCAAAATGGCGATGAGCTTGTTGATAGAAACGAGTATTTGGCCCATGCAGAATCTCGATTCAATGAGCTGGATGCAGACAATGACGGTTATGTAACGCGTGAGGAAGCGCGCATGCACCACAAAACATTACGTAAAAAGCATCGCTTAAAGCGTCAAGAGTTTCGCAAAGGTGTTAGAGAAGACGCCGAGACGTTTAATTAAGAGTCTCTTTTATCTGATCTAAGCGAGATGCAAAGCGATAAAAAGTTGATGCAGCTAGTGCGCAAAGGCAACCATTCGGCCTTTGCGCAGTTAGTAAATCGGCATACCGATCGATTTCTTGCTCTTGCTATTCGCACTTTGAACAATCATGGTGATGCCGAGGATGTCGTGCAAAATGCGTTGGTAAAGCTGTGGCAGAATCCACACTCGTGGGATGCATCCAAAAGTCAGTTCACAACCTGGTTTTATCGCGTAATTATCAACGCATGTCATGACCTCCAACGTAAACATCAGCGTTCTGTTTTGCTTGAGAGCCATACTCTTGAAGCGCTAATGCCAGTGGCGGATTCAGAAGCGGTTATTTATGCTAGTAAACAACAGGTTCAGGCAGAGCAGGTAATGTTGAGATCCGCTATGTCTGAGTTGCCAAGCTCACAAAGAGATGCAATTAACCTTGTAGTCTATTGTGCATTGCCGCAGAAACAAGCAGCGGAGGTGATGGGGGTGAGTCTGAAAGCCTTGGAATCATTGTTAGGCAGGGCACGGCGTTCATTGGCCGAGAAAATCGCAGCGATGCAGGCTGCGTCAGCAGCCGGCGCAGATACTGCTGCTCATGTTTTATAGAAGATATTGACTATGACTGACCCTATAAATAAGCACTCTAATTCTGCCAATCAGCTAGCGCTAGAACGTCTTGACCGCTTACTTAATACGGCCGCGAGTGCAGAGCCTATCGATTCGAAGGAATTGCAAGCTCGTGTGCTGCTTGAGACTTCATCTACCCAGCAGCAAGTGCCGGCGAAGAGAGGCGGTTTCGGAGATTGGTTCAGCCTGCCAAAAGTCGTCTACGTTGGCGCAATGGCGGCCCTGTTTGCTGCGCTGGTCATTGTCGGTTTGCCAGATCAGTCTGGAAACCCTTCGCTTATCGTAGAAACTATCGAGACGACAAAAAATAGCGAATTTGAATGGTTAACAGATCAAGAGTTGGCAGCCGAAGATGCAACTTCTTTGCTTTGGGATGAAGTGTTGTTGCTCGAAGACGAGCTAGCATTTGCAGCGCTTTAGCCAGAGCCAAGCTTACTTTTCTCGAAAGATTAGTGCGGCGCGCTGATCGTCTATTAAGTAGCTATATTCTTTATTCATCTGTCTGAGAACGTCGGTTCCGAGCAGCCCATCTATTGAGCCGTTACGCGGAAGATCGATCTCGGCGATGGTCAGATTCCGAAAGTTAACGCGGCCAATGGAAAGCGTTTTGGCGCGATATAGCTTCGCTTGGGTGATGCCGTTTGCTGTGCTTAAGCGGATAGATTTGCCAGTTGGCTGTAAACTCAGTTGTTGAATGCGCGCCTTCGACAGAGCAGTGACTGAAGCACCAGTATCGAGCAGTAATCGCGATTGACTGCCTTCAATTCGAGCGTCGATCAGCATACTGGTGCCGGCGCGGATGAGCGGTACGACAATTTGCCGTTGTTCGGCCTGGGGTTGATTCTCGTAGTTGCTAGTGCTGGCAGCTTGCTCATCGATAGTGAGCAGTTGTTTTTGTGCTATCGAGCCCAATTCTGGGTCATAGATAAGGCTTTCCAATAGCGGTCGTGCTTCAAATTCAGAACCAAGCGCTAGATGAGCTTGTGCGAGCTTTAATTGTATTTGTGCTTCCTGTGGGAATTGTTCGTATAGAGATTGGTATAGATTTAACACACCGATGAGGTTGCCGTCTCGCTTAAGTTCTACACCGTAATTCGACGCTATGGCCAGCAAGCTCTTCATGTTGGTCTGATACCGCTCAGTATCGTTCTCTAGTAAATTTACCCGCAGTAAGGCATCAATCGCTGGTTGCCATTGTTTGGTTGCTTGCAAGGCGTTGGCCAGCAAAATCCACGCATTGAGTTCGTTGTAGGTGCGGTTGTATTCGGTTAGCAGGCGAATTGTTTCGCCATATCGTGACGCATCATTTAAGCGCGACGCATGGTTCAAAATCACGTTTTGCATGCGCGTAATTTCTGCGCTCGTCGCGCGTTCATAATTACGGTTGAACCGATCTAGCGCTGCCTTGTAGTTTGCTTTTTCCAGTGACGCGACGAGCGCATTTAGGGCGTCGGGAAACCAATTGTCGTGCTGTTGGAGTTGAGGCGTGGTTTTTGGGGCAGGGGCAGGTGGGGTCGCTATGACTGAAAATTCTTCCTCGGACTTCTTTTCGACAGCTGTCTGTTTTATATCAAGGGTATCGTTAGTGCGCAGCACCACCATCACCGCTAGCAGGATGAGAGTAGTTAGAATTATGATGACGCTCTTTTTCACGATGCTTCTGACAATGGCCCTGGTTAATGGTTCAGCCTAGATTTCGCTCTAAGTAGATCAGGAAATGATAAACTCGCGCCCCCGAACATTACATTGAAACCGTCCACTTATGATTAACGATGTATTTATTGTAAGCGCAGTTCGAACTGCAATTGGCAGCTTTGGCGGCACTTTAAAAGGCGTGAGTCCCGCCGAACTAGGTAGTTTTGCAATGCGAGAAGCAGTTGCACGAAGTGGGGTCGACCCAGAAACCGTCCGCAGCAACGCATTAGGCCACGTTATTAGAACAGAAATTCGTGACGCATACATTGCTCGGCGCGTCGCCATTGACGGTGGCTTACCAATTCATACGCAATCTCTTACGCTTAATCGTCTATGTGGATCGGGCTTAGAGGCGATTGCTTACATTACGCAGCAAATTCAACTAAACGAAATTGGAGTCGGAGTCGCAGGTGGCGCGGAATCTATGAGTTCAGCTAGTCATTTGTTGACCACTAATCGTTGGGGTCAACGACTTGGTGATGGGGTTATTCAAGATGAATTAACTGGAGCCTTAACTGATCCTTTCGGAGTCGGACACATGGGTATCACTGCCGAAAATCTCGCGCAGAAATTTGGCATTAGTCGCCAAGCCCAAGATGAATTTTCACTGCAGAGTCAGCAGCGCGCGCTCAATGCCATTGAGCAGGGTTACTTCAAAGAGCAAATTGCTCCGTTTGAAATCAAAACGCGCAAGGGAAGTGTGATCTTTGATACCGACGAACATCCTAAGGCCAGCACTCTAGAGGGCTTGGCAGGATTGCGCGCTGCGTTTAAGAAAGATGGTATGGTAACGGCGGGTAATGCCTCGGGCATCAATGATGGAGCGGGAATGGTGGTGTTGGCGAGTGGTGATGACGTGACGCGTCAGTCACTTACGCCGATGGCGCGCATCGTATCGTACGGTCGTTGTGGTGTGCCAAATGAAATAATGGGTATTGGCCCTGTTGGTGCATCAACTATTGCACTGCAAAAAGCCGGATTGAAAATTGCCGATATGGATGTGATCGAGAGTAATGAGGCGTTTGCTGCGCAGGCCATGGCGGTAGCGGAGGAGTTGGATTTGCCAAACGAGAAAACCAATCCCAACGGTGGAGCTATTGCCTTAGGCCATCCAATTGGCGCCAGCGGCGCGATAATCATGACCAAAGCGCTCTATGAGTTAAAGCGGGTTGAAGGTCGTTACGCTCTGGTCACCATGTGTATCGGCGGCGGTCAAGGCATCGCGATGATTGTAGAAAACGTATAAAGAGATAATGCTCTAGAAGATACAGCGCTGGCCGTTATTCACGTAATAAATGAGCCTTAAACTGGCAACCGCGCGTTGCATTGTCGATAATAACAGCCCGCTCGAGGTGGTCGGACGATGCACCGCCTAATTTAAGAAACAAGAGGTTTACAATGTTTGCAGGAAACTCTCTCTCGATCAGCATGCACGAAGGTGGCATCGCTGAGCTCAAATTTGATTTGCAAGGCGAATCAGTCAACAAGTTCGATTCTAAAACCGTTGCCGAGCTTGGTGAAGCGATTACTTTGCTTGAGAATGCGGCCGACCTTAAGGGCTTACTAATAAGCAGCGGCAAAGGCGTGTTTGTGGTTGGCGCCGACATTTCGGAATTTGTGCCCTTGTTTGAGAGTGGTGAAGGTGCCGGTGCGCACTTGACGGTCAATAATACCAATTTCAATCGTATCGAAGATTTGCCAGTACCTACGGTAGTGGCGATCAATGGTTACGCCATGGGCGGGGGGCTTGAGATCGCTTTAGCATGTGATTTTCGCGTTATGAGTTCAGCCGCCAAAATTGGCTTGCCTGAAACCAAGCTCGGCATTATCCCAGGTTGGGGTGGCACAGTTAGATTACCTAGATTGGCTGGTGCAGATACCGCGATCGATTGGATTGCGTCAGGGAAAGAACAACGCGCCGATGCTGCATTAAAGGCCGGCGTGGTCGATGGTGTGGTCGCTCCAGACGAATTGCATGCTTCTGCGATGAAAGTGTTGCAAAACGCGATTGATGGCAATATGCCATTCGCGGCGCGCCGTGAGCAGAAGAAAAGCCCGTTGAAGCTCAATCAAACAGAAGCCATGATGGTGTTCGAAACATCTAAAGCCTTCGTATTAGGCCAAGCTGGGTCGAATTATCCAGCGCCGATTATTGCCATTGAGTGTATGCAAAGTGCCGCAACGAAGGGGCGGGATGAAGCTCTGGCAATCGAGACCGCTGGCTTTGAAAAATGCGCGCAAACGGAAGCCGCTAAGTCGCTGGTTGGTATCTTTATGAGTGACCAACTGATTGGTAAAGCAGCCAAAGGTTGGGCCAAGAAAGCCGATAAGGCTGTTGAGCGTGCCGCCGTCTTAGGTGCCGGAATCATGGGTGGCGGTATCGCCTACCAATCTGCCTTGAAGGGCACGCCAATCAAGATGAAGGACATCAACCAAGCTGGTTTGGATTTGGGTCTGACAGAAGCGAATAAACTACTCAGCAAGCAAGTCAACCGCGGCCGAATGAGCGTTGAGAAAATGGGGCAGGTGTTGGCTAGCATCGACCCAACTCTGTCGTACGATAATTTTGATGGTCTCGATATTGTCGTTGAGGCTGTGGTTGAGAACCCTAAAGTTAAAAATATCGTACTGGCCGAAGTAGAGAAGGTGGTGTCACCTGATGCGGTGATTGCATCCAACACATCCACCATCTCTATTTCCTACTTGGCGAATGCTTTAGAGAGGCCAGAAAATTTCTGCGGCATGCATTTCTTTAACCCTGTGCACGCTATGCCTTTGGTTGAAGTAATCCGTGGTGAGAAATCGTCGGACACGGCAATTGCTCGCACCGTGGCTTACGCAGCTGCCATGGGTAAAAAACCGATCGTCGTCAATGACTGCCCCGGCTTTTTGGTAAACCGAGTATTGTTCCCGTATTTTGCGGGCTTTATGAATCTGCTTAAAGACGGTGCTGATTTTCAAGTGGTTGATAAAGTCATGGAGCGTTGGGGTTGGCCGATGGGCCCGGCCTATTTGATGGATGTGGTCGGTATGGATACCGGGCATCACGCTGAGCAAGTAATGGCCGATGGTTTTCCTGACCGAATGACAAAAACGTTTAAGACCGCTGGCGATGTGATGTTTGAGAATGATCGCTATGGGCAGAAAAATGGCAAAGGCTTCTATGTTTACGAGCTGGATAAACGCGGCAAGCCAAAGAAAGTTGTGTCGCCAGAAACCTATGAATTATTAGCACCGCATGTGGAAGAACAAAAAGACTTTGACAAAGATGAGATCGTAGCTCGAATGATGATTCCAATGGCGACCGAAATGGCGCGCTGTATCGAAGAAGACATCGTTGGCAGTGTTGCAGAAGCTGATATGGCATTGGTTTATGGTGTAGGCATGCCGCCATTCCGTGGTGGCGTATTCCGCTGGATTGATAGCATCGGCGTGAAGACGTTTGTCGAGATGTGTGACAAGTACGCGCACCTGGGCAAACTATATGAAGCGACTGACACGCAGCGCGAAATGGCCGCCACTGGCAAGAGCTACTACTAAACCACAACCGAGATAGGAGAATTAATATGAGTACGAATCCAAGAGACGCTGTGGTGGTAGATTTTGCGCGCACTGCAATGGGCCGTTCTAAGGGTGGCAGTTTTCGCAATACCCGTGCCGATGAACTGAGCGCTGAAGTTATTAAAGGCTTGCTGGCACGCAATGAGGCAATCAACCCGGCCGAAATCGATGATCTAATCTGGGGCTGTGTTATGCAGCGCGATGAGCAAGGCGTTAATTTGGCACGTTTCGTCGGTTTGCTTGCGGGCCTGCCGCACACCGTGCCGGCACAAACTGTAAACCGTTTGTGTGGCTCGTCAATGTCAGCAATGCACACCGCCGCCGCAAATATCAATGCTGGTATCGGCGATATCTATATGGTCGGCGGTGTCGAACATATGGGCCACATCGATATGAACAAAGGCGGTGATCCAAACCCTGAATTAGGCCTATACGCTGCTAAGGCTGCTGGCAGCATGGGGATGACCGCTGAAATGCTCGCCATGATGCATGGTATCGCGCGGGAAGATATGGACAAATTTTCGATGCGCTCGCATCACCGAGCTGCAGCAGCGCGGGCAGCCGGAAAATTTGCCGACGAAATCATTCCGGTCATGGGCCATGATGAAGAAGGCGCGCCCTATATGATGGTGCACGACGAGACGATCCGTGAAGACACTACACTTGAAGGGCTGGCGCAACTGCGGCCAGTTTTTAACCCTAAAGGTGGTACCGTGACCGCCGGTTCTTCGTCTCAAATTACCGATGGGGCATCGGGCATGATTATTATGTCAGCTGAACGCGCTGCTGCTTTGGGTGTCACGCCGAAAGCCAAAATCACTGCCATGACCTTGGCAGGTGTTGATCCATCGATCATGGGCTACGGGCCGGTTCCTTCAACGAAAAAGGCGCTTAAAAAGCTTGGCATGACGATGCAGGACATCGACTATGTGGAGCTCAATGAGGCTTTTGCGGCCCAATCTCTACCTGTTCTCAAAGACCTCGATCTGCTCGATGACATGGATGACAAAGTCAATGTTCATGGTGGCGCAATTGCACTGGGTCATCCATTTGGTTGCTCAGGAACGCGTATCTCCGGATCATTGCTCACCGTGATGGAGCAACAAGATATGAATGTTGGGATTTCTACGATGTGTATCGGCTTAGGCCAAGGTATCACCACCGTGATGGAGCGCCTGAATTAAGTTGGAAATAGCAACGGCCCGGCACACTCGAAGTTTGTGCCGGGCCTCTTGAACTGATCTGAAAGCTACATTCGTAAATTTCTAAATTTTTCGTCATTGTTAGTACTTCATTTGCATGGCAATCTTTCGCCTTGCTAATTGATTCGCCGGACAAACATCACAATGAAGAAAATCTCAATGACTCACCAAGCTTTGGTTTCCTGGATCATTCTCGTCATTGGTTTGTTGTCTTTTTCTAATGCGCTGGCTGAACTCGACCCACACGCTGTACAGGGCACATTTTTAAATGGCGAAGAGACTGCGCATATACAAATCGAAAATTGTGCTGAGCAATCTTTGTGCGGGAAGATAGTCTGGTTAGATCCGGCTAAATTGGAACCTGGAGTCACACCCGAATCGGCACGTTCTAAATCCGGCGACCCTGTCATTGGTCTCACCATCCTTAAAGACTTCGAACGCAAAAAAAAGGATTGGCGTGGCGGTACGATTTATGACCCCGGCAAAGACAAATTATACGCTTCTAGATTGAAGCGACTCGAGGACGGCAGTTTGCAAGTCAAAGGTTGTATCGCCTTTATTTGTCAAACCCAAATATGGACAGCTGTGGTACCTTGAGTATATCAATAGATTTTTCTGGGAATTCGCTATGAGTCACAGCGTTGAGGAACTGTGTGAAACCTTTGATCAACTGATCATTGATGCTTCAGAAACGACCTGTTTCTTTGAGTGCATTGACGGGTTCGCTGAATTTACGAGCACCAGCTTAATCTTCGTCAGTGAAGTAAAACAGCTGGAGGTTTTGACCGATTCGATCCCTGCTGTAGTGGTGACCACCCAAGCCTTGGCTGAAGAACTACCTGATCGGGTCAACTGTGTGCTCACCGTTAAAAATGTTCGATTAGCGCAGGCATTAATCAAACAACATTACAGCGATTACGATGCCAGTGATCCGGAATGGGAAGATATTCACCCGTCCGCAGTAATACACCCATCAGCGCAACTCGCTAGCAACGTGAGGATCGGGCCGAATACGGTTGTTGGTGCCAACGTTAAGATTGGCGCTGACACACAAATACGAGCAAACTGCGTAATTGAAAGTAGCGTGCAAATTGGCGAGGCCTGCATTATCAATAGCCTCGTGAACATTGGGCATGCCTGTCAGCTCGGTGATCGAGTAATTGTTCGCCCTGGCGTTATCATTGGCAACGAGGGTTTTGGTTTCGCGCAAGATGATAGTGCTCACTATCAACGTGTGCCGCATACCGGTATTGTCGTTATCGAAGATGATGTGCAAATTGGCTCGAACTGCAATATCGATCGTGCTACTTACGGTAAAACTGTGATTAAGCGTGGTGTGAAAATAGATGCCCTGTGTCATATTGCGCACAATTGTTATATTGGTGAAGACACACTTTTTGTTGCGCAATCTGGAGTGGCGGGCTCGGTGACTATCGGTAAACGTGTGATTTCTTCCGGACAAACCGGAATACTCGATCATAGAAAAATCGCTGATGATGTGGTCTTGGTGCACCGCTGTGGTGTGACCGAGGATATTACGAAAGGCGGCATGTGGGCCGGCACGCCCCCCAAGCCCTTTAAGGAATATGTTAGCGATCTCAATGCGACTAAACGGCTAGCAAGAAAAATCGCCAAGCTAGAAGCCGAAATTGAGGCGCTGAAAAAATAAGCGGCTGCTGCTGGTCGCGGCGCCAGCAGATAGCTAACTAAGAGGGCAGGCGAGCGCGCAAAAAAGTGAGTGACCAGGGTAGGCCGATGCTTTGATTGCGCTCTCCTAAACCCATGTCTTTAAGTTCGCTTAGCAGAACTTCTTCACTGGGCGTCTTGTCCAAGTTAAATAATAAGCGAACATAATCGGCGGCTTCCCTGATGCTCGAGAACTCCCAGTCATAGCGATGCTGGCTGATTGATACATCGAAACCAAGTTCTTTGAGTTCCTGTTCCTCTCTGGTCGGAGTAATAAAGTCTCCAGCGTGGCCGAGAGAGTTCCAGCGGTTGCAGAAGTCGTTCAAAAAGTTCGCCTCACGCGAGCCGGCCAGTATATCGCCAACGAGCGCCTGCCCGCCTGGCTTAAGTACTCGTTTTATCTCAGCAAAAAATGCTTGGCGATCTTCAATATGGTGCAAAGAAGCCAAACACACTACACGGTCAAAACGATTGGACGTGCTGCCCAACTCGCCTTCGCTGCATTTGCCCACTTTATTGCCGTGACCGAAACCGGCCGAAAAATCCAGCGCGGTATAACCACAATGTGAGGGCAGATAATGCTCGAGGTAGCCACCACCGGCGGGCACATCTAAAAGAGAAAAGCCTGGGTAAAGTTGTAATAGCCGGACTGCGGTTTTAAATTCAGCCTCTCTTGCATTGGGGTAACGCGTCATTGCCGTGTCGTAGGAACGGCCTGCTGTAGCGAAAATTTCCGCGTAGTATTTTTGGTTTTTTTTCAAAGCAGCTAAAGAAATTCAGCAACTTCTTTGCACGTCTGACATTGTTTGCAGGTGACCGCGATTCCGCTTTCAAGGTAGCGGGGATGGCGGCAATACCAGCTAGATTCCTTTACCGGGTCTGGCAGCATTTGCCAAATTTCTTCCTTGCTCATTTCTACGACAGGAAAAATGTATTCAGGAACAGCCTCTTGTTCGAGACTGTGGACGGCTTGAAATACTTGTTGCGCGCGCGCCATGCGCTGCTTGAAATTCTCACCGCCGCTGGCGAGATCGGTGCTCGTTCTTCCCATCGCGACCTGCTTGATGTCTTTACGAGCAACACAAATATTTCCGGCTATGAATGCGCAAACATCCATGTCGAAGGGAAAGCGCGTCGAGTTTAGTGGTGCGAACCCCATAGTGTTAAAGACGCAGTCGGTATACAGATATTCTCGGTCTGGAAACGTTTGAGCGTAGTACTTTACGATTTGTTCTACTGCTTGTAATTCAGCCGCAGCTCTATTTTCGCGGTTTTGGAGGATTACATGATGAATGATTACCGGGTTATCCGCGAAATCTGGATGTGTAAATAACTGGTGGAGTACGCCCGTGGAATCAATGCCGCCGGAGAACATTGCTAAGATTGTGTCATTGGCCATGATTGTCAGTCCTTTGGACTAATTAGGCATCGGCTAAACGACGCGATATTTCTTTCCCGCAGCGTTGGATCAACTCCTGCCAGTCACCGGAATCTTTCTGCCGTAGAATGCTGGTGTTTGGATACCATGTGCTAGTTTCTTCGGTCATTAGCCAACGCCAGTCGGCATGTGGCGAGAGCAACACAATAGATGGAACGTTCAACGCGCCCGAGAGATGTACCACCGAAGTGCAAACGCTGATCACCAGGTCCATCTGTTGAATGAGTGCGCCGCTGTGCGAGTAACTAACAAGTTCTTGCTCTAAATCTGTCACGCCTTTTTCGCTGAGAAGTTCTTTGTGCTCGGTCGCTAAAGGCAATTGCAGGCTATAAAAATCATAGTCACCATGCTCGGTTATTTTGAGCATCTCCTCAATCGGGCAAGAACGATGGTGATTGATCTGCTGAGTCGGGCTGCCGGCCCATACCAAACCAATCTTGGGTTTGCCATTGTCTGGCAACTCGGGCACCACAACCTGTTTGGAGATCGACAAATAGGGCACTTGCGTTGGCAGGTTGTCCATGTCGATCTTGAGTATTCCCGCCAAAGACATGATTGGCGCGTAGGTATCAAAAAGATCGGCCGGCAAGTTACCCGGTAAGCGAACCTCGTCAACACAC
>CALJJR010000011.1 GCA_937973905.1 uncultured Arenicella sp. | reverse complement strand
GAAAAGAAGGCGGCAAAAAGAGCCAAAAAAGCACCTAAGGGAGTATTCGATAATTAATAGAAGCATATGCGATTCTATTAATCGGGCGCTTGGATATAACAATAGTTAGTCTAAGAAAACTAACCTGAACTAAGGGTGCATCTAAATGAATAATACCGAAAAGACGCGAATGAAAAAGCTTGGTATTACTTGTAGTACACAGTCGACGTATCACTATAAGAATTACAGATACAACAAGCTGAGCGATGCGATTAACTATGCGAAAACCGATTCAAAAAGAGAATTAGAAACATCAGAACTTGAAACTGCCATTGTTTCCCACAACAGTTGAAGTGTTCTGAACCCAAATAAAGCGGTTTTTGTGCAAAGATGGGCTTTTAGACTGAAAAGGCCTGTCTTCCTGAACTAGATCGATTTCATGGGGAATCTAACACTGGAGTGGACAAAAAATTTAGTACTTTAGTTGGAAATTGCAAAAAATCAAAAAATGGTGAAAATTTTAAGTGAAGTTTAGTACTTTAGTTGGAATTCTGAAGTTTATGGCTCAATAAAATCAAAGGCTTAACGGATCTTGGAGTTTAGTACTTTGGTTGTACGTCCAGTTGGTAATCCTTCAGAGTTGGGTAGTCTTCAAGCTGCCCAAGCCGGTCTGCCATCGATATCATATAGGCGATGCCAAAATCTGCGCCGCTGAACGAGTCTCCGAGGATGAATTGCTGGTCCCCAAGCTGGTTGCTGATGTGATCAAAATGCAGCTTAATCTCAGCGGCAGAAAAAGGATCCAGTACTGGATGATCTTGCCCACTCCGCAACATCAACATCTTCATCAGTAACGGTGCAAATACCGAGCCTTCTGGGTAAGCCAACCACTGCGTATACCTTGCCCGAGCTTCAACATCATCTGGATTAGGATGCATGCTGTAGGCCTTATCGTATTTGTTGAGCACATAGTCGGTTATCGCTCCTGACTCGCTTAGAATCAGCCCATCATCATCAATCACTGGCGATTTGCCCAACGGATGTATTTTTTTCAAGCTATCCGGTGCGCGCATGGTATCTGGGTGCCGATGGTAGACCTCAAGCTCATAGTCAGCACCGGCCTCCTCGAGCAACCAAACAGTGAAAATTGAACGTCCAATTCGTAAATGATGCAGCGTAATCATGCAATTTTTAAGTGTTTGTGAGATGAAGCAGTAAGCTAACATAGAAAACCGAAAATCTTCGCAACCATTTCACAACTGGCTGCGTCTTAACTCACAACAACAAAAATATGAGGACGGTGCGTTGCACTCCGATGAATCATCACTGATTCAACGTTCCCAAAAGGGTGACCTTAAAGCCTTTGAGCAACTTTACCGCGCAAATGCGGCGAAAGTGCATGGGCTTTGCCTGCGCTTGTGTGGGCATCGAGAACTGGCGGAAGATTTGACGCAAGAATCGTTCATACGCGCCTGGCAAAAAATCGAGAGCTTTCGCGGTGATAGTGCGTTTGGAAGCTGGCTATATCGGCTTACCAGTAATGTGGTGATTGGCCACTTACGCTCACAATCTAAGTGGAAGATGGTCAGTTTTGACTCGAACCTGCATGAAGCTGAACTGGGGATCGCGCAATTAGATACATCCAGAGGTGATATCGAAAAGAAATTGGCGGGCTTGCCCGAGCAGGCTCGGGTGGTGATTATCTTGCATGAATACCTTGGGTATCAGCACAACGAAATTGCCGAACTGACCGGAATGGCCGTCGGCACGTCAAAGTCTCATTTGCATCGAGCTAAAGACCTTTTGAAAAAGAGAGCAGCATGACTGACAACAGCAACAATCTAGACGATAAACAATTGAATCAACAGTTGGCATCGATCACCTGGGAAATCGAGCCAGAGCGCGACCTGTGGCCCGACATTTCCTCACGCATACGCTTTGATGATCGGCGAACAAAACGCTGGGGGCCTAAAAATTGGGCACCGATCGCGGTCGCCGCCAGCCTCACTTTGGCTGTGGTTTCATTGCTGTTTTCGTCGTATACCGTGATTAACACCCAGAGAATTGCTTCTACACAACAAAACCTCATGAAATATCAGCAGGCCCAGCTGAATCTTATTGAAGAGCAACACCAAATGGTTCGCGTGCAGTTTGTGCAATTGCTCGAACGCGAGAAGAACAGCCTAAACCCTGACTTCATAGCGGAAATCCAACAAGTTATGTCAGACGTAGACAGTGCTGCCGAGCAAATTAAAGAAGCGATGAAAACACAGCCAAGCAACCCAGATTATTCATCCATGTTGGTACAGACATACCAACACGAGCTAAAGCTGCTTAACCGGGTAAAAACCCGCAAAGGCCTTTCTATTTGAGCACTTCGACAACTTTCGTATTACACTTCACCCCCAGGTGACATTATGAACAAAACTATCTTCACACTACTCTCAGCCACTTTGCTGGCCACGCTCGCTTCGCAGGTGTGGGCGGGAAAAAATGTGTCTGAAACTCTCGACGTGGCAAACGGCGGTAAGATACGCATATCGATTGTGCGCGGTGATATCGAGATAAAAGGTTGGGACAAAGACCAAGTGCATCTGGAAGGCGAGTTAGATGACGCCACTGAAGAATTTATATTTCGATCTGAGGGTGACGACACGCTTATCGAGGTCGAAATTGATGAAGGCTTTTGGGACAAGAAATGGAATTCAAGTGAGACCGATCTCGTCATTCATGTGCCTTCAAATAGCCGTGTCATTGCTAACGTTGTTTCGACCAACATCGACGTTGCCGCTATTGAAGGAGGTGTTGAACTTAATGCTGTCAGTGGCGACATTGATGTCGACGAAGTCTCCGAGAAAGTCAATATCGAAACGGTGAGCGGCGATATTCGTATCGAGAATTCTTGGGGCAAAATGAAAGCCTCAACCATCAGTGGCGACATAGACACTGATGGCAAAGCAGTGTATTTCGACGCACAAAGCGTGTCTGGTGACATAGAAGCAGTGATTGGGCAAAGTGAAATCGTACAAGTCACCTCAGTCTCAGGAGATATCGAACTTAAATTCGAGTTACTTGAAGACGGCCGCGTGGATGCAGAAACTGTGAGTGGCGATGTAGATCTCATGTTCGAAAATGACGAAGTAAATGCACGCTTTGAGATCAATACAGGGCCAGGTGGCGATATCCGCAACTCCATTACTAAAGATCGCCCCGAGAGTTCATTCATTGGCGCAGAAGAAATTACCTTCAAGAGCGGGGATGGATCTGCGACCGTCGAAGTCAGCACCATGAGCGGTTCCGTTTCATTGCGACGCTAGCACGCTAGCTTTTGCTCTCTCGAGCCATAGCCTCTACAATCACCGAAGAAATTCGGACATGATTTGGAGGCCCAAATGGTCAAACTTAGTACCCTTGCTCTCTGCTCCCTATTAATTTTCAGCAACGCCTTTGCTGAAAAGCAATATCGTGCCAGTAAAGCTGCCCAGCGACTGGCCTTGGAAGCGATTATCGTGGATGGCCATATAGACGTCCCTTATCGTGTACATGAATCATGGTCAGATGTGACTTCGGCAACGGACTCCGGAGACTTCGACTATCTCCGTGCGAAAAACGGCGGGCTTAATGCACCATTTATGTCGATCTACATCCCGGCAAAGTTAGATGGAACAGCGGCAGCAACACAACACGCTCATCTATCGATTGACTATGTTGAAGCGCTGGTTGGTCGTGCGCCAAATAAGTTTGCCATTGCAACAAATCCTCGTGAAGTGGTTTATCACCATAAAAAAGAATTAGTCTCCCTGCCCCTGGGAATGGAAAACGGCTCACCCATTAATGGCGACCTGAACAATCTACAAATTTTTTACGATCGAGGCATCCGTTATATAACACTGACTCATGCCAAATCGAATCATATTTCTGACTCGTCCTACGACGACAACAAGCAATGGGGTGGACTCAGCCCCTTTGGTGAAAAAGTTGTCCGCGAGATGAACCGACTCGGGATCATCGTGGACATCTCTCATGTTTCGGATGAAGCATTTTTTGATGCAGTACGTGTGAGCAAAGCACCGATGATTGCCTCACATTCTTCAATGCGAACGTTCACGCCAGGCTTCGAACGTAATATGAGCGATGAAATGGTAAAAGCCTTAGCTGATCAAGGTGGCCTAATCATGATCAACTTTGGCAGTACATTTTTAACCAAAGAAGCGCGAGACTGGAGTGATACACGCAGCGCCGCGCGCAAGGAAGTTGAATCGGAATTTGGTAAGGACAGCCAACAACTTAAAGAGTTTGATGCCACCTACCGAGATAGAAAACCGCTGCCGTATGCCACCCTAGATGACGTCGTTAACCACATCGACTATGCAGTGAAGCTGGTTGGCATTGATCATGTAGGGCTCGGTTCTGATTACGATGGCGTTGGCGATTCACTACCAATAGGGCTGAAAGACGTGGGCGATTATCCCAAATTGATTCAAGGCTTGATGGACAAAGACTATTCCAATGAGGAAATCACTAAAATCCTCGGTGGCAATGCGCTACGCGTTTGGCGTGAAGTCGAGGAAGTAGTGAAGACGGCGTTTTAGCACTCCAACCTAACGATGCTTTGCTTGCCTCAATACAAATATTTTTGACCCTGCTTTGATCGTTTTCAGGTACATTATGTTTAATATTTATTAGACATTTTGTATAGATGACGGCTGCGCTCAAACAAATCCCCGGGGAATCCGGGCTTCCACTTCTTGGTCATTCCCTGAAGTTCATCAAGAACTGCAACAACCTCTATGATGAGATGCACGCCAAGTATGGCCCAGTCTATTACAACGAATATCTGACCACGCGCGCCGTTAACTTGTTGAGTCCCGAGGGCAATGAGTTTGTCTTGCTCGATCGAGCCGGAAATTTCTCCAGCCGGATGGCCTGGAATATGTCGCTTAAAGCCCTCTTCCCGAACGGACTGATGCTCAGAGATGGCGACGAGCATCGCTTACACCGGCGGCTAATGGGCGCTCCTTTCAAGACATCAGCCTTAGCTCTGTATGTGGATACGATGAACCCAGACATTGCCAACACGGTACAAACTTGGGCTAAGCAGGATACGTTTCTATTCTACCCAGCGATCAAACAGTTGACCCTAGACCTCGCTGCGAAGATCTTTCTCGGCGAAACCCTGCAAGAAGAAGCCCAAGACATTAACAAAGCCTTTGTCGACGTAGTTGATGCCTCAATGGTCGTGGTGCGCTATCCATTTCTGGGAAACAAATATCAGCGCGGACTCGAAGGCCGGGCCCTACTAGAGAATTACTTTGCCGCGAGAATCTCTCAAAAGCGAAGCTCAAACGATACTGACATGTTTGCGGAGATCAGCAGAGCCGAAGTCGAGGACGGCACCACGTTCTCCGACCAAGATGTGATCGATCACATGATCTTCCTAATGATGGCGGCCCACGATACAACGACGAGTTCCATTTCCAGCATTTGTTATGCACTCGCCAAAAACCCCATCTGGCAACAGCACATTCGTGAAGAAGCTAAGGCCATCGGTGCGCAACAACTGAGCTACGATAATATGGCCAATTTCGACGCCGCCGGCCTGGTGCTTAAAGAGGCGTTGAGACTTTATCCTCCCCTGCCGATGATTCCGCGCATGGCGATTAAAGACTGCGAGTTTGAGGGCTTTGCTATCAAGAAAGGGCAACATGTGCACGTGAGCCCCTACTTCACCCAGCGTCTTCCAGAAATTTGGAGTAACCCGACAAAATTTGACCCACTGCGTTTCTCAAAAGAACGTAGCGAAGACAAAATTCATCGCCACGCCTGGATCCCATTTGGCGGCGGCGCGCATAAATGCCTGGGGCTAAAATTCGCTGAGCTACAAGTCAAATTGGTCTTGTTTCACTTGCTGAAGAAGTATGAAATTAGCGTGGACCCAGACTATGAAATGCCCTATGCACCTGCCCCGATAGGCAAACCGAGCGACCAGTTGCCTTTAAAGCTAACTCGCCTCTAGAGTTTGCCCGTTACCGCGTTATGAACCGAGATGGCAACTGTGTCGAAGACGGCGCAGAGTGATACTATTGTCATAAAGCTTAAGCCTGCATAGGCTAGCATTGCGCGTTATAGACGCTGAGGTGAACCGTGATTTATGAGCAAACTTTTTCATTTGATGGTGTTCTTTTTGTTAGGGCAATCAGTCATGGCTAAGCCAATAGTGATCGCGCATCGAGGCGCTTCTGGTTATCTACCTGAACACACGCGTGAATCCGCGATTTTGGCTTATGCGCAAGGAGCCGACTATATCGAACAGGATTTAGTACTAAGCAAGGATCGCGAATTAGTTGTTCTGCACGACATATATCTGGATACCGTGACTGATGTAGAAACTAAATTCCCACACAGAGCCCGCGCTGACGGTCGCTACTACACACTCGATTTTACGCTCGCTGAACTCAAAAGCCTGCGTGTCCATGAGCGAGCCAACGCCGATGGCGAACAAGTATTCCCGGATCGTTACCGCGGTTCGGGTGAGTTTCGCTTGGTGACGTTCGAAGAACAAATCGAATTAGTTGACAATTTAAACCGACAATTCAATAAAACGGTCGGGATTTACCCAGAGATCAAAGCTCCAGCATGGCATCTCAAGGAGGGCTATGACATTAGCCAAATAACCGTGGATATGCTCAATAAACACGACCTAAATAGAG
>CALJJR010000010.1 GCA_937973905.1 uncultured Arenicella sp. | reverse complement strand
ATTGAGTGTTATCAACTAGCTCCTGCACACCTTCCATAAACCGCTCTTTAAAACCCGGCTCAAAACGGTTTAACGCAATAAAAGGAACACGATCGATGCTCATACAAATCTCGCAACAAAAATTATGGGTCACCTCAAGCTAGCGATGAAGGCCATGAGAGATGATAAAAGGGATCACAGATAATACTCTGCTATCGCGTTAACTCAAAATAGCAAACTAGCATCGCTATTATTCTAAACGTCAAAAACGCGATAAGTAATCACTGCATTCTTCAAGACGTATATTTTGTCCATCCGCACGATCAAGACAGTTTTCAATTATCGAATTTAAGCGGGCAGCATTATCTGGACTCAGCTCGTGTCGCTTAGCGAGTTTTACAGCTTCCTTTGGGTTTGATTTTGCTACCGTAAAGAGCATTTGGCTCAAAGTAGACTGCTTTATATTTGCGTCACTGATTTCATCCAAAAGCTTGAAATCGTCTGGCTGAGTTTGTTGTGAGAACAATAAAAAGCTTGCGAGGCTTGAGTCCTTTGCTAAGCCGCCTTGCATATTCAACACCCACTCCTGAGCCGTTTTTTGGTCACTTTGGATCAGCGAATATAGGATCGATTGGGTAGACGAGCTCTTAATCTGTTCATTGGTGATTTGATCGAGCAGCTCTTGAGCCAGGTTTAGGTCGCTTTGCGCCATCGTACTTACTAGGCTACCAAGAAGTCGATCTCTTTGAACTCCTGGCTCTAATTGCTGCGCATACCTCAATGTTCTCTCTGGGAAGCTTGAGGCTGCGGTGTAAAAAACCGATTGCTGTAAGTCTTCGAAATAGACTTCGTCTTTAAAGGCGTCAAGGTCATTGATCAAGTCAAAATTCTCTTTTTGCACAAAATGTTCGGCTAGTCTAAAAACGACAGTGTTCGCTTCTTGGCGAGACATACTAGCCAGTAGCCGCTTTATTTTGCTCTCATCGAGATTTGGTATCAAGGTCGAAGCAACACCATAACCTATACTAGCACCCGACTCGGCCACATAGTCGAATACGGCACCCGGGTCTGACCTACTCCAAGCACTCAATACATTTCGCTGAGCCTCATCTTTAAGCGATGCATTTTCAATGCGATCGATAAATTGCAATGCCTCTTGAGGGCTATCGCTCGCACGAAGGTACAAATAACTGCTGAGGTTCATCTGTTGCCCGCCGCCCAAGCTTGGATCAAGTAATGCGTCTCCAAGAGCATCCGCATCTTGATTATAGAGCTGCTGAAGTACATTCCCCAGTATCTGCGCCCGACCTTGTTGATCCCCTAACCAAATAAAGGCCGAGCTTAAATCTTTACTGGCTAAAGCAAGTAGGAGCTGAGAGCCAATTTGATTTTTTATGTTTGAGTTTTGAATTTGTAACCACGCAGTTTCAGCTGCGACGAAATCTTGTCGAGCTAAATCTTTGAACGCAACTCCATAAGACCCTATGCCATATCGCTGAATAGCAGAGAGCTCGATATCGCCATTTAATACTTTGTTAACGGCATACCATGGGTCTTGGCCGGCAAGCACTTCAATCAATCCGTTTTCAAAACCGACACGCGCTGTTTGGCTCGTCAATAAGGCTTTATAGGATGACGCCGACTGCCCAAATTGCGCTGCCGCCCTGCTCCCAATACTGCCGCCTAGTTGATACTTGTAGTTCTCTCCCGGTAGAGAGTTCACAACCGCTATCGCCTCATCGATAGACGTGTCGGCCAGCTCTAGAATCACAGAATAGGCCGTTCTTTCATCAAGTGAATAGCCCAGTTGGTTCTCTATGAGTGCGAGTTTTGTCTTGTCGCGCAGATCAGCCTCACTGAAAAATGCACGCGAAGCCAGCACTCTTTCACGAGAAGAAGCTAACGCTTTCGCTGACGCCAGTGCGCCCTCAAAGTCTTGATCAGCCCAAGTCCGCCACACCAAGCTTTTGATTGAGTTCATTCCTGAAAACGGTGAATTCAAGGTCATCTCTATCGCTCGCAGAGGATCTTGCTCTACCAATCCCGGAAACAATATTACTAATGCACTGAGTCGGTCTCTTTGATCCGTAATCAGGGCCGCTTGATTAATCAAATCAACCAGCCCATCTGCGTCTTGATTCGCCGCCAATACGTAGAGCTGTTGTGTTTGCTCGAAATCTGACGGTGTCTGCAATATTGCCTCAATAGCCCCTGAGGCTATCGGTTTTGCGTCAATCCTAGGTTCTAGGTCTGTGAGCTCCGCCTTTTCAAGACCTTCTGCCTGCACTGCCGTTTCTTCAATCAAACCATCTTGGACACTAATCTTCGACTCTGATGGGCTCGTCATGAGCTTAACCCCAGCGATTCCTAGTGCTATTCCAATTATGAATGCAGTACTAATCCGCCACATTGCTTTACTCCATCAATTTATCCTATTGATAAAGTATCAGTTTTCTACGCCTGTCGCACTTTAAGATTTACTCACAAGCAACTTAGCTAACGAACGTCTTTTTGCGTGCACGAAATAGGGCTTCAACATAAATAAACTAATCGCTTTTGTAACATCAACACACAAAAACCTGTGTTTCTGGCTACAATGTGTGCAGGTTCCATGCTCTCGGGTCTGTCTCGCACTTTATGCTTAGCTTACTTATTGCGTTTTTTGTATTAGCGATCTTCTTTTCTTTTTTATGTTCTTTATGGGAAGCCGTGCTGCTCAGCATTACGCCAACCTATGCCCGCATACAACAACAGCAGGGCTCTGCTTTAG
>CALJJR010000009.1 GCA_937973905.1 uncultured Arenicella sp. | reverse complement strand
AAATGATATATTTACGCCGTTATTGGGGCTTAGGGTAAAGGGAAATTGACGTTATGTCTCAATACTATGGTTGGTACCAAATTTTAGCGTTATTTATTTTGATTAGAAAAGCTCATCAATTAAGCTCTAAATTAGGTCGTGGTTGGGTTGGTTAGTGCCAACAAAAACTTTTAAGGTTGGGAAACTATTATGAAAACACTCTTTATCTGGGCGACAATTTCGCTGTCTACATTTTGCCTATCTGTGAACGCGCAGACGGTTGCAACTATCGGACTCGATACAATCCAGTTCGGCTCCTCGAATAGCGAACCCAGTTCGCCAGAACGCGCCGGCGAACTAGCAGGCGCAATCGCTAAGAAAATTCGCAACGATCTCAGTGCCACTAGAAAATTCAAGGTGCTGACTTATTTGCAAGCAACAGAAGCCCTCGCTGAGCACGGCCTCAGCGTCGAATCGGTTACTGATCCTGCGAATGCCGAGATTCTCTATGACACTCCATCAATCGACTATGTATTGCGCACCAAGGTTGTTGATTACGATCCGCAGAGCGAACAAGCCGAGGTTGAACTAAAATTGGTCTCAACGTCTCACTCACTCAGCGATCATGTTGTCTCCAGCAATGTCGATCTGTCTGAAACGGGCGCGGATAGAGCCGCTTCGGTTGCCGCAATCGCGTCGGCCGTTGTTTCTGAAACTGTTGCGAGTGTGTTCCCCATGCGAGTTATGAATCAAACTGAAGATGGCCTTGTCATTATTAACTACGGCCAAGGATATCTGGGCCAAGGCGATAAATTAAAGGTGTTCTCACCAGTCGCAGCGCCAAACAATGGCGCTGTTGAAATTGGCCCAGTTGCGGGCAACGAGATCGCCGAGATTGAAATCGTTTCAAGCAACGAAAAATTCTCTTCAGGAAAGATTGTCCAAGGCCAGCAAGAAATCGGTTTGGGTTACAAGGCTAAGCTCTTGTAGACGGCTGTTGTAGACGGCTGTTTTAGGCGCGTATTGTAGCCGAAAGACATTCTTTGCTTGACCAAGATCGGTGAACAGCGCTGCCTCACCGATCTTGAAAGCCGAAACCAAGGAGTGCGGCTCCATTTGTTTGATGGTTTACTTTAAAGCTCGATAATCGCCTTGAAAGAACACCAAAGGTGGCTGCGGTTGATCTTCGAATTGGGTGACTTCACCGATTAGAATTATATGGTCCCCAGCTTCGACCTTAGCGGTCTGACGGCAATGAAAACGCGCACTAACACCGTCTAATTGCGGAATGCCTCGTTCATCTGCGTTCCACCCTACGTCTGCAAAAACGGTGTCATCCCAGCTGCGTTGGGCGAACAAGTTCGACAACTCTGTTTGAGTCTCAGAAAGGACACTAATTGAATAGTCCTGCGCGCTCACGAACTCCTCAAACCGCGTAGAGCTCTTATCGACACACCAAGATACCAAGGCCGGCTCCAAGGAAACCGAAGCGAAGCTATTCGCAGTTAGACCGATCGGCTGGCGTTGTTTGCCCAATGCGGTCACGATCGTTATCCCAGTGGCGAATTGCCCGAAAGCATCTCTTAGCGATCTATATTCTTGCTCGTCAGACATTCTTTTGTGATGCTCTCTTGAGGGAGTTTGATTATCGCCTTATAGTCTGCAGATTGATAGCATTCTCGTTGCCAAACAACCATCTTCAAGGACCCAACAATGGCCTATGATCCAGACAATATTTTCGCCAAGATCCTGCGTGACGAATTACCTAGTATGCGCGTCTACGAAGACGATACAACACTGGCTTTTATGGATATGATGCCGCAGGCAAAAGGGCACACTTTAGTCATCCCGAAGGAAGCTGCGGTAGACTTGCATGAACTGTCGAATGTAGCTGCAGCAGATTTAATCGTAAAAGTGCAGATGATCGCTTCGGCTGTAAAGCAAGCATTCAGCGCCGACGGAATAACTATATTTCAGTTAAATGGTGCGGCGGCAGGACAAACCGTACCGCACATTCATTTTCATATTGTGCCGGGGTCATTACTTGGTGCCAAAGGCCATGCGGCAGCGCAGGGTGATAGCGATGAAATAGCCGCTGATGCTGAACTGATTCGCGCGGCTCTCCATAATCTCCATAAGTAAGATTCATCTCGGCTAAGCGCTTTATTGGAGGGCGCTTAGACCAGGATAAATCGCTGCAGAACCCAGTTCTTCTTCAATTCTCAATAGCTGGTTGTATTTGGCAACACGATCTGAACGGCAGAGCGATCCGGTTTTAATCTGCCCAGCCCCCGTAGCCACCGCCAAGTCGGCTATCGTAGTATCTTCAGTCTCTCCCGAACGGTGCGAAATTGTGGCACGGTATCCGGCATCATGAGCCATCTGAATGGCATCGAAAGTCTCTGTGAGTGAGCCGATTTGATTGAATTTGATCAAGATTGAATTGCCAACTCCAAGATCGATACCACGTTGTAATATTTTGGTGTTGGTAACAAACAAATCGTCGCCGGTAAGTTGAACCGCCCCACCTACTCTTTGGGTCAAATCTGCCCACCCATCCCAATCGTCTTCCGCCATGCCATCTTCAATACTGATGATCGGGTATTGTCGAACCCAGCCTTCAAGATAATCAACAAATTCTTTTGAATTCAATGATTTATCTTCAGCACCTAAAGTATATTGTCCTTGTGAGAAAAACTCGGTGGAAGCCACATCCAAACCAAGAAGAATGTCTTCTCCGGCACTGTAACCAGCTTTATCGATTGCCTCCATTAGGATTTTTACCGCGGCTTCATTAGAGTCAAGGTTTGGTGCGAAGCCGCCTTCATCGCCCACAGCGGTGTTCAAGCCTTGAGCATGCAATACTTTTTTCAAACTGTGAAAAACCTCAGTACCTGCTCTCAAGGCTGACGAAAAATCCGGCAATCCAACAGGAAGAATCATAAATTCTTGAAAATCTATCGAGTTATCAGCGTGCTCTCCGCCGTTGATGATATTCATCTGCGGTACCGGCATTAGCAGCTCGGTATTACCAAACAACTCGGCGTAGTGACGATAAAGAGGCAGGTTTCGACTGCTCGCGGCGGCTTTCGATACACCCAAAGAAACCGCCAAGATCGCATTAGCGCCCAGGCGCGACTTATTCTCGCTGCCGTCGCAATCAATCATTTGTTGATCAATACCGCGTTGATCAAGGGCATCAGAGCCAGCCAACAATGATGCCAATTCTTTATTCACGTTCTCAACGGCTTGGCTCACGCCCTTACCTAAGTATCGCGACCTATCGCCGTCCCGAAGCTCAAGCGCTTCTAGTGTGCCGGTGGACGCGCCAGAAGGAGCTACACCGCGCCCGTGACTACCATCAGATAGCACCACATCAGCTTCGACGGTTGGGTTTCCACGCGAATCGAGTATTTCACGCGCACGAATGCTCTTAATTGATGACATGATCAATTCTCCAAAAATAAAAATGTTCGCCTAACGGCTTTCAGAATCGGTAAAACCACCCTCTTTCACGGCTTGGTCAATCGCTTGCAGGGTAATTAGCAATGACTTTAATTGCTGTGTTGGCCATGCGTTCGGCCCGTCACTTTTGGCATTAGCAGGATCCGGATGCGTTTCCATGAACAAACCAGACACACCCGCGGCAACTGCAGCACGCGCCAATACCGGCACAAACTCGCGTTGTCCACCAGAGCGATCTCCCTTACCTCCAGGCAACTGGACCGAATGAGTAGCATCAAAAACCACTGGGCAACCTGTCTCTCTCATTTGCGCTAATCCACGCATATCAACAACCAAGTTGTTGTAGCCAAAACTGGCGCCGCGCTCACAGACAGTGATGCGATCGCGACCACCTGCGGCCTCAGCTTTACGAGTGACATTGACCATTTCAGGGGGGGATAAAAATTGACCCTTCTTGATGTTTACAGGAATTCCGCAAGCGCCCGCAGCCTCAATTAGATCGGTCTGCCGACAAAGAAATGCCGGTGTCTGCAACATATCGACATATTTGGCTGCGAGCTCAATCTGCGCGGGAGTATGGACATCGGTCAGTACTGGCAAGCCAACGGTTTCTCGAACCTCGGCCAAAATCTCTAAGCCTTCTTCGATGCCAGGGCCTCGAAAAGATTGTCCCGAGGTCCTATTGGCCTTGTCAAAAGACGATTTGTAGAGAGTATTGATGCCTAGTTCACCGGCGACATCAGCGATCATCTTGGCCGTTTCCAGAGCGAATTCGCGCGATTCAATCACGCATGGTCCGGTGATCAAAAAGAATGGCCGGCTAAGTCCAACCTCAAACCCTGCAATCTTCATGAAGAAACCACCTCTAGTTTCTCTTCACCATATCTGCCACTCTGCCCTGCCATTTGATCTCGATGCTTGGTCGCAGCCTCAATGTAGGATGTAAACAGCGGATGGCCGTCGCGCGGACTCGACGTAAATTCCGGATGAAATTGCACACCAACAAACCAAGGATGATCTTCGAGTTCGACAATTTCAACGAGATCATCGTCAGATACACCCGCGACTACTAGACCCGCTTCGCGTAAATCATTGCGCAAATTATTATTGAACTCATAGCGGTGACGATGGCGCTCGATAATCGAATCTGCAGCATAAATTTGTCGCGCTCGGGTTCCATCACCAAGATAGCATTTTTGCCCGCCCAGTCGCATGGTTCCGCCTAGATCAGAGTTTTCATCTCGCTGTTCAACGCTGCCGTCTTTGTTAGTCCATTCGGTAATTAATGCAATAACAGGAAAGCTTGATGACTGATCAAACTCAGTACTATTGGCACCTGCCATGCCGGCAATATTCCGCGCAAAGTCGATTACTGCAACTTGCATGCCCAGACAAATCCCCAAGTAAGGAACCTTGTTTTCACGTGCAAACTGGGCTGCTTGTACCTTGCCTTCGATACCTCGATCACCAAACCCGCCAGGTACCAAAATCGCGTCACTGCCTCGCAGACAATCGGTGCCCTGCTCTTCAATACTCTCGGCATCAATATAGTTAATATTAACGCGGGTTAGAGTATGAATCCCGGCGTGAATCAGGGCTTCCGAGAGTGATTTATAAGACTCAGTGAGGCCAGTATACTTGCCGACTAAGGCGATCGTTACTTCGCCATCAGGGTTCGCCTTACGCTCCACCACACGCTCCCATTCAGACAAGTCGGCAGGCGGACAATCAATACGCAAATGCTTCACCACTAATTCATCAACCTTTTGGTCACTGTATAAGAGTGGGATTTGATAAATGTTTTCTACGTCAACACCAGAAATCACCGCGTCTTCTGCGACGTTAGTAAAAAGTGCAATCTTCTTGCGCGCGTCATCCGGCAGCGGATCGCTGACTCGACATAATAAGATGTCAGGCTGGATACCAATACTTCTGAGTTCTTTGACGGAATGCTGAGTCGGCTTGGTTTTAATCTCACCCGCCACCGCGATATAGGGAACCAAGGTCAAATGGATAAACATCACATTTTCGAAACCTTTCTCGATGCGCATTTGCCGGATCGCCTCCATAAACGGCAAAGATTCGATATCACCGACCGTACCACCAATTTCCACTAGAGCGACATCCGCGCCAGCCGCACCGGCTTCGATGGCGTCCTTCATCTCATTCGTGATATGCGGGATAACCTGAACTGTTCCACCGAGATAATCCCCTCGGCGTTCCTTTCTAAGCACCCGCTCATAGATGCGCCCAGTGGTGAAATTATTTTTTTGCGAGAGCGTAGTACGAATAAATCGCTCGTAGTGACCGAGGTCAAGGTCGGTTTCCGCGCCATCTTCTGTGACGAATACTTCTCCATGTTGAAACGGGCTCATCGTACCTGGATCCACATTAATGTAAGGATCCAACTTCATCAACGTAACCTTGAGGCCGCGAGACTCAAGCAAAGTGGCAAGCGATGCGGCAGCAATGCCTTTTCCCAGCGAAGAAACTACACCACCGGTGATGAATACATATTTTGTCATAACCCTTCCACGGTCCACAAAAAATAAATCTTATAGATGAATATCAATGCGTTAGGGAAGAAAGTTGATCCACATTACTATCATTGTCACGCATTAAAAAACGCCCAGTCTCCAAACCGACGAAGACTGAAAAAACAGTAGTTTACTAATTACAATGAAATAAAAAGACAGCAATGTGGAACGTCTAAGGAGTGCCCTAGCGCAGCGTTCCAGAAGGTTCTACATGATACAAGAGCGTTTAGGAATGAACAATCCGTTTATGAGCAAACGATGCAATCCTTTGCAAATAAATTGATTATGCAACATCTTGTTGCAGCTCAACCCATTCCGATTCTATATCTCTATCTACCGCAGCCAAGACCACATCGCGCTGCTCTTGTCGTAAGGTGAGAATCGGCAAGCTTTGCCGACGCCAAGGCGGCACGCCAGACTCTTGCAGCCATTTTTTCAAATTAAGCGAATGACCTTGCAAGGCCTGTGGATTATTTAGTAGTTCTCTGGACTGCAAACGCAAGCTACCTTGGGTGCACGACTGATACAGTCGACGCAGCTTCTGAGTAGCATCAACCCGCACCTGTCTTTGGAAAAGATCTAGCGGTTGCTCAAGGTTCTGCCACTCGACAGCTTGAAACACCGGCGCTTCTTCTGCCGCCGGCATGACATACAGATAACCGCGATAAAAGCGGAACTGACAGCCCTCTTCTTGTAAAACGGCAGTGCTCGCAGGTGGTGTAGCGATGGCGCTTAACAACTGCGCCATGAGTGCTTTGCTCGGCAAATGCAGATGTAGGCTACCTAGCCAAAATCGCACCAAGTTTGCTTGCCGGGCTGGCGAGAGATGCGCAATATCTTCAACGCATAGGGCATGAGAGCGATCGACTGCATGGCGTGGTCGCTCACGCACCTCAGCTAAATCTGCAATCGCAATTTCGCGCAGCAGACTATTTTCCTGTTCGAGATTACCTGCCGCTCTGGCAATGTTCCTAACCGCATCTACTCTGAACCCCTCAAGCGCGGGAATCAGTTGCTGGCGGATGTGATTGCGTGCATACCTATCATCTTGATTGCTGGGGTCTTCTACCCAGCGCAAATGATTTAGTTTCGCATATCCGAGAATATCAGCCTTGGTTGAATGCAAGAGCGGGCGCAGTAAACGCGCGCCATAAAAAGGTCGTTCAAAACGTAGGCTGGACAGCCCAGCGCTGCCACTACCTCTTAATAAATTGAACAGCACTGTTTCTGCGCGGTCTTGTTGATGGTGTGCGGTTAACAGCAGATCGCCGTAGCGAACGTGTTTTCTAAACCACTCATAACGCCCGGTGCGAGCGACAGCTTCAGAAGAGGATGCGAGATCAAGACGAGTGCTCAGATAATCGACATCAAGCTCTTCACATAAAGAGTGACAATGCTGCTCCCACGCGGTTGATTGAGGCTGCAAGCCGTGATCAACATGCAGAGCAACAAGTTCAAAATCTTGGCTTTGTCTGGCGATGGCAAGCAAATGCAGCAGCGTGACGGAATCTACACCGCCACTGAGAGCTAAAAATACGCGTGCATTAGGCCGACCGGCCAGGATATCGAATACCGGATCTAAAGTGGCTGCTAGCTGTGAGGACATGGTGTCATTTCTGCCTGCGTTGTGAGGCAACACCACTCTCGAGCCAACATTTTTTGTCATCTGACTTTTAATCAAACACCGATCTCATGTTTACGGGTTAGATTTAGCCAATGCAAAAATTGCGTTCGATATACAAGCGGACCACCCCGTGTAACCAAAACACGCTGAAGCCGCTTATGCTGGAAGATCACTTAACTGCACGATGTTTTTAGCATTCTGTTCGCAGCAAGAAATTACTTTATTAAATTCAATGACTTAACGAGAAAAACCACGTCTATGCAAATCATCTTAAACTTTACTTCCCAACCTAAGGCTATACCTTCAGCCATTGATTAATAGTATAGCACTTTCGATAAATCCTTTAAAGGCCAACGACTTGGCGCACTTACCTAACTAGACGCTTGCGATATCTCATGTAAATCGCAACGAAAATCGAGCGCTTAATAGATTAATTTGATGTTGCTCGGGCCAATTAAAGTAGCGAGTTGTTCTACCATGATTTTTGTTGGGCGGATACGCCATTCCTGCGCCATCTCTAATTGACAAATACCGTTTTCGGATCGATATTCAAAATCAACACCACATTGACCCTCGTCGCTGGGTTCCAAAACAGATCTGAGGTTTTGCACCAGACCCGCATCCAACTGTTGAGCATCCAAGCGAACGCGTAAATGTCGGGCAAGATTGCTGCGCGCTTGTTCAATATCGAACAGCTCATCGGCAGACAAACGAATTCCACCTGAGAAATGGTCGTGGCTTGCTTTGCCTTTAACCACCAAAACCTTGTCTTTGTGGATCACATCTCTGCGTTGATCGTAGAGCTCACCATAAACACCAATCTCAATGCGCGCGGTTTTATCATCTAGGGTCAAGAAGGCCATACGCGATCCAGACTTCGTGTTCATTGTACGAACACCAACAACCAAACCTGCGAGCGTAACGGCTTTTTTGCCTTTACCCTGCCCTACGTCGACCGCGACCAAACGACAGGATGTAAATTGATCGAGCTCTTCAATATACATGTCAATGGGATGACCGCTAAGGTACAGTCCAAGAGTTTCTTTTTCAGCGGCAAGTAAATCTTCTTGTTTCCACGGTTCAACATTTTGATAGGTCTTAACAGTCTCTTCTGGGGCCGCAATGCCAAAGAAATCATTTTGCCCCGCAGCTGCGCTGCGATGTTGCTGTTGTGCTGCATCGAGTGCCAGGTCAATACTGGCGATCAAGCTGGCTCTGTGAGTTCCCAACACATCAAGTGCACCAGAACGCACTAAGGCCTCGAGCGCACGCCGATTCACTTTTTTGGTATCCACTCGTGCGCAAAGATCGTACAAATCTTGAAAGGGATTGCCCAAATCGCGGGCTTCCAAAATGCTCTCGATTACCGGCCTACCGATACCCTTAATAGCACCAAGGCCGTAGACGATATTATTGTCATCATGGGCACGGAAACGATATTCGCAGAGATTGATGTTGGGGTTTTGTACTACCAAGCCCAACTCAGTGGCTTCATTGAGAAGAATCACCACTTTATCGGTGTTTTCCATATCGGCCGACATACAGGCCGCCATAAAGTGCGCCGGAAAATGTGCTTTCAACCATGCGGTTTGATAGGCGACCAGCGCATATGCTGCAGAGTGTGATTTGTTGAAGCCGTATTCAGCAAAATACTCCATCAAGTCGAACACATCGCGCGCTATCTTAGCTTCCACGTCTCGCTCTGAGGCTCCCTGCTCAAACACCTCTCGTTGTCGAGCCATCTCTTCGACTTTCTTTTTGCCCATTGCACGCCGCAACATGTCGGCGCCGCCGAGCGAGTAACCGGCCATTACGCGGGCAATTTCCATCACCTGCTCTTGATAGAGAATGACCCCGTAGGTGCTATCAAGAATGGGTTCCAACATCGCATGGGGATAGGTCGTCGCTTGTTTACCGTGCTTTCGATCGCAGTAGACCTTCTCCATCCCAGCACCCAAGGGACCAGGTCGATACAATGCCACCAATGCCACAATGTCATTAAAATTGTCCGGCTTTAGATTCTTTATTAACTCCCGCATCCCTGAGGATTCCAACTGAAATATTGCGGTCGTTTGCGCTGATTTTAGAAGCTCGTAAGTGGGTTTATCATCCAGCTCCAACTTAGCAATGTCGATTGGCGCCTGTTCTGATCGCCGCGGATCTGCGTTGATGGCCTTCACTGCCCAATCGATAATGGTCAGTGTTTTTAAGCCTAAGAAGTCGAACTTAACGAGCCCGATGGTCTCGAGGTCATCTTTGTCGTACTGGGCAACAATTTGCTCGCTTCCATGTTCGCAATACAGTGGCGTGAAGTCAGTAAGATCGGTCGGTGCAATAACCACGCCGCCGGCGTGCTTGCCTACATTCCTCGACAAACCCTCCAATTTTAGAGCCATGTCGATCAGTGCGGTAATCTCCTCTTCATTGTCATAACGCTCTTGCAGTTCGGGTTCTTTATCCAGAGCTTTAGACAAGGTCATACCAAGATCGAAAGGAATTAACTTAGCAATGCCGTCTACGTGACCGTAACTCATCCCCAACACGCGACCAACGTCACGAACCACACCCTTGGCCGCCATCGTGCCGTAGGTGATGATTTGCGAAACCTTGTCGCGGCCATACTTGTGCGCAACATAGTCGATAACGCGTTCTCGACCGTCAATGCAAAAGTCGACGTCGAAGTCGGGCATTGAAACCCGTTCTGGGTTCAAAAATCGCTCAAATAACAAGCCATGCTCAATCGGGTCTAAGTCAGTGATCTTCAGCGCATAGGCCACAATAGAGCCGGCTCCGGAACCCCGTCCCGGCCCAACTGGCACATCATTTTCTTTCGCCCATTGGATAAAATCTGCAACGATTAGGAAATAACCAGGAAACCCCATTTGGTTAATAATCCCGAGTTCAAAGGACATCCGCTCGTGGTATTCCTGCAAATCAGCTTCGCTGGGACCATCAGGAAACCGGCGCCGTAAAACCTGCTCAAGCCCGGCCAACGATTCTCGTTCTAGAAAAGACTCTATCGTTTCTCCCTCTGGAACCGGAAAGTCAGGCAAAAAGTACTCACCCATGTGCAGAGCAAAATTACAGCGCTGGGCGATAACCAAGGTATTCGCAATTGCGCTGGGTAGATCCGCAAACAGAGCTTCCATTTCCGCAGCACTCTTAAAATACTGCTGCCGAGTGTGATGCTTAACTCGTCGTGGATCATTGAGCACTCGGCCTTCGGCAATACACACTCTAACTTCGTGAGCCTCGTAGTCCTGTTCACGCATAAAGTGAACATCATTGGTGGCCACCAGTGGTGTACCAGTAGCTGCGGCGAGCTGGGCCACACCAGAGATGTATTCCTCTTCATAGTCGCGACCGACTCGCTGTACTTCAAGGTAGAACCGGTCTCCAAATAAGGCTTGATAGCGCTGCAATAGTTTGGGAGCAAATTTACTTCTCCCCGCCAGTATTGCTGCGCCAATATCACCACGCTGCCCTCCAGAGAGCGCAATTAACCCCTCCGTACTACCCTCTAACCATGCGCGATCAAGAACTGGGCGGCCTTGCAGTTGTCCCTCGCGAAAACCTCGCGTGAGCAAGCGTGAGAGGTTTTTATACCCAATTTCATTTTGTACCAACAGTGATAACACAAAAGGCTGTGTCACTGCATCGGGGTTGTCTAGGTAAACTTCCGCACCAATAATAGGTTTGATGCCTTGGGCCATGCACTTAGTAAAGAACTTGACCGTGCCATAAAGGTTCCCCATATCGGTAATCGCAACCGCAGGCATCTGGTGCTGCAGAGTTTGATCCACTAACTGCGGAATACGCACCATCCCATTCACCAACGAGTACTCGGTGTGCAAATGTAGATGGACGAAGGATGTTGTCATTGCGTCTAAGTAGCCGGAACCAAGATTAGCGAAATAAACCGATCATCAATCAAACTCAGGAGATCGTTTCTCGAGAAATGCACTTACTCCTTCCACCCCATCGGCGGCGGCAGAGCATGCTGCAATGGAGCGGCTTTCTAATTCCATTTGAGCTTCCAATTGGTTCGAATAACTGTGTACTAATAAGGCCTTGATGGCTGCATTTGAATTCAGTGAGCCCGTGGCCAATTTCTGAGCCAGTTTATTGGCCTCATTTAGCAACTGATCTTGCGCCACAACTTGATTAATGAGCCCCCAATCCAAAGCCTCCTCCGCGCTTAGCACTCTATTGGTAAACATTAACTCCTGGGTTTTACGCAGGCCGATCAAACGAGGCAAAAAGTAAGAAGAACTGCCATCTGGGCTCAAACCAATCTTGCTGTAAGCCATAGTAAACTTGGCCGTTTCGCTAGCCAGCACCAAATCACCGATCGCAGCCAAGCTCATACCCGCTCCAGCGGCAGTTCCGTTAACCGCAACGATGAGTGGCGCCGCCATTCGAGACAGATTTGAGATCGTTTGATGTAGATCATCTGCAATTCCCTTCAAGCCCATGGCTACATCTTCCCCGAACTCAGACATTGCTTTGATATCTCCACCGGCGCAGAAAAAATTGCCATTCCCTGTCAGCATTAACACTTTAACCTGCGAATCTTGACTGAGTAGTCGGGATGCATGCGCGAGTTCGCAGGCCATTTGACCATTTAGCCCATTCGCATTTTCGGGTCGGTTCAAACGTAATATTGCCACCCGGTCTTGATAATCAAGTTGGATGGTGTTGTAGGAAGTATCAGTCATTAGAAACGAGATTGGCCGTCGATTTCGGCCTGCTATGTTAGCTTGTAACTCGACCGGAAATTACAATAATTTTGCGACAGGTGCAAAACTCTTTCGGTGATGTTCGGTCACGCCAAATTCGGACAAGGCAGCTAGATGTTGACGGGTCGGATAACCACTGTTCTGTTCCCACCCGTAGGCCGGAAATGACGCCGACAATTCCGCCATATAGGTATCCCGTGCCACCTTAGCGATGATCGATGCTGCAGATATTTCTGCGACTTTGCCATCGCCGCCAACAATAGCAGCAGCCTGCATAGGCAAGTCAGGAACTCGATTTCCATCAACCTTCACTGCATGCGGCTGAACCTCGAGCGCAAGCACCGCCCTTCGCATAGCGAGCATGGTGGCCTGCAGAATATTCAGCGCATCAATTTCGGCGCAGCTCGCTTCACCAAATGCATAACAAAGCGCTTGCTCTTTTATCAGCGCATCCAAGGCTATTCTGCGCGCTTTAGACAGTTTTTTAGAGTCCGTGAGTCCCGGCAGGTTAAAACTTGAGGGCAGGACCACTGCAGCCGTAACAACAGGCCCCGCCAGCGGCCCGCGACCAACCTCGTCAACCCCTGCTATGAGGTTCAATTGGGCAAATCCGTTGTTGCAGATGAACTAAGTTCAAAGATCGCGTTAGCCGCCAGTTCACCGGTTTTCTGCGCCAGCATGGGGGCTATTTTGCGCAACGCGTTTTGCATATTCATAAAGTGCGTTGAGTCATCCAAAAGCCTTTCCAACTCATGCACAAGGTTTGCGGCTGTAGCCTGACCTTGAATTAGCTCTGGCACCACGGGTTGCTCGGTTAAATGATTAGGCATAGAAAAATGTTCGACGGTAATTGTATGGCCAAATACCAGCGCAGAAAACCACGCCACCTTATACATAACGACCATTGGTTTCGCGAACATGGCGGCCTCCAGTGCCGCTGTCCCCGACGCCAACGCCACCACATCACACACTGACAAAAGCTCTCGAGACTGCCCAGATATTACCGTTATCGGTAAATTAGCTTCCCTTATTTCCTTTGTAAGCCAGGTATGCAGCTTGCCATTTGCTGCCGGTATCGCAAACCGGATTGCAGGCCGGCTCTTGCTCATTATCGAGACTGCTTCGAACATTTCTGGTGCCAGCCGCGTTACCTCACTCATACGACTACCTGGGAGTAAAGCGACTAGCCGCTCAGCGCCATCCAGTAGTTGAGAGCGCAACTCTGGAGGTGACTGCCAATGCAATACGTCGTGGGCCAAGGGGTGACCGACGAAGGTCACCGGCACGCCCCTTTCTTGATAGTACTCAGCTTCAAACGGAAACAGCACCAGCATGTGATTTATCGCTCGCGCGATTTTTTTAATACGTCCGCCACGCCACGCCCAAACCGTTGGACTGACATAATGTACAACTGGAATACCAAGTTCCTTGAGTTTGGTTTCCAAACGCAGATTAAAATCTGGTACGTCCACGCCGATAAAAACATTTGGAGGATCGTTTGCAAAGTACTGGAACAAGGTTTTGCGGATCGACAGAATCTCACGAACGCTCCCCAGCAAACCCTCCAAGCCGAAGATGCTGATCTTATCCATGTCGGCTAGCGTCGTCGCACCTTCTGCTAGCATTTGGGGGCCACACAGGCCCACAAATTCAGCATTCGGACGCTGGCGTTTTATTGCACGCATCAATTGCGCCGCTAGATAATCTCCAGATTTTTCACCAGCAACGATTCCGACTTTAAACTTAGCCTCAGACACGACGGTGTGTTCCGGGATGCCCAGCGCTGAGCTTAGCGAATAACGCCGCGTTTAGAATTACGAATAAAATCAGACAATGATTTGATATGAGGTGTTTCCCATTCCCTAGAATCAAGCTCCGTGAGTGCCGCTTGAACGGTATGACCCGAGCGATAGATAACCTTATATGCTCGTTTTAGCTCGGCAATTTCATCCTTGTTAAAGCCACGCCTACGCAAGCCTCTAATATTGATTCCGTGGGTGATCGCCTTGTTGCCTGCCACCAGCATATACGGAGGGATATCCTGAATGCAAAACGTACTGACTCCGCAAAAACTATGCTCCCCAATTGTGCAAAGCTGGTGCACCAAGGTGTAGCCAGCGAGTACAACGTAATCGGCAACCTTTACATGACCAGCTAAACTAGCATTGTTTGAAAATAGGAGCTCTGAACCGAGCCTACAATCGTGAGCAATGTGCACATAGGCCATAAATAAATTGTTATCACCAATGCTGGTGATGCCCTCATCATCCATCGTTCCACGATTTACAGTGATGTTTTCACGAAACACGTTATTGTTACCAATACGTGTTTCGGTGGGCTCGCCTTTATAGGAAATAGACTGGGGCTCTCCACCAATCGCGGTGAACGCAAAGAATTGATTATTGTCCCCTATAGTGGTGTGGCCTTCTATAACCACATGAGCAGCAACTTTATTGCCGTTACCCATTTTCACATTAGGGCCAATTACTGCGTATGGACCGATTTCTACTTCGTCGCCTAACTCAGCACCAGGATAGATTACCGCGGTTGGGTGAATGGCAGAAGCCGTCATAATCGCTTTCTCAAAGGTCCTTAAAGGTGAACATCAATTCGGCGCTAGCTGCTAACTCACCATCGACACGGGCTTCGCCTCGACACTTCCACATATTGCGAATTTTACGCACCAATTCAACTTCGAAGATGAGTTGATCGCCTGGTTCAACAGGCCGCTTAAAGCGTGCCTTGTCGATACCAGTAAAATAGTAAATGCGATTTTCGAGGTCGATATCATCACGTTCTTGGCTCGCGAAAATGGCACTGGCTTGCGCCATCGCTTCAACAATAAGCACGCCTGGCATCACCGGGCGATTGGGAAAGTGACCGTTAAAAAATGGCTCGTTGTATGTGACATTCTTCAACGCAGTGAGCTTCTCACCAACGGTAAAATCAAGAACTCGATCCAACAACAAAAAAGGATACCTGTGTGGCAGGTAGTTCTTTATTTCGTGTATATCAATGGTGTTCACTGCAAACCCTTAATGTGTGTCGTTCCTCGGAATTAAAGTGTCTACTTTTCTGACAAACGCTTGAGAATTTTTTGCGTGATATCAACTTTAGGGCTTGCGTACAATACGCCACTACGAAGAATCAAATCAAACTGTTCCTCCTTAGCCACTTTCAGCACTTCTTCTTCTACCATCCCTTGAATCTGACGAGCAACTTCATTGCGTCTGACATTGAAAACACGCTCTGTATCTTCAGCCAGCAACTGTAACTCCCGGCGTTTGCTTTGATATTCGAGTTGCTTTGCTTGCAGATCAGTCTGACTCAGTACCGGTGCATTCT
>CALJJR010000008.1 GCA_937973905.1 uncultured Arenicella sp. | reverse complement strand
GTGCCACGAAAGCTGTTCGTCACATTGGACGGAAGATCAGCCACCGTCGTGCCACTACTGCAGCCAGCAGCCAGCATTGCAATCGACAATACAAACAGTAGATTTTTCATAAGATGGATTCAGTAGTGGTGGTATGTAATTGTTATTTCACGGAATATATCATAAAAAAAATGACATACAAACGGAATCTAAGGCATTAGACGAGGCTGATTATCGCTGCCTGCGGCGCTTTAGTCTAGTTGCTAATTGGTAATTCCTGTAATCGCGCGATATGTACGGCGGATTCTCTGGTTTGCACAATTTCAATCATGTAATTGTCAATTCGAAAACAGGTATTCGACTGTGGGATGTCTTCCAGATACTCGGTAATCAAGCCGTTAATCGTTTTGGCATCATCCGTTGGCAGCTGCCAGTTTAGGCGTCGGTTAATGTCTCGCAAGTAAGTATTTCCGCGCACCAAATAAGAGCCATCAGGCTCAGGTCGAATTTCTTCTTCCATCCCTGGCACGATGGTTGTGAACTTACCAACTACTTCTTCAAGGATTTGCTCCAGGGTGACTAGGCCTTTGATGTCGCCATATTCGTCAACCACAATGCCAAAGCGGCGGCGCTTCTCTTGCAAGTTAGTCAGCGCGTGAGTGATCGATGTGTTCTCGGGGATAAAAAATGGTTCCCGAATCAACGCCACCATTTGCTCTTTGTCTAGGCGACCCATCTGGGCGAGGTAAAACACTTTGCGAATATGTATAATGCCAACAAAGTCATCCAAGGTGCCTTTAAACACGGGCACACGAGTGTGATGCGAGGTCGCTAGCTGTTCGACGATCTCATCCCAGTCGTCTTCTAAATCCACGGCTTCGATATTGGCGCGCGGTACCATCACGTCTTCCACGGTGATGTGCTCCATCTCCAGAATGCGCAGCAACATTTCTTTATGTGAGAGGTCTAACATGTCGTCTGATTCCCGAACCGCGGCACGTAGCTCCTCGGTGGATAGCGCATCATTCTTGGCGACCACTTTGACTCGAAACAAGCGCAGCACGCCGTTGGAGAAAATCTTCACCAGCCCAACAAATGGCGCTAGCGCAACCTGCAGAAACGACAAGACCCAGCTCGCAGGAAAGGCGATTTTTTCGGGGCTAATGGCCGCCAGTGTTTTTGGCGCTACTTCGGCGAATACCAGCACCACAAAAACCAATGCCAGCGGTGCGTAGGCCAAGCCGGCTTCACCAAACATTCGTAAACCAATGACTGTGGCCAAGGTCGAGGCGGCGATATTGGCGACATTATTGCCAAATAAAATGGTGCCGAGTAGCTTATCGGGGGTTTCTAATAATTGCAGGATCAGCCGTGCCGTGCGGTTGCCTTGCTCGGCCAGACTGCGGATGCGGTAGCGGTTCACAGCCATCATGGCTGTTTCCGAAGAGGAGAAAAACGCTGATAGAGCGATTAACAGTACCAGCGCCAGGAAAAGAAATCCCAGCGGAATGTCGTTCAAGGAGTATTTACATCAATGATATTTGAGATTGTCATTGTATCACTTCATCCAAAATAGCGGGTGTCGTATAATCGAGCCCCTTTTCTGGAAACAAGTCTGCTGAAATCCAGAACACTGAATACTTCACGTATACAACCAGGAGGAGTCATCGTGTTAGAAGAGTATCGCGCGCACGTCGCTGAACGTGCTGAAATGGGAATTGTTCCCAAGCCTTTGGATGCTGAGCAAACCGCCGGCGTTATTGAATTGCTTAAAAACCCTCCTGCGGGCGAAGAGGAGTTCTTGCTCGAATTATTTACCCATAGAGTGCCAGCTGGGGTTGACCAAGCCGCTTATGTTAAGGCGAGCTTTTTAGCGGCCATCATTAATGGTGAAGCTGAGTCACCACTAATTGACGATGAACGGGCGACTGAAATTCTGGGCACCATGTTAGGTGGTTACAACATTGAGCCTCTCATCCAAGCCTTAGACAACGACAAGTTAGCGGATGAGGCAGCGACGTCTCTCTCGCATACCTTGCTTATGTTTGATGCATTCTTCGACGTCAAAGAAAAAGCCGATGCCGGCAATGAGCACGCCAAGCGCGTGGTGCAATCTTGGGCAGACGCTGAATGGTTTACGAGTAAAAACAAAGTAGCCGAGAAAATCACCGTCACTGTATTTATGGTGCCCGGTGAGACCAATACTGATGATCTATCACCTGCGCCGGATGCGTGGTCACGCCCCGATATTCCCTTGCATGCCTTGGCCATGCTAAAAATGCCGCGAGATGGCTTGGATGTAAACGGCGATCCGCTCGGCAAGATTGAAGAGCTAAAGAAATTGGGCCACCCGGTCGCCTATGTGGGCGATGTTGTTGGTACCGGTTCATCACGGAAATCAGCCACCAACTCAGTGTTATGGACGATGGGTGATGATATTCCCTACATCCCAAACAAGCGTGCTGGCGGCTATTGCTTCGGCGATAAGATCGCGCCAATCTTTTACAACACGATGGAAGATTCCGGCGCATTGCCAATTGAGATGGACGTCACCAAAATGGAAATGGGCGATGTGATTGACGTCTACCCATATGAGGGCGTAGTTAAACGCCATGGCACCGATGAAGTCATCTCTGAATTTGAATTGAAGACAGAAGTCTTGCTCGACGAAGTACAAGCTGGCGGCCGCATTCCATTGATAGTGGGGCGTGGTTTGACGGCGCGAGCCCGAGAGTCCCTAGGCCTTGAGCCTTCAGATGTGTTTCGCAAGCCTGAAGAAATTGAAGCGAGCAGCAAAGGTTATACCTTGGCGCAAAAAATGGTTGGGCGCGCCTGCGGTCTCGAAGGCGTTCGCCCCGGTCAATACTGCGAGCCTAAAATGACCACCGTGGGCT
>CALJJR010000007.1 GCA_937973905.1 uncultured Arenicella sp. | reverse complement strand
CACAGTGGTGCTTCGTTTTCACCAATCAAGGCAATGCGTTCGTCGGTCTGTATAGGAGGCTGTATAACTGAAACGGCGATAAATGCCAGACAAGCTATAGCGAGAGTGCTAGCGAAGCCACTCAAGACCTGCCAAAAGCGCATAGCGTTAGCGCTGTAGAGTGGTTCTGCGCGCAGCCGTTTTTGGATGCCGCGCCATACTGACGCGGGCGGTGAGGCGGGTTGTACAGCATGATCAAGGCTGGAAAAATGCTCTCGCCATTGATCTATTTGTTGTTGAACATCGGCTCTCTCCTGCGCAAGACGCTCGAATCTCAGCCGTGCCTTACCGTGCAATGTTCCGAGCACATACTCCGCCGCTAGTTGGCTGATTAGTGTTTGGTTTTCATACTTCATGTTCCAAACACTCCTTAAGTTTGAGCAGGCTGCGACGAATACGGCTTTTCACTGTGGCTAAGGGTTGGCCTATTTTTTTCGCCAGCTCTTGATAGGTGAAACCATGATAAAAAGCGGCAATGATATTGTTTCTCTGCGGGCTAGATAGTTTCTCGAGACAAAGCATTAGGCCCCCTTCAGTATTTTTTACCTGCTCAAAAGACATAATCTGGCTTTGTTCTTGGTGTTCTTCCATGACTTGTGAACGACGTTGCTCTGCGCGAATAACATCCAAGGAGCGATTACGCACAATCGTCATAAGCCAGCTTAAAACCTGGCCTTTATGGGGGCGATACTGAGGCGCGTTTGACCACGCCTTTATATAGACATCTTGCAGCACGTCTTGTGCTCGTGCGGGCTCCTGCATCATTTTTAAAGCCATGCCATAAGCCCGGTCGGCGGTAAGGGTATAAAACGTTTTACAGGCTTGTTGATCGCGCAGAGCCATACGTGCGACTAAATCGGCTAACGTTTGCTGTTCTTTGTCTTGTTCGTGAGTGGACTTCATGCTGCGTCTTTTTGCTGGCTTGATGACGAACAACGTTGTAGCAATTCAAGGTCCTCAGGTTCGCGCTGGTAGCGAAAGTTAGCTTGCGCTAATTGGCAAGCAGTTTGAACGTCAGCCTTTATCTCAAAGTAGAAAATAGCCATTTCTCGTGCGTGGGCATAGTCTTCGCTATCAAACCACGACTTAAACTCTCGATCAAACTGTAAGACGAGTTCGTCTATATTTTCTCCTAGACCTTGTAGGGCCCTCATTCTTGCTACTACCAACGCGGGTGCCGTTTCTAGGGTGGTAATTAATTCGCGAACTTCATGGAACTTGCCTTGCTCTAGCAGCGCATTAGCGAATGCACTGCGAACTTGAACCGAGTTTTTTAGCCGCAGTGATGTTGCGAAATACTCATTCGCTTGCGCCCATTTCTTGGTCTTCACAGCAAGGTCAGCCATTACTGAATAAACCCAAGGGCTCAAATCGGAGTCGTGGAAGAGGGCAGTGCTCGCTTCTAAACCTCGCAGTAAGCGGCTAGTTTCGTTAGGTTCGGTTGCGACGCTCGCTTTGCAGGCGAGCGCAGTTAGAGCAGCACCGATTTTTGCGAGTCGCGAGCACGATTTGCGAGACCGCTCGTGTTCGCCAATAACGGCCTCGATTGAGGCCTTCATCAACCAAGCTTGTTGATCACGAGGCTGTGTTTCAAGCACTTTCTTGAGATAGCTTAGGGACTGATCAAAGTTGTGCTCCGCTTGAGCAAGCCAAGCGGCACGCCGCCAATCATTCGCAGCAACTGGGTCAGCGGCGAGAAGAGGGCGCAGCTGTTGTGCGGCCTTGACCAATAGTGCGTCATTGCCGGTCGCAGAATAACGTTGAATCAGCGCGTCGATCTCCTGCGGATCGCCCAGTGTAGGCTTAGGGTTTGAATGTTGATGTAGGCCGTGCGCCAAAGCACTCATAGACCACGCCATGCAAAAGATAACAAGCGTCGAGCGCTTGCCAAGAGAAATCCAATTCATGATGTTCACCTTTTGAGAAATATGAGTGACCGCTACACACCAACCCCAACCCGAGACGCAATGTCTGTGTAGCGGACCACTCAAAAGCTAGTATCTAGTCAGTAGGTTGTGGTAAGGCTGACCCCACTGGAGAACCAGGATAGGGCGCGAGTAAATATGGAAACGAATTATTAAATTCTGTCGCTGCCAAAGGTGCACCATCAGTAAAAGGTACTTGACCAACCACAGCATCTTCTGGGGCGCATAAGCCTAGATTCACTGGACTACCGTTTTCGCCCAACGGTAAATCATGGCAGAGCGCACCCATCACAACACGCAGGGCAATATCCACAGTGTCGTCACCGGGTCTTCGGCCATTCGGAAAGCCGGCCAAATCGCCAGCCGCCAAACCTAGGGTGCTTTGTTGCGCCCGCGGTGTCGCCGGAATCGCCGTATTTAAACGCAGCATTTCTGATGCCTTGCCATTTTCAAAGCTGTTAACACCAGGGAAGCCAGTTAGAAATGCCGCCACGAGGTCTTGCCGTGGGAAATTAGTCGGCGCCAAAGTCTCGAACTGAGTTCCCAGTGTTGCGTTAACGGGGTCAAGAAATAAGGCGTTGAGAATTTCTGGTAGTACAGGGTTGGTAACGAAGCGTGCGAACTGTCGGTCAGAAGCTGGCGCGCTGCTGTTGAAGCGGTCTTTCCGGTTAAAAGGAATAACCAATTCGTTAACTAATGGCATACCCAAGCGTGACATTTGCACCCAACGACCAAAGGCGCGTTCTGGGTTGCGTAGGGTTGGCCGTTGGTTGAGCAGTGATACTTGACGCAAGCTGGAGGTTGTCCAGGCGCCAATCACATTGCTGCCGTCGCCTAAACAGTCCTTGTGAATTTCCAGTGCCAGCGACGTGACGTTGTTCTCCGCCAAAGTATTACGGGCGGGGTCTTGTGTTACGCCACCGGGAAAGGTTCCAAGTGCGCCAATCGCGACATCACCATCGATGGGGACAAAATTTACCAAGTCGAATACTTCACCTAACGAAATCTTGAATGCCTCGTTACGTTGACCAACAAAGACGCGGCCTGGGCTGCTGCAATTTGGAATGTTGATGTTGTGAATAAACTGCTGCGCGTAAGCGTCATAACCTCCTTCACCACCGTAGGTTTTGGTCCCAGAGTAATCAAATGGTTTTCTAAACGTGGCGTAGTTGTTATCAGCATTTCTTATCCGACGGGTACGAGAATCCTTCACAATACTTAGGCGATAGTTTTCGATTTGGCTCAAACCTGGCTCGTTGTCAGGACCTGATATAGGCGCTACATTACGTAACACTGAGGGAATGCGCTTACCACCTACATCAAACGCAGGTAAGCCACCCCGTGGCGTACGATTATTGAAATCGAATTGGAAAGAAATATCGGCATTGGCATCACCATCGTTGTCGATGTGGATTTCGTACAAAGCATTCGGGTCAAGAGCAAAATAATTAGGGCCGCCATAAGCCGCTTGAACAGGTAAGTAATTGGCGATTAGGGTGACATAGTCTTCACGGCCAGGCTCATAGCTGCTGAACATGTAGAAGTCAGTGCCGTCCACCTGCGGGAATTTAGTGATAAAGGGGGCTTCTCGATGACTCGAGGCAAGCGCAACCGAAGTGGTCACGGCGAAGCCGATCAAAACAAGTTGGGCAAATCTTCGCATTTGGGGTGCTCCTGTAAAGGTTAGAAAATGGTTGTAAACACTTCCTATACGAGTGCACCCGCAAAAAAGATTCATGCTGGCCAAATATTTTTTATAACGCTAATCCCGTATCTTTTTAGTCCACCTTGGCATCGCACGATTGCCAAAGGGCTTGATCGCCTTTTTCACGGATTTGCATCAAGTCTAGATTACGTTGCATATGCACGTAGCCTTGCTTGCGATCGAATTGCGTAAAGATGTTTGCGAATAGGGTTTTGGGTGGCGGTTGTTTGAAACAGCCGGTTTCGATATTGATACTCAAACTCCCATCACCTTCGACGTTTTGATCTCTGAT
>CALJJR010000006.1 GCA_937973905.1 uncultured Arenicella sp. | reverse complement strand
CAGCGACTCAGCATCGTATTCCAAGGCCTGATTACAGGCTAGCTCAAGCAGCGGCAATAACATCGGCGTACAGAGTTAGTACTTAAACCCGATATGAAGAGCGACGATGCCACCCGTCAAGTTATGGTACCTAACTCGATCGAAGCCAGCCTCTTCCATCATGTCTTTCAATTCTTCTTGCGGTGGGTGTTGGCGGATTGACTCCACTAGATATTGATAACTATCTCGATCTTTCACTAATAGCTCGCCTAGCCGCGGTATCACGTTGAAAGAGTAAGCATCGTAGACGCGTCGAAATGCCTCATTGGTGGGTTGCGAAAACTCCAACACTAAGGCGCGCCCACCTGGCTTGAGGCAGCGCTGCATTTCAGCCAAAGCATGGTCTTTATGTGTGACATTTCTCAAGCCGAAACTGATGGTAATGCAATCGAAGCTGTTGCTCTCAAATGGCAATTGCTCGGCATTAACCAGACAGAATTCAATGTTACCCGCCAAGCCGGCATCGGCTATACGCCTGCGACCTTGCTCCAACATGTCGGCGTTAATATCCGTAACGAATACGCGTCCGTCGGGACCCACTTTTTTAGCAAATTTAATAGCAAGGTCAGCGCTGCCGGCAGCGAGATCAAGGACTTGATGACCAGCCTTAACACCGCTTTGTGCAAATGCAAACAACTTCCATGCTCGATGTACCCCTAATGACATTGCGTCATTCATGAGGTCATAATTTTCTGCAACATTGCGAAAAACATCGCCCACGAGGGACTGTTTTTCATGGGTATCAACTTGTTTGAAGCCGAAATGGGTTTTTTCTGAAGACGTACTCATTAACTTAGATACTTATCGTTCTCTTGTGCGGTGCGCGTTACTCCGGCTGCTGACAGCCTCTCAAGATAGGCTTGCCATATCTTCTGTCGCTCGTGCCCCAGTCGATAAAGCAGATCCCAAGAAAAGATGCCGGAATTATGTGAGTCGCTAAAAATCAGTCGCACAGCATAGTTTCCGACAGGCTCAATGGCAACAATGTTCACCTCTTCTTTGCCAGTTTGCAGTACTTCTTGCCCTGGGCCATGGCCCTGCACTTCAGCCGATGGAGAATGAACTCGTAAATATTCACAAGGAAGATAAAACTGCTCATCTTCATATTGAACTTGTAGAACCCGCGATTTGCTGTGCAGGCGAATGTCTTTAGGTGTTTGTTTCATGGCAGCGCTCTGTGGCTACGTATTGCCTGAGTATAGCGCTGCCAAAGGCAAAGTAGAAATGTCTGCGATGGCAGGTTACAGTTACAAAAATTATCACCGCTCAAATTTTCATGGATCACTACAAAATAGTTTTACCCGCCGACCTCAATGACTACGGCAGTTTGTTTGGCGGCACCTTGCTTAAATGGGTGGATGAGATTGCCTACATTCATGTGAGCTTGGATTTTCCAAAGCAACATTTCGTGACCATTGGCTTAAACAATGTCGAGTTTCGTCACCCAATTCGGCAAGGCCAAATTTTAAGTTTTCGCTGTACTCAAACACGTGTCGGGCGAACCTCTGTCACCTATCAGGTACAAGTGTTTCGAGCGCGTTACGATACTGAGTTGACCGAAGAAGTTTTTCAAAACCACATCACTTTTGTCTGTGTGGATGAGCACGGTAAGAAGGCGGTGGTAAAAAAACCGTGAGCATCTCCTCCGTCATTCTGCTACTGGCTAACGTGGTTCCTCTGTTTGGCGTCATTTTTTGGGGATGGGACACCGTGTTGGTGCTCGCGCTGTTTTGGATTGAAAACCTAATTATTGGTTTTTTTAATGTGGTAAGAATGATTTGGGCGAGCGCAGTTCAAAAACAATCCAAGGGCGTTTTTCTGGTGCTGTTTTTCCTGGTGCACTACGGTGCGTTTTGCGCAGTGCATGGCACAGTGCTTGCGCAGCTCTTAGATCAGGAAGTGTCGGTAGCGGCGGTGCTAGGGATGCAGGCCGATGGTTTGGTGGAGTTGTTTTTGGAGGGCGTGGCTGTACTGGTTCATTTTTTACAAACCCTGGCTCCGGCTATCTGGCTTGGATTGGGCGCGCTTGCCCTGAGTCGACTCGTGTCGTTTATAGAAAACTTCCTTCTCAAGGGAGAGGTTTTTAATAGTAATCCGCAAAAGTTAATGACGCGGCCCTACCAGCAAATAATAGTGATGCATGCAGGTTTGATTGGCGGCGCCTTTTTATTGCAAAAGTTGGGTTCTCCGGTTTGGCTGCTCGCCCTCATCGTGGTGTTGAAGATGGGGGTTGATTACGTTCAATTTCGCCGCCGCTACAACGATCAGATAGGCGAAAAAATTAAGGATATTTAAATGCTGATTCAGTCACGGTTCGGAATCATTTAGGCATAATCCCAAGACACTGAACCCGAGGTGATTATGAAAGCTCTATTGTTTGCACTCCTTATCAGCATGCTGACGTTCAATGCGTGCGCCCATGAAACCCAAGTTCAACAAGATCACATTGCAGTAGTGGGTGTTGGCGAAGTTGAAGCCGAGCCAGATCAGGCGCTGTTACGCGTCAGTGTTAGTGCCCAGGAAGCTGATCTAAGAACGGCGAAATCTGTAGCGGACGCGAAGTACTCAAAAGTGCTTGCGGTCATCGATGCAGCTGGTATCGACCGCGCGCAGGTTAAAGCAACTCAGGTGTTGGCACAGCCGCAGTACGAATGGCGTAGCAGTAAACGCGTGTACAAAGGCGAGATGGTCTCGCGTTCTCTTAGTATCAAGGTGAATGATTTAGAAAAAGTGTCGCCACTCATGCAAGCGTTGATTGAGAACGAAGTGTCAACCATCGATTCGATGGAAACTGGCTTTCAGGACCGCGCGGCGCTGCTCGAACAGGCGTTAGCTGCAGCCGCGGATAATGCCAAAACTAAGGCAGAGTTTTTGGCCAAGCGTTTGGGCCGCAGTCTGGGCGATGCATTCCTAATCACCGAGTTCAATGATCATGCCCCGATGAAATCACGCGGTATAGAGATGGCGCGTAGCAGTGCTATGGTAGCTGACGCCGCCCCACCGGAAATGTTTGGCACGCAAAAGGTGCAAGCTCGAGTTAACGTGAGCTTCAATCTGTTGTAATTCTGTGATCAGGATTGCACTAAAGTGTTTGTTGGTCTGCGGGATTATCTACGCAGCGGTGGTGTACGCCGCGTATTTGCAAACGGGTCGCTGGTGGCTGCCGTCAGTTAGCTTGCCCTCTTTAAGTACCGTTATAGGTGGGCCGAAAATGCAATCTCTCGAAGCACCACAAAAACCAACATGGCGTTGGCGCCAAAATGGTCGATGGCATTATGGAGACAAACCTCCTGCCGGAATCGAGGCAGAACGGATAGACCAGCAAGAAGACTTGTGAGCATGTTTCGGCTAATTTTGTTTTTGCTGTTGTTGGTAGTTGCTGGCGCCACTTATGTGTTTTTCTCAACCAAATCGCTGCCTGATTGGTACCAGCCAGAGTCGACCAATCGGGATGAAGCTATGATTCGTTTGGGCGAGCAAATTGAGACCCAAGGGGTCGCGATGTTTCTCGGTGATAAATTTGCCGATGTATTGCGGGGTGAAGTTGCTCTGAATGAGGATGAATTTAACGCACTAATGATGGCTAGCCTAAGGCGTCATGAAGATGGCCGGCGCTTGCTAGCGATCAGCGATGTGGTAAGAGCGGATTTGCAGCACAATAGAATTGAGATTGGCGCAATTGTTAACTTCAAGAAAGTGCAGCAAGCAGAGCCCAAAGCCCGCGAGGCATTTGAAAAAGCTCTAGAAGTTTTACCTTTCAGCCCGGGCGAGAAAGTCTACGTTGGCTTGCAAGGTACGCCAGTTGCCAGAAACGGAAATCTCGGCGTGGCTGAAGATGTTAGTTTGCAAATTGGAGCCTTGCCCATTTCAAATCGGCTCCTGAAAAGCGCGGGAGTACCGGTCGAACGATTGGCCAAGGAATCATTGCCGATCACTGCCTTGAAAATCCGATCTATCAGAGTTTCTAATGATCGAATTGTGTTGGGAGTCCGGCCGAAGTTCTGAGATTTTTTGATTGCGGCTATTGCCGCTCTCAGCCATCCATGGCTTTCGCGATACGACCGCCATGGAAGGTGGGAGTGCTGGAAACGCAGGAGCAGTTTTCAGTGAAAGGCCATCCCTGGCCACGCATCGCTCTCACACTTTCATGTGCTTGGCGATACGACCGCTACGGCCAAGCACCGCTCACGCACTTCCATGTGCTTCGCGGCATAAGGCCATCTTTGGCCACGCACCGCTCTCAGCCATCCATGGCTTTCGCGGCATAAGGCCATCCTTGGCCACGCATCGCTCTCGCACTTCCATGTGCTTCGCGATATAAGGCCATCCTTGGCCACAAAAAAGCCGCTCGGTTTTGAGCGGCTCTTTAAAGTTCTTGCTAAGACTGTTTTATTTATAAACAGAACTCTTGCGAAACTTTTTAACTAGCATGTAGTAGATCACTGCTCGATATTTGTTACGGTTTGATTTGCCGTAAGTTGTAATTGCTTCCGCGATGCCTTCATCCAGTTTAGGGGAATCTTTTAGGCCAAGCTTTTTGATCAAGAAATTTTTCTTAACGCGGTCTAATTCTTTTGCATCTGACGCTGAGACTGTGCATGCGTCAGCATTGTAGATTGATGGGCCGCAACCGATGGTCACTGCCGTTAGCAGTTTCATATCTGGTTTCATGCCGCACTTCTTTTCTAGATCGCTAGCGTACTTAGCGATCAAGTCATCACGTTTGCTCATCGAA
>CALJJR010000005.1 GCA_937973905.1 uncultured Arenicella sp. | reverse complement strand
CTTCCCCATCATCATTTGTCCTTCTATTTTCCCATCCTCACTTTTATTATAAATGCAGTTGTTAACAAAAGAACTCTTGCAATGAGTATTGAACAACTCAAAACCTGAGTTGTCATAATAATCCGCGGCTCCTATAACGACTGCGCCACCGGCGTCACCAACAGACAGCGCGCCGACGATATTTCGGGCTGTTTTAATATCGACACCCTTTTTGAGTGACTCTACGGCAGCCCGCATAACTCTGGAAGGGACCTCACCCGTCACCACCAAAGCGTGTTTAACTATACCACATTTGATAAAATTTCCCGCAACTTCAATAGCATCGATAAAACCAAAACAGGCATTAGCCATATCAAAAGCGTGGTTTGCTTTTAAGCCCAGAGCATGTTGAATGGTATGTGCGGTTGCCGGCTCTGGCTGATCCCTCTCAATCCCACAAAAGATAACTAAATCAATATCTTCCGGACGTACATCTGGACATTTATCGAGTGCCTCTTGAGCCGCAGGTATCGCAAGCTGGGACGGTTTAAAGTTCTCCGGCGCGACACGACGCTCATCGATCCCCATGACAGTGCTGAGCCAGTCTATTGGCATGTCATACCTGTTTGCGGAATCTATTTCGGTCATTAGATCATCAGATCTGACAACTTCGGGGGGCAAAAAGCTGCCAACAGATTGAATTTTAACTTTTGGTGCTGCAATGTGGTTCATAAAAGTCTCCGGTAGGGGGTGTCGCAGGGTCGACAGTGAGTATCGCCAATCTTAGCAATCATTTTGAACGATTACGGAAAATAAACAGTTGTTGGACAACTCGACTTAGAGTTATATATCCTCAAGGTTTGGAAATGCTAGCCATTTTCCCGAGGTAATCACATAGATTTCAATGCTTTACGAATCTATTTGTAATGTATACGAGTTGAGGTTACCGCATTGGTTTGATCGCCGCTGTTTTATGCTCTTCGCATACCTCAAGTTCACTGGAGTGAATTTGAGGGGTTTTAAGCTTATATAGCTTTGCAGAGCATGTAAGAAAGAGGAAGCAGCTTAGTAACGTTAGCCAAAGTCACGGGAAGCAAGAAAAAAGCCCTAGCGCGAGGGTGTCACGCTAGGGCTTTTTTGAATTTAACGCATTCCATTTACGTCTCATTCTATCGAAGCGGCTCCCCCCTGGGCCCACTTCTTGGTCCGAGTCAGTCAGTCCAGACTCGACTCCGAACCCTGCAATATGACTGAAGAGTAGGGTTGGGTTCTGCTAGCCACATTGCTTAATCATTCTAACAGGTTCTCAGTGAATGTGAATTCCAACTCCGGACTAATTTACGTATTTTTAGACTTTTTTGTAGACAACAATCAAGAATTACGGATTTTCGACACCCCCCTTAAGTTTTCAATCGTCATATCGACACACAAAAAAGTTGCACAAAACAATCTCAACCTACCTAAAGGTGGAATAAAAAGTTGTGCTTACTTGGACGGCGGCCTCAACACTAGTTTAGGCGTTCTTGCTTTGTAGCTCTGATAATCAGGGTCGTCACCCCATTTTTCATCAGCTTTGTCCTCAAGCTTATTCACGCCACTAATAAAGTTAATCAAGACGAAAACGAAAACCGGCGAAATAAGACTAACCCACTGCCATCCAGTAAGAATAGGAATCGCGATGATGGCGACGCCAAACCATAAACTCATTTCTCCAAAGTAGTTCGGATGCCGTGACCATGACCAGAGCCCGCTTTGGATGAATTTCCCCTTATTCTCGGGGTTTTTCTTGAATGCACTTTTCTGCGTATCCGCGACAACTTCAATCGCAAAGCCGGCCAACCAGATTGAGGCCCCGATAAACGCGAATAGACCCAAAGGCACCGATTCTTTGTCAGTAATTATGGTCAACGCGCAAATTGCCGTGAGAAAAACCCACAGCCCTTGCAGAGTCCAAGCGATAAAAAACCGGCTCGCATGTGTTTTGATTTGGTCGAATCGATCATCCTTGCCGTCACGGCTGATTCGTCTGAACAAGAATGTTCCCAAGCGTAGGGCCCAAACAATCACTAATACGGCGACCAGTTTGCCTCTCGCATCGAGAGATGGCACCAACCACACCGCCAAGCCAATCATAGATAGATAGGTCAAACTGCCAGTCAGATCGTAATAATGCTCAGTCTTAGCAATATTGGACGGTATAAACACCAACCAATTGACTAAGAACGCCCAGATGCCGCACAAAATCACGACTGGCCACCCCTGGACAGACACTCCGCCATCTGCGGCCGCATACCCTACCACCGTGGCTAGACCTAAGGAGATCGCTACAGCGATCAATAACCGTATAATTTTTTTCATGAGAGGAGAATGCCAGAACTGATGTCTCTGAAGCGTAAACTCGGGCACACCGGAAAGAGCGTTTTAGTCGGCGATATTGACGGACAAATCTCGTGTTATTTCATCGGCTCGATGAAAACGCATTGCCCTATCCTTTAAAGGGGTAAAAGCCAGCGTGAATTTATCGTACAAATAGTTTTGATAGAGCCGCCATGGCGTCTTAGTCGCTTGCTTGGGAAAAGCATCCACGCTGCGCTGAATATAACCTGAGCTTAAATCTAACAGCGGAGCGGCCTCGATATCTTGATCGACCTCAGGAACGCAATACTGATAACCATTTGCATCTAAATAATTGATCAACCGGCACGCGTACTTATTAGTGAGGTCTACTTTTAACGTCCATGAGGCATTTGTGTAACCAGTTGCAGAAAACATATTCGGCACCCCGTTGCACATTAGCCCTTTGTAGATATAGGTATTGCCAGCCTGCATCTGACGACCATCAATATTGATCTCGATACCTCCAACAAACAACATATTCAGGCCCGTGGCGGTTACGATAATGTCTGCATCCAGCTGCTTACCCGATTTAAGAGCGATTCCAGATTCAGTAAATTCCTCAATCTCATCAGTTTCTACTGCCGCTTTGCCGGCGCGCATTGCGGCAAAAAAATCGCCATCAGGACATAAACATATGCGTTGATCCCATGGTTTATAGTTCGGGGTAAAGTGACGAGCATCAAACTTGTCACCGAGTTCTTTTTCGATATCGTCGATGATGGCTTTTTTGGCCCGATCAGGAAATAGCCGGCAATAGGCATAAATGAACATACCGCTTAAAATAAACCACCATCTCGCAGCCCGTCGTCCGAACCATCCAGCTAATTTATTTGCAATAGGGTCTTTAGCCGGCTTCGCGCCCAGGTATGTGGGCGAACGTTGCAACATGGTGACCTTGGCGGCGTCTTCTGCCATCGCAGGAATAAGCGTGACAGCGGTTGCACCGCTGCCAATTACAACCACGTTCTTATCTTTGTAGTCGAGTTCCTCAGGCCAATGCTGAGGGTGTACCACAGGCCCCTTAAAACGCTCTTCACCTGCGAACTCAGGTCTATAGCCTTGATCGTAACTGTAATAACCAACACACATAAATAAGTACTGAGCCGACAATTCCACAGTTTCACCAGTGGCTTCATCTTGCCCAGAAAGGCTCCACTTAGCGGTCGCTGAATCCCAATCAGCCCTCTTTATATGCGTGCCATAACGGATTTTGTCATCAATACCAAATTCAGATGAAGTCTCATCAAGGTATTCCAGAATCTTTCGTTTCTCCGCGATGGCAGAATCATCAGCCCAGGGGCGAAATGAAAAACCAAAGGTATACATATCGGAATCTGAACGAATACCCGGATAATTGAATAAATCCCAAGTACCGCCTTTGCGTTGTCGACGCTCAATTATCTGATATGTCTTGCCTGGACAATTCTTCTGCAAATGATAAGCAGCACTGATTCCAGAGATTCCTGCTCCGATAATAATGACATCAGTGTGTTGCTGAGCCATGCTTAAGTACTAACAAAGTGAGGTGTGAGTTCTTCTTTCCATTGGTCCACCAAAGACGAATCATCATGCAGCCAAGGATGAAAATCTTTGCGCATAAACTTCCAATATAAGCCGAGCATGGAGCCGTAGACGCTGTTTTTGCCAAATAACAATTTAAAAAAGTCTTTGCGCGCTTGCCAACCGACCTTAAAACCACCTTGTTTCAATAAATAGCGAGTCACTAACCAATACTGTAGAGGAAATTCCACACAGGCAAAGTGCAAATAGTGCCGGCGCAACGCTCGCATATCTCCAACACAATGCTGGTAGACGTCAAAAGCCACGGATTTATGCTCTATCTCCTCAATTGCATGCCAGAGCATAAGATCTTTGAACGCCTGCGGAGCCGCGTCTAAGGTTTCGGGGTGCTTAAGAGCGTGATGCGCCATCGTGGCAGTAAAATGCTCAGCGGCCACTGTTCTTCGTAGACGCTTTGCGGGGCTCCACTCTATTGCTCTCTCGTTCAACTTTTCGTCCACCAAAGCCTCTATCTCAGTGACGGCAAAACCTACCAACTCGAGCTGTTTATTAAGTTTTTTATGCTGCAAGCCATGGTGTGCCTCTTGGGCGGCAAAGTCTTTCACCTCAGCGGCGAGCTTAGGATCTTTGATCGATTTTTCAAAATTTCGAACCGATCTAATGAACTCCGCTTCGCCAGCTGGGAACGTTATTGATAACGCGGTGTAAAACGCGCTGCTAACAATGTTATTGCCGAAAAAGTCAGCCGAGTCTATCGTCGAGTAATCAAAGCGCACCTTGCGCGGTTGAATCGTCAAGGGTGACTCTGACCTTGCCAGCGCGCTCGCTACGGTTGATTGGATATGTGCATTCATAAATAAACCTTGTTTACTGTTTACAATTCTGTAAACTACAGCCCGATGTTAATCCTGCGGTAGAATATTGTCAATTTAGCGAGTTCAATTTAATGATAAAAACACCCTCGCTAAGCAACCAAGATGGCGCGTAAAACTCACACCACACCAGAAGCCGCTCAAAACGCAATTCTTGATGCCGCTGAAAAGATTGTTGTCGAGGTGGGCCCTGCTGGCTTGCGCTTAAGCGCAGTAGCTCGGTCTGCTGGCATGGCACATCCAAATATCATTCATCACTTTGGCTCACGCGAAGGTTTACTGGCTGCACTAGCAGACCGAGTTGGCGCACGCGCCACTGAAAGAATTACTAATGCAATCACCGCAGCGCTAGACGCCAAGGAAGACGATCGAGTCGCTGCCATGACGCATATCTTTGACAGCGCGTATCAAGGCGACGAAGGTAAAGTCGCCGTGTGGATGCACTTAAGTGGCGCAGAAAGCTCATTGAAAGAGAATATGGCTCGCATTGTGGAAGCGTCGCACCGGTTGCGCCAATCGATTGATGGTGAAGTTAAACTGAGCAACACCAACCGCTTGGTTATGCTAGTGACCTTAGCGCTGGTGGGAGAAGTTGTCTCAGGCGGCGCCATTAAAGAGGCTCTTGGGTTTGGCAGAGAAGAAGCGAAAAGAGCGCATTTCCGACAATGGCTGGCGGAATTGTTATTAAACCTCTCGGATGAAGAACTCGACACCAGCCTAGATTTGGATACCTTAAACTCTTTATGAACAAATACAACAACTGCGTAGCTGTGGTCACTGGAGCTGGATCAGGAATCGGCCGTGCTCTGGCACTCCAGCTCAATGAAGCGGGTGCGCACCTGGCTGTCTCCGACATCAACTTCGAGAACTTGCAAGAGACTGTCGCAATGCTCAATCAGGGTGCAGGCGGCGTGTTCTCTTCCGTGCTAGATGTCGCAAATCAAACCGCGGTCTTTGATCATGCGCAAGAGGTGATGAACCATTATGGCCGCGTCAACTTGGTTATAAATAACGCAGGAGTCGCGCTGGCAAGTGGAAATTTTTGGGAGACTCCTTTAGACGACTTTAAGTGGCTGATGGACATCAACTTCTATGGAGTTGTGTTTGGCACCAAAGCATTTTTACCTCTGCTGCAGCAATCTGATTGGGGTCATATCGTCAACATCTCTAGTTTGTTTGGGCTGGTCTCTGTACCGGAACAATCGGCTTACAACTCCAGCAAATTTGCGGTGCGTGGACTCACCGAAGCATTAAGGCAAGAACTCGAATTGGCAGACAGCAATGTTAGCTGTACTTCGGTACACCCAGGCGGCATTAAAACGAACATTGCTCGAGCCGCCAAGGTAAGCCAAGGCCATCGATTTAATGATGAAACTGAAAAAGACACGGCGGCAAACGACTTCGACAAATTGGCCCGCACAACACCGGAAAGTGCAGCGCAACAAATTTTGGAAGCGGTGCAAAAGAACAAGAAACGCCTGCTGATTGGCACCGATGCAAAACTGCTCGATAAAATCCAGCGGCTGCTTCCAACTCGCTATGGGAACATTATGCAGAGCCTCGTTGAAAGAATGAGGAAATAACGGAGTGAAGCCTGACAGCAAGGGCGTATAATTGATGGCTAAATTATTCCCTCTCGGCTTACGAAGCAGATGTCTGCGCACACACTGGAATTTGTTGGTTTAAACACAAGCTACCCGACCGCCGATGGCTCAGAGCTCCCGCGTTTACACCTTGATGGCGCGGCTTCGCCGCTCGCCTCTAAGGTTGCGCTTCAGAGCATCACTGAGCTGCTGCCCCATTATTCGAACACCCACAGCCGTGTTCATGCATCTGCACAGATTTCAACTGAAGCGTTTCATTGGGCACACGACAAGGTTCTAGAATTCTTAGCCGCAAACGAAGAGGAATTTACCGCCGTTTTTGCTGGCTCGGGCAGTACCGCTGCAATTAACCGGGTTGCTCGAGGGTTGCGGCATTTCAGGCCTGATCGCCCAATCGTGCTGGTCAGCGCCATGGAACATCATGCTAATGACTTGCCGCATCGTCATGATGACAACGATGTCCATTACCTGCCGTTAACTGGCGAGGGAGCGAGAGCAGGCTCAATCGACTTACAAGCGCTGGAAAATTTATTAAAAGAGCATAAGGGCAAGGTCAATTACATTACCCTTTCAGCGGTCAGCAACGTTACTGGAATCATCAATCCCGTGGATGAAATTTGTGAGCTCGCACATCGACATGACACTCTCGTTGTTGTTGATGCCGCACAGGCTGTAGCACATCAAAAAATTGAGATTTCTAAACCGAGTAAGATGAAAGAAATCGATTTCCTGATTTTTTCTGGCCACAAAATTTACTGCCCTACCGCGCCGGGCGTATTGATTGCGCGCAAGTCGCTGCTCGCTGCCATGCAGGGCCAAGATTTGGGTGGCGGCGCCGTCAATGACGTCAGTTATTTCAACTATGAACTCGCAGACTTGCCGGACAGAGAGCAGGCTGGCACTCCAAATATCGTCGGCGCAATTGCTCTAGGCCGCGTCTTAGAGTCATTGCAGAACTACGGCCGTCAAAGAATAGAGACGCATGCAATCGAGCTGTTGAGCTATCTACAAAACGAGTTACTCAAAGTGCCCGGCTGTACGGTTTACGGAGACCAAACTGCGCCCCGAATTGGAGCCCTCGCATTCAACCTAGACGGCATCGATCACGGCCTTCTCGGCGCGATCTTGAACGACTATTACGCGATCGCAGTGCGCAATGAATGTTTTTGCGCACATCCCTACGTTAGCAGCATGTTGAAAGAAGCACTCTGGCAACTAAACTTAGATGGCATCCGGCCTGAACAACAGCAAGCGTTTATTAACTCAAAACGCGGCATGGTGAGAGCCAGCCTCAGTGCCTACAACAGTGCAGAAGATGTTGATCGATTGGTGGGAGCCTTGCGAGATATTCAAGCGCGTATCGGCGAATTGAGCAGCAAATACACCGCACTTGCAGATGGCAACTATCGCCACAACACGTTTAGTTTAGATTGGCGCGAGGAATTGGGCTGGTAGCTCAACGAACCAGCTTCAATATCTAGCGAGCAGCCCAAAAGTTCAGGGCCAACATAAGAAGAGGTTAAAAGGGAGTTAGAGGTAGGAGCTGTAGATTAACAGGAAGTAACGCCGTGAAAAACGGCGTAACGTCTGCGATCAGAATTCAATCAGTAAGTAACACGCTGCTTGATTAAGCAGCGCTATAAGCAAGTTTCAGCGCAGGACGACGTTTACCAGAAGTTTGTTTTACCATCGCACCGGCCGCGGCTAAAGCTTCTTCCGCATCGCCTTCTTCCGGATTGATCTCGATCGACAACCAGTTTTGGCATTCCATGCCGGCAGAATAAGGGATCAACGGCCCCTCGATCTGATCTGGGTGGTTATAAATGATATCGTCGGTTACGGGTACAAATACTTGATGGCTCATGACTTTTTCAGTTTCCTGCTGGCTACTACTGTTTACGACTAATGTTTAAAACTGAGGGTTACTGCTCGCTCACTTTGTGATGAGTGTATTTAACGCCTGCGGAGTGACAAATTCAGGATAAACTTATGGTAAAAATATGGTTTTAGTAACATTTCTCAACATTTAGCTCTGTTGTTGCACAAGCTAAGGCACAATCCTCTCGAAACGAACAATATTGCGCGTCAACTATCGTTGCCGCTCCTAAAAACTCCATGCCCAGAAAAGTAGCCATTGTTGAAGATGATTTCGATCAGCGTGAAAATTATGCTGATGCGTTACAACAATCTGGCTATGAGGTTGCAACCTACGCTAACCGGCGCGATGCACTCGCAGGTATGCGCAAAGAAATGCCAGATCTGGCGATCCTCGACATCATGCTCGAAGACGAAATGGATGGAGGTTTTGATCTGTGCCGAGATTTGCGCGCGCTGTCTCCAACGCTACCGATTATATTTTTAACCGCGAGGGACACCGACATCGACCGCGTGTCTGGCCTACGCTTAGATGCATGGGATTACCTAACCAAGCCTCTAAATATGCAATTCTTGAGCGTGCGAATTAATTCCTTGTTCAGAATTGTCGACAGCTTAGGGCAAACCGCCAACGATGAATCCAAATCTGACACCTTGGTTATTGATGAGTTAGAAATCGATGCCGACAGCATGTCAATTAGATGGCAAGGCAAGGAGCTAAGCCTAACGCTAACTGAGTTCTGGCTAATCGAGTCTATGGCCCGCCATCCCGGCCATGTCAAAACCTACGAAAACATGATGCAAATCACTCGGCAAAGCTACGTGGAACGCAATACTATTAACGGTTACATACGAAGAATACGCAATAAGTTCAAAGAGATAGACCCAGACTTTAAGAACATTCAGACGGTATTCGGAGTCGGCTATAAATGGAATTCTGGCGAGTAACAAAACCGGTCTAGATTGATGCGGGCCAATTTTTCAATTCGCACCAAGCTGATGTTGGTGGCGCTGTTGCTGCTGCTGATTCCATGGATGAGCTACCTGTATGTGCGCGATATGAAATCGTTCTTGCTGTCCGGTCAGGAATCAGCGCTGGCGCTCACCGCGCGCGCCGTTGCCACCGTGCTGCATGATCGCCCTGAACTGTTCGTGGATGAACAAATCAATCTGCAAGACGAGGAAGAAGAGGAAGACGAAGAGGATGGAGATAATCAGGAAGGCAGTGCCTCAAGCTCAGCGAACGAAGCAGTTGAAGGTCAACAGCAGAATGGGCTTAAGCTTGAGATTGATGAAGAGCAAGAGCTGACAAGCGCTGACAAACAAAACGGCTCATCGTCGCGCCAAGCGGGCAACGAAATTTCTGCCGTCCCACTACCAAACTACATTAATCTGAATGGCGACCTTTCTGATTGGGGTGGCTTACTTAGCAACCCAGGTGCCACGCAATTAGCAGAGGCCCCTCTTTCGGGGCTGACAGTGAATCATCGGCTCGGTTATCACGGCCGATTTATTTACGCGCTCTTCGAGGTTAGCGACGACACCGTAATTTTACGTAGCCCAGGTTTTTTGCGCGTCGACGCAGCGGATCATATTCGCTTGACGCTGCAAGACCCAGGGCAGGCGCCACGCCGTTTCACCCTCATCGCTCGAGAGAACGGCCGCATGAGTATTTACCTAATGGATGAGGATTGGCGCTACCCCATCACCGGTGACCCCAACTACGACTTAGCGGCAGAGTTCAAGACCACCGATCGTGGCTACAATGTGGAACTCAGAGTCCCTCGTTTTCTGCTTTCTTCGGACACGCGAATTCAAATGGTGGTCGCCGACGTCGATAACCCTGACACCTTGGACGTTGCCGCCCTACTCCCAATCACACCGCAAACCGACGCTGATGACGCAACGCGAGTACTGGTTGAATCGCCTGAGATCGGCAAAATTTTGACCGCGTTAAACCGTGACGACACGCGCATCTGGGTGCTTGATCAAAGCCAAGGCGTGCAAGCGGTGGTTGGAAAAATTGCCACTGAAGGTTTTAGCTACCAGCGTGATCGCCCAATCCACAGAGGCGATACTTTGCAACACACGCTCAATCTGGCTCGGTACTACTACAACACAACGTTGGCGTATGTGTTTCAGTTCATTATCGACACCTCTGCATCCAAACTGGATGAGTTTGAAGATTCGTTCGATGCACGCAACGATAAAATCATCGCCCGAGCGTTACAGGGTGAAATCAGCAATGACCGCCGTCCGTCGATTGATCAGCAAGGCACGATCTTGATGTCTGCGCATCCGGTCTACCTTGGAGATAGCATCCTTGGCGCGGTGATCGTCGAACAAAGCACCAATCAGTTGTTGCAGCAGCAGCAGCGCCTGCTTGAAAATGTAATCAGTGTCACTCTGTTGGTGTTACTCACGGTAGTTGCAGCCATATTGTTATTTGCATCACGCTTGACGGTGAGAATTCGTCGTTTGCGCAACGCCACTGACAATGCGATTGATCGAGATGGGCGAATTGTTGCCGCTAAACTGTCGGCCGAAGCCAAATCAAGAGATGAAATTGGTGACCTCTCACGCAGCGTGAGTAATATGCTTGGACGTTTATCGCAGTACACCAGTTATTTGCGCGGCCTTCCAGACACCCTAGCGCACGAAGTCAGCAACCCGCTTAATGTGGTCAACTCTTCACTGCATAATCTCTCGCAAGAGCATCCAAGCATCGCTGGCAGCAAGTATCTTGATCGAGCTACAAATGGTGTGAATCGAATCGGCTCAATTTTGCAAAACCTGACAGAGGCCGCCAATCTCGAGCAAGCCATGCAACGCGAAACGCGAGAGGTGTTCGACCTTGTTGAGCTGATTGAGCGGTACGTGGACGGCTACTCGATCAGTAACCCAACACAAAAATTCGACGTTGTGATTCACGCGCAGCCGCTGATGATTGAAGCGGCTCCTGACTATATTGCTCAAGTGCTCGACAAGTTAGTCGACAATGCGATTGACTTCGCCGCACCCGATACCGCCATTGTTTTCAAGGTGCAAAAATTGAACGAGTACGCGCAAATCGATGTGATCAATTTTGGTTCCAGCCTACCCGAAGGCATGTCAGAAAGAATTTTTGAGCCACTGGTATCTCTGGGCCGCAAAAACGCACAGAAACTGCGTTTAGGGATGGGTCTGTATATCGTAAAGCTGATCGCAAGTTTTCACGGTGGCGATGTTATCGCGCGCAACCTTTCCGGCGCCGACGGCGTGATATTCTCTTTTTCTTTACCAATTTATCATCGCGATTTTGCTGACGCACAATAGGCGGCAAATTCCGTGAAATCGACTTTTATCATTCGAACTTATTTCTAAGGAACTTTATGGGTAACAGGCTCAGCAAACTCTACACGCGCACAGGTGACGACGGCACGTCCGGGCTATCTGGTGGCACTCGCATCTCTAAAGACCACCCTCGAATGGAGGCAATGGGCACTGTCGACGAGCTCAACAGTGTGATCGGCTTAATGATCAACAAACTGGAAGAAGGCGATCTCAAAACCTTTTATGTTGGCGTACAGCACGACCTTTTCAATATCGGTGGCGAGCTAAGCATGCCGGGGCACTCGTTCATTCCAGCAGGGAAAATCGAAGGCCTGGAACAACAAATAGATGCGTTCAATGAACAAGTAGGCCCGCTAAAGGACTTCATTTTACCTGGCGGTAGCGAAGCCGCGGCCGTGTGCCACATGGCACGAGCCATCGCGCGTCGAGCAGAAAGAAATGTGGTGACCCTGCATCACACCGAAGAGGTATTCGACACCACGCGCCAATACCTAAATCGCCTGTCAGATTTATTATTCGTCACTGCTCGAATTATCAATAAGCAACAAGGCGAAACCGATGTTCTCTGGAAAAAAGAACTCGCATAATTCAGCAATCGCAAGTTCGACATACAATAAACACGAAGCCTAGATAGTGAATAAGAGGGGTAAACATGACCGCGTCGACTAATCCAATTAGTAGCATTTTCAGCTGGCTACAGAAATTTAGCCTGGTAAGCAAAATAGCTGCCGGCATTGTCATTGGAGCATTGCTGGCATCCATCTCACCGGAAGCAGGTGCCGCCGCAGGCTTGCTGGGCAATTTGTTTGTTGCTGCACTAAAAGCGGTGGCGCCGATCCTAGTGTTTTTCTTGGTGATGGCATCGATCGCGAATCAACAACAAAATCATTCATCGCAGATTCGCCCCATCTTGGTTCTCTATTTGATTGGCACGCTGGCCGCTGCCTTCACTGCGGTTGCTCTTAGCTTTATGTTTCCGGTAACGCTCACACTGGTCACCAACAGCAGCAGCGCCACACCACCAGAAGGCATCGGAGAAGTGCTCAACACCCTGCTGTTTAATATCGTGCAAAATCCGATAGAAGCATTGCTCAATGCTAACTACATCGCCTTAATCGTCTGGGGTGTGGCGCTTGGCTTGTTGTTACGTGCGTCGTCGGCTTCAACCAAGCAAGGCGTGCAAGATTTGGCGGATGCGATTACGGGGATTGTGCGCTGGGTGATCGAGCTAGCGCCAATCGGCATCTTTGGACTGGTCGCGGCGACCGTCGCGCAAACCGGGTTGGGCGCCTTGTTGGAATACAGCAAAATCCTTGCACTTTTGCTTAGTGCAATGCTGATCATCGCGTTGCTAGTAAATCCGCTGCTGGTGTTGTGGAAAACCGGGCGCAACCCCTACCCTCTCGTGCTTCGATGCTTGCGTGAAAGCGGAGTCACTGCGTTTTTCACACGCAGCTCGGCCGCGAATATCCCAGTCAATCTGCAACTCTGTGAAAAATTAGACTTAGACGAAGATACCTACGCGGTTTCCATACCGCTGGGTGCCACGATTAATATGGGCGGGGCGGCGATCACCATCACTATCATGACTTTGGCCGCCGTAAACACTCTAGGTATTGAAGTGGATCTAGCAACGGCGCTTCTGCTCAGCGTAATTGCAGCAGTTTCGGCCTGTGGAGCGTCTGGGGTTGCTGGTGGGTCGCTATTGCTAATTCCGCTTGCCAGCAGCTTATTTGGAATTTCTAACGACGTGGCCATGCAGGTCGTGGCTGTGGGTTTTATCATCGGCGTGGTGCAAGACTCTGCTGAAACGGCCTTGAACAGCTCTACCGACGTTATTTTCACGGCAGCGGCGTGTCGAGCCGCTGAAAACCAAGCGAGTTGATTCCGCTCTCTAATTGTTAGTACACGTGCGGTATCAGTAACTTGGTCTGCGATCTCCACGCTTCATGCTGAGCGCCAAATTGGCGCTCACACCAGCTGTCCTCTTCTCGGGCCTGCATCACCAGCGCTACCCAGGCTAGCAACAATATGCTGACGCTCAACGCACTTGGCCAAAGCATCGCCAAGCCGGCGTAATACAGAGCGTCAGAGAGATACATCGGATGGCGGATACGGGTGAATAGACCACCGGAGTCGGTTAGTCTCTGCGCCTCGCCAAACTCGGGGTTGTTGTTTTTGACTAATATATAGTGATAGATATAAAGCGACCCGCCGAACACCACCACGATTTGCGCCAGCAATACTGGGATAGATTCTCCACCTAGTTCCACAAAAAATACGAATTTCGCCACCAGACCAGCAATCAAGGCCACACCGCACAGGACTTTTATCCACCACCAATAGGTTTGGTGTGTCTCAGATTTTACAGACTCCATAATGGGCTCCGCTCATCGATCAATATAAATAACTGACGCCAGCCTACCGGATTGCCCATCTCGTCGATGTGAAAAGAAGTCGTTTTCATTGACGTAAGTGCAATCGTTGCAATGAGCGTAATTCTCCACCCCGACCGCGGCCAATCGCGCACCCGCTAAACGATACAAGTCAGCATGCTCCTTATCATCGGTCTTACCCGCAGACCAAGCATGATCGGGGCCACCAAGTTCTTTCCTTACTTCTAAACCAACTTCAAAATGATCGGCGCTAATCGTCGGCCCGGCCCAAGCTAATAACTGTGCAGGTGCTACTTGCATCGCAGCCACCGTTTTTTCAATGATGCCAGCTGCCATGCCTCGCCAGCCTGCATGCACCACTGCAACTTGGCTGCCGAGTTGATCGGTCAAAAAAAGCGGCATGCAATCAGCCGTCATAACACAGCAAACTAGGCCTGGCGTTAGCGTAGTAGCTGCGTCGGCGGTTGGTATTTCCGAGGCAGGCTCCGTCAATTTCACTATCTGCGTCCCATGCACCTGATCCAGCCACACTGGCTCATTGGGAAGATCAAAATGCGTCTGTACAAGGCGCCGGTTAGTGGCGACATTCTCAACCGCATCACCGACGTGTGCACCAAGATTTAAGGCCGAGAATTGGCCCGTGCTTACACCGCTGCCGCGGGTCGTTGTGAACGCTTTAATGTGTGCCGGCGCAGCCCACTGAGCAGGTATCACCTTCATTCCGGTCATGACCCTTCAGTATCGACTTGGCAAGCGGCCACCAATGCTTGCATATCCGCGGGCATCGGCCGCTCCCAACCTTGAGTCTCGCCACTCTCTGGGTGGCAATATTCGATCTTTGTCGCATGCAGTGCTTGGCGACGAAAAGCGCGCAGTTGGGTTTCTAATGCAGGATCACAGTCACCAGCGATTGCCAGCCGCCGCCCATACACAGGATCACCAACCAAATTGAAGCCTAAATGCTGCATGTGCACGCGAATTTGATGGGTACGACCCGTTTCTAATTGAACCCGCAATAAAGTGTGGTTACGAAAACGTTGATCCACCCGATAGTGAGTGATCGCTTCCTTGCCCATCATATTAATCGCCATCCGGCGTCGGTCTACCTTGTCTCGAGCAATGGGCTCTTCGACGGTGCCACCTGATATCACCTGCCCGTTTACCAGCGCCAAATATTCGCGATGTAAGCTGTGATCGCTTAGCTGTTCAATCAAGCCAAGCCGAGCCCGTTCGGTTTTTGCCACCACCATCAAGCCCGAAGTGTCTTTATCAAGCCGATGCACAATGCCTGCTCGCGGCAGGCCACCTAATTCTGGAAACCGGAACAGCAGGCCATTAAGCAAAGTTCCATCAGGATTACCGGCACCAGGGTGCACTACCAAGCCGGCCGGTTTATTCAATACCAACATGGCGTTATCTTGATGGACGAGATCCAGCGGAATATCTTGCGCCACCCACTCGGTCTCGCGCATCTCAGGCACCATCACTTCAACGAACTCGCCGCCGAGTAACTTGTCCTTTTGTTTCGCCGGTTCATCGTCAACCAACACCCAGCCTTCTTTAATCCAAGCTTGCAGCGTACTGCGCGATTGCCCATCTAATAATTGCGTGAGCGCTTTATCTAGGCGCTGCCCAAGCATCTCGTCAGGCACGGAAAATGTATGTTTGGTAAATTCGGTCACTTCTAGAATCTGGTCTGCTACCCTTCTCGGGGCAATGATTTCGCGCTATGCTTGCGCCGCTATGATAACTGATCGCACTGTATCCATGAGTTTTTTACCCGTCCAACGTTTTATTCTTGTTCTAATTTTCTCCGCCTTAGTGGCTGGCTGCGCTGGCAAAAAGAAGACGCAGGAGAATCTGGCTCAACAACAGGTAGAACAACTGTATAAGAAAGGTAAACGCGCCATGAACGTGGGCAATTACCAATTTGCGATTGATTACTTCCGTGCGCTGGAATCAAACTTCCCCTACGGTGAATATACAGAGCAAGCCAAACTCGACATTATTTTTGCCTACGATAAGTCTGGCAACGTCGATAAAGCAATCGAAGCGGCAGATAACTTTATCAAACTCTACCCC
>CALJJR010000004.1 GCA_937973905.1 uncultured Arenicella sp. | reverse complement strand
GGGTCGAGCGCATGATTTAACTGCACCATGCTGCTCGCTGAATCCAGTGTGTAAAGCACCGCAAGTGCCATCAGGCCAATTAACAAAATGTTTTTCTTTCCTGAACTAACCAGTAGCATGAGAGCAAAAGCGATTGGCAATATTTGCGGTGCATAGGGTCCAGACCAAGCGAGTATCGCCAATACTGCGGCAAACATTAAGAAGCCCAGCCATGTGTTGGGCGTTGGTCTCAATGCTAAGGCGACAAGTAAGGCAATGCTCGAAAAAAAGACGCCGGTGAGCGAGAGGTACATCGTCGGCACATTGAAGCTGCCGACAAACAGGAGTGTTGGGCCTAAAATTACCGCCGTGCGAGTTTGTAGCAAGCCAGAATTTGATAGTGCGACCATGGCTATCCAGCACATCCCGATACCGAACCCTACGTAAATATAGGGTTGCCACTCAAGCGGAAAAAACGTAGTGAAATACGCTATCCACTTCGTAAGTAGTACGGGATAACCTCGATAGTAATCATAGGTGGCGGGATCAAGCAGGTTTAGATTGCCGGCTAGCGCGTCAGTGAACTCCATTGAATCTTCAATGTACAAACCCGGCTGCAAGATAATTTCTCGCCCCAGGAATAACATTAGTAGGAGCAGGGCAAGAGCACCAAAGTAGCGCTCAAATTTATGGCTGTTTCTGAATCGCTCGAACTGTTCCGCCAATAGCAAATAGTCTTTCTTTCTAGTAGTGAAAAGACGTTTGAAATAGCCACTGAATAAAAAGCTATAAAGCCCGACTAGCGATAGTGCAACAAAAGCTTTTAACAACCACAATTCTGTTGATTGGCTTAGTTCTGAGCTATCGAGCTGGAGGTGAAAACGAAACGGCCACTTTTTCGTTACGATCCTTGGTTTGACACCACTTTTTATTGTGCTTGAATCTAAATACGTGGAAAGCTGCTCTTCAAAACCTTGCAGCGGCCAATCGTAAGCCTTCAAACGAAACATTAGAAAGCTAGAGCGAACCGATACGTTTTCGACTCGCCAACTATTGGGTTTGCGTCCCAAGTCAAAGAAAATGCCGTCATGCTCAACATGTTTGGGCAAGTTTTGAGACAATAGAATTGTATTGCCCTGAGAGTGCCTAGTGCTCTGGTCTGAGTGGACTACTTTCTTATCCTGCAAAAAATAGGCTTTGACTTCGCCCTCGAGCTCCTTGGTTGTCGACACTTCAATCCACAAGGAATCGAGCGCAGGTTTAGCAGCGAAAACGAGGTAGATGAGTGCTAGCAATGGGGCTAGCCAAAGTATGCGTAGAAGCACGAAGGATCTTGATGGCATTTCTTGTTGCAGGGGGATGACACGTGCGCGGCCCCACCACTTACGAGGGCCTTGACGGCACGCTGCAATTCAAACTCTAGATAGCAGCAGGAGTCTGAGAGATGGAGTCGAGTAACTCACAGGTTCTGCTAGTTAAGCGCTCTAACAGGCTTCCGTGAGCCTTCAAAGCACCATGCTTTTGGTTTGAAGTGTTTTTATTAATCGATGAAATCAGCGAATATTTTTATTCTTCTTTAACTGATTCCGCTAACCGGAATTGGCGATAATAACCGCGTATATACGTTATGCAAGCTTAATAACTAAATTGATAGTTAGATGAAGCTAGCTCTAATGTTCGCCGCTCTTTAGCTGACATGTGTATGCCTTATAGCCTCGAAATTGAACCTTGGATGCCCAGTTGGGAGATAGATCACTGTTTCGTTGTGAACCCGCGAGATCATGAATATGGTCTCAATGCCTAGTCTTGTTAGAGTAGGTGAAGTGGCACGAAGCGACACTGATTCTTGCAAATATCAATACAGTGAACTTAGTCGCTTAGGGCATCGAATTCGAGTTTAGCAAGGAGATGAACGAGACGATGCTTTTGAACGGCACAAATATGCGTTGTAGTGACGCAAGAGAAGCCTAAGCTGGAGCAGTCAGATGGCGGCCGTATAGATGCCGCCCATCTTAAGAATTAAGTGGCCCTTCTTTGTGATGGCTGTACTGAGTTATCGCTACGCAAATAAACGGCGTAGTTACATAGGAGTTACATAAGGAGATGCACTCACGCAGATCTTGATAAAGTTACGCTAACCGTAGGAGTCAATTAGACACTGACAATTAGCTCGGCTTGATTGCTTTTCCAGCGAAACGGCAAGACGAAACAGCGTGGGCTCAACTTGTATTTTTCGGGGCTTATAGGTCCTTCCACAACCGACGGCGTGGATATATTAAAGTGATTACCCAGATGTTCTCGCGCGTTACCCGCAATAGTATTGGCGACTTCCCCTACAACATCACGGTGTTTCGAGGTGGTAAGGTCTTTAGCGCCATACGCCAAGAGAATAATTTTCAACAGTGAACTATTTGCGGAGAAAAAAACATGACCCTTATTTTCTCCAGAAATTGAAATAACGCCGGTGTAATCAAGCCCGCGAGTACTGGCTTCGTCGATTAGAAAAGGCGACCCAATTTGTAAAGAGGGGCTGCTCGTCTCGCGTGCTTCGTCAAGATGTTTAAAGTATCGCGTAAGCCCATCTACGAACACCTCCATATACTTATGTTCTAACATAGTGAGCCTTCTTTGATTTGGAAGTAAGCGAGAATACTTTGGTTAAGCCTGCGCTGTTTTACAGCAGATTCGAAATAATTAACACACTGAAGCGGAAAGCGTTCAGCGAGTGTCGAGTAAAACCTCGATGGTCCGTAACGGTACTTCATTCCTATCCCCCCTTGAGAGATATTGGTTGACTGCTTATTTGTCGATTATTGACATATGTTCCATAACGATTTCCCCAAATCTATGAAACTGCAAAAACTGTAATCGACAACAAGAGTTTTACACGTTTTCAGCTTTTCGACCACTGTTTCTCACCTTTGTTGATAAATCGACAGTGTAAAAATGTTAATTACTAAACAAAGGTTTACTAAGTAATCCTTTACGGATTGATAGGCGAGATTTCCTCCTCAAGTAACGGCAATAAAATTGGATCTAGAACTGGGGTTCCGCGTCCTTCAAAATAGAAATTAATTCCATTGTGATCTTCTTGGCTTGAGAGCAGGCGCTCAAATGTCTCTGGTTTGCGTGCTCGGCCAAAGCAATTTTCACATTTGGCTGCCAGGCGTAGTTGCACGTTATTACGGCGAATACCTCTGATTTGGTAGTCGACAATTAACTCTCCTGCTGGAAGAATAATTGGCGGCGATTGTTCGATTGCGAATTCTGGAACATTGCTATCAAAAGCTTCTACGATGAATTCCAAATCTTGACTTGACTCGTTTAACAACTCAATTTCGCCTGAAATCATGCCTCTGGTGATCAGATTAAGGTTCAATTCGGAGGGAAAGTCGAGTGGATCAATAAAGGCCGAGTTAACCAATCCAGTCGCATTTCCGTTCATGGTGTAATACTGGGTTGGAACGATGTCCGAACAACCCAGACACTTCATCTGAATGGTGTAGTCCACCGGGTCTGGTTCAATATCTTCAATCAAGTAGCTGATACTTTGTGATCCGCTGGGAACTGATACCACTGTCATAACCGAGCTTGTTATTGGTCGAATGAACCCTAGTGGTGGAGGTAAAACGACGAAGCTATGGTTACGGACAGATATCTCGAGGGTGAGTGTATTGATTGGCGCGACATCGAATGAGGCTAAGCCTCGAAGGCTCAAACCAGTTTGCGCGGTCGCAGGCCAAGAGTATGTCAGCATTATCAAAACGATAGTTGCTAGCTGACATTTGCTATGAATTGAATGTTTGAATTTCATCACTTTGCTGTAATTAAGCTGCCAGCGTAGTCACAAGCTCTTGCTGTAAACGCCATATAAGTTAGTGAAGGGTTGACGCAGGAAGAAGAACTCATGAACGACCCGTCTGTCACGAACAGATTGTCAACGTCATGAGCCTGGTTGTATCGATTAAGCACTGATGTCTTCGGATCACTTCCCATTCTAGCCGTGCCCATTTCATGAATGGTGCCGCCGCCGGTTCGCATCGCTGACTTATCGGAGATCGAGTATTGGATTGCTCCAGCAGCACGAAATATTCTGGCGGCATACTGTGCACTATCGTCAGCAAGTTTGAATTCGTTATCGCGCCAATTAAATTGCGTGTTTAGCAGTGGTACGCCAAACCTATCCGTCTTGCTGTCGTGGAGAGAGATTTGATTGTCTTTATACGGTAAGCATTCTAAAAATCCACTGAGTGCCCATATCCAGTAGGGCGCTGGTTTGCGCAATGAATTTTTGTACTCAGCGCCGAACCCTTTGCGGTTGAAGCTTGATTGCCAATCGGCGGCAAGCACATTTGCTTGATATCCGTAGCCGCGCAAGAAGCCCAAATCATCACTACCCTCAAGGTTTCTAAAGCGTGGGATATAGCAGCCGTTGGGGCGATTGCCGACGTAGAATTTATCTGTGTCATCGATCATAACGGCGCTGTGAGTGTATGAACAATGGTCCATCAGATAGTGCCCTAAGGTGCCGCTGGAGTTCGCCAATCCATGGGAATGTTTAGCGCTACGAGAATTAAGCAAAATTTGCGTGGACGCTAGGGTAGACGCGCATAAGAAGATGAGCTTCGATGAAAAACGTTGAGCATTCTTACCTAAGGCATCCATCGTGTTCACCGCCGTAACGCGGCGGCCACTCTCATCAGTTTCCAAGCTCGTTACAATTTTGTCGCTCAACAGTGTGAGCCTTCCTGTGCGTCGTGCTGCGGGCAGCGTGCTACTTTGGGATGAAAAATAACTCCCAGAACTGCAACCTCGATCGCATGGGCCACAGTAATGACAAGCGGCTCTTCCATTGTGTGGCACGGTGAGCGTCGCCGTTCTGCCGATGGTCATCGTCAGTTCTGGCATTTTGCGTGCGAGTCTCTTTTTGATCGTTTTTTCGAACTCGAACATATTCATTGGCGGTAGAAACTCACCATCTGGAAAATGCGCTAAACCCTCAGCCTGACCGCTGACACCAATGAACTTCTCTACATGCTCATACCAAGGCTCTAAATCTTGATAGGTGATCGGCCACGGTACGCCATTTCCATCTTGCTCGTTAGCTTTAAAATCCAATTCGCTCATCCGATACACTTGGCGGTTCCACATGAGTGAGCGCCCGCCTACGACATCCGCTCTATGCCAGATAAATTCGCTGTCAGGCGTTTTTAAATAAGGATTGAGTCGGTCGTTATTCCAGAAATGTTTGTTCGATTCATTGAACGCGTAGGAACGTTGTTGCACTGCATAGTTTCGTTCATTCTGCGCTCGATTTGGTAGGCCATTAAATGGGAGTTTCCAGATCGGCATATGCTCGGTTGGGTAATCCTTGCCATGCTCAACATTGCGTCCGCGCTCAAGTACTAAGACGGAAAATCCGCGTTCGCAAAGCTCTTTAGCGGCCCAGCCGCCCGACACCCCAGACCCCACAACGATGACGTCGAAATCAGTGCTCATTGGTCTTTAACAAATACTCGTAGCGGCATATCGGTAGCGTAGGCATAGGTGTCATTATTTTTTGCAATATCGCCGCGAAACTCTCCCATTTTATTGAGCTGCAAAAACTCTCTACTGCCGACTTCAGATAGCATAAAGCCGAGAACAGTAAGCTCTTTAACTTGGCAAATGAACGGCGCTTCGGCGTCCCAAGTTCGTAAAGTATTTCCAAGCTTGAACCACGCTGCGTCTGACACTTTTGATTCCAAGTTCTCTAATAGTTGACGTTGTTGAGTGTGCGAACGCTGTGAAAATTTGAGCCCTGGAGTAGAGTCAAATTCGTTGAACTCGCCGAGGAATATTTTGCGCTCGTTTTCGGTCAACCAGTACTCGACCATCAGTTCGATAAACAAAGCCACATTCGCTTCGTCAGCACCTGGAGTATCCGTGGTTGGAATAATATGGCGCGCAATTGCAGCGACGGTGGCTTTTTGCTCTAGGCTGAAAATTGTCGCAAGATAGTGGTCTAGAAAATCCGGGTGGGCCGCCATTGCCCGAGTTTGACTCGGCGTCATCGCTTGGCTTTGCAGAACGCTGATACTGGCACAGGCGATGGCCGCTTGGCGGAGGAAGTCTCGTCGGTCGAAACTCTGAATACTCATCGAACTAGGGCCTTTGCTTTTAACATCTTTCGTTTGGATAAAAAGAAGCTGATACTGCCAGTAATGCAAGCCGCACCGGAATAAATCCAAATCGCGCTGCGGTGTTCGCCAATAAAGTATCCGGCGCCACGAAAAATACTGTACAGCTTATACGTCCATTCGATGTTGAAGAGATGGCTTAGTTCATAAAACCCCCAACCAATGAGTTCCAAACCAAAGAGCAGGAACAACATAGTAACCAATGCCCAACCGGCCGCTTTTGTAACAGCTCCCAACATCAATCCACGTCCTCAGTTCTGTCGACCAACAGCTGTAACGATTTTTCGATAAAGTCTTGATAATGAGGGTTGGCGTAGGTTTGCGCTTGATGCCCAATCGCCGTATAAATCATCTTACCTTTAAGCACAGGATGGTGCCAAGCGATCGGATGCTCGTCTGGCATCGATGTGTCGGCAAACAGAGTCTCTGATGTATCGTAGCTTTCCTCATCGAGTGTTAGGAGAATTTTTGACCCCGTGCTGCGCGGGTTTTCTGCAAAACCGTACCATTCTTCTTGTTCTACCAACCAAGGTTGGGGTAGATGGGTGGTGAGTAGAGATGGGTCAGCGACCAGAACTTCAGCATCTTGAAATTGAGGGCTCATAGTGTGACCAATAAACTGTGCGCCAATTAATGTGTCACGAAACCAGCCCCATTCATAACTCCGATTACCACCGGCGCCATGGATTCCCAGCCAAGCACCGCCTTGTTCAATCCAGCGTCGAAAATCTTGGCGTTGCTGTCGAGTTAATAAATCGCCGGTGTTGTTATTCCAGATAACCACGTCAAAGCGACTTAAGTCCTGGCTATTATGAATTGCAGCATTATCAGTTTGATAAATTGACCATCCGTTTTTAACACTCAAGTTTTCGATTAACTTTGTTGCTGCCAGAATCGCCTCTTTGTGAATAAAGCCATTGGATTTATTGAACACCAGCAGGGCGGGACGGTTTAACGGGGGAACTTGAGGGGCTGACGTGTCGTAATGAGGTTCACGAAACATCCCCATCGATTTGAGTTTCCAATAACCCAAAGCAGCTACGATGACGCTGAGAAGAATCAGTGCGAACAATATACGCTTGAGAAATACCTTGGTCTTCATACGACCTAGTATGCCCCAAGAAATGAGAATTGCCGAATTGCTTAGAGCATGTACCAGAAGACGATTACGAGAATAATGACGTAGTAAGCCCGCGGAATCCATTTGATGTCATTTAGCTGCCGGCGATCGATGTCATCTTGTTGCAAGGTGAGTTCTTGATTTACTGCAGTTTCAAGTGTTCCAGCCTGGTTGGCCAGTTTTAGGGTTTGACGCATTCTCTTGCTCAAGACGAGATCGTTTTGGAGCAATGCTTGTGGTGTTGATGTGCCTTTAGCCACGCTGTGAATGGCTTGCTCTACGTTGGCTTGAAAGGTGGGCGAAGTGAGTAGCTTTTGGCAGTTTGCAAGTGCTTGCTCAGTGCTTACTCCCCCCGAGTATTGCCAAATAAAGCTTCTATAAAAGAGCTGCTCAAAATTTTGTTTGAATCTTAGGCTTTGAGTTCTGATTATTCGAATCGGCCACATCCAAGATAGCCACAGGCGTCGATCAAGGCAATAAATTCGAATAAATAGATGACTACTGACGAGTACTAAACAAACGATCAAGAGGATGGTGGTAAATGCGGTAACAGGGGGTTGCTTGTAACTGGCGATGCGTATAAATAACCCCGCCAAGGCACCGACAAAAAGTACAGCCTTAGGCATCCACAGCGCTGCTTTTAGGCTATTTACACGTGCGAGCTGTTGTGCGCGATGTTCCGCGATATGTCGAAGCCCGCTACCGAGCTGACCGGCAACTGCGGCTGATTTAAGCAGCTCAAAATCAAACTCAGAAATTGCTTTAGCTCGTTTCAAAGCGCTGGGTAGATCTACCCCTCGTTCAACCAGACCACGGGCGCGGCGTAAAGTCGATTTTAATTCTGTTTGGTCTTTTCCAACCGTCGCTAAAGCGACGCTCGGTAGCAGGCCGGCGTCGAGCATTGTTGCGAGTTGCATGCAACAGTCGCACCATTCTTGAGAAGCTTGCAATAGTTAGTTAACGAGAGGTGTTTCCACCGTGAGTGGCAGTTTGGGGTCGATGCCACGGGCCTTTTTTTCTTGCAAAACCATGGCGCGAACATCTGCAAGTAACGCTTTGGCATCGTAAACAAGGCCATCTTTGATCGTCCAGCGAACACCGCCAACTCTTTCAACGTTCTGCGTCTGGTCGTTGAGTTTCGGCACGCCGGTGCCATACAAAGACTTTAGATTATGCAGCGGGTTTTCATCCACCACGATAATGTCGGCTTTTTTGCCCACGCTAATGGTGCCAATTTGATCTTCTTTGCCGAGAACTTGCGCGCCAACTTTGGTCGCGGAACGGATCACCTCTAATGGATGAAAGCCGGCTTCTTGAAGCAGCTCTAATTCTTGAATATAGCCAAATCCGTAGAGGCTGTAGAGATAACCGGTGTCGCTGCCCACAACCACTTTACCGCCGCGGTTTTTAAACTCGTTAACGAACTGCATCCACAGTTTGAAGTTGCGACGCCACTCAACTTCGTCCTCGGTGGTCCAATTGAAAAAGAAAGAACCGTGCTGGGTGCGATTGGCGCGGTAGAACTCCCACAGTCCAGGGTCCGTGTATTGGTAGTGCCACTCCGCCGTGTAAGCGCGCATCAAGTCTCTGCTGGCGAGGTATATCGTGAAAGTTGGGCTGAGACAAAAGTCACGATCAAGCAAGGTTTGCATTACCTCGTTCCAGCGTTCACTGCCCGGTTCTGCGGCTTGCTTCCAGAGTCGACCAGCTTGCCCGAAACGGTCTTGTTCGTTGCTGTAAATATAGTCAGAAGGGTAGTCTTGGATAACTCGATCGGTGAACAAGGCTTCAGGTAGGCCGTACCAATGTTCCATACAGTCAAGGCCGCGAGCAGATGTGTCCAAAACGTTGGCATGGGCGACATTGAGCTGCGCATGGTGCATTGTGGTGCCGAGGCCTATTTTATCGGCTTCGTCTAAGGCTGCCCAGAGGATGTCTTCTCGTGCGCCCATAAATTTGATGCCGTCCGCACCAATTTTTTTAATATGCCGAACGCGTGCACGCGCTGACTTTGCATCGACAATCGGTGCCTGTTGCGGGTCGCCGTCTGTCGGCATGATTGCTGGCAGGTAAAAAAATGGGAATGCCGTAATGCGAGGGGCGATGATTTCATTGCGGTCACTCATCGCCTTGAGTTTCATCAAGCGCGTTTCGCCGCCAGTTGCGAACACTTCTCGCACGCTGGTCACTCCATGCCCAAGCCACAATTTGAAGATATATTCTGGAGTCACATTTTGGCCGCTAGACTCTCGATGGATGTGGGTATGTGAATCAATAAACCCGGGTAAGATAAACTTACCGTCAGCATCAATTTCACGCACGTTCTTTCCGTCCTCATCCAGCAGTTTAGGCCGCAGTTTTGGGTTGATTCCCACCCCCGGAGTGCCAACGCTCACAATTTTTGCAATTCGATCTTGCTCAACAACGATGTCAACGGGCCCAGTGGGAGGTGCACCAGAACCATCAATCAGGTAGCCGCCACGAATAATAAGCTGATCGTAATGAGATCGTTGCTCGATTAGGTTTTCAATTTCCTCAGAGAGTGAAGTTTTCGAGTTGCCGACTTGCGCTGCATAAATTGAGAATGCAAAACATGATGCACAGACGCTAAGGCCTGACAGAGCTCTTTTTGCGAGCGATAAATTCATTTGGCTTTCCTCTATAGGTTGATTGCCATTTAGACAAACTCCGGATTAGGCACTCAGCAGTGAAACAGAATGCCTAATGAAAACCAGCTGAGCGAGCGACGCTTACGCTGGTTTTACTACAAAGAGCAGATCACCGGTGTTTACTTGAGCGTTGTTCGCTTGGTTAACACGAACGATCTCATAGTTAGAGTCTTCGGCAAAAATCTCCCCAGCACCTGGGACGCTAGTCAGCGAAATGTGTGTGAAAAGTTTCATCGCCTCAATTTGACACAAGGTGTCTTTGCTGCTGATTTTTTCGCCAGCTTTTACAAATGGGGGCTCATTTGGTGATGGCGTGGTATAGAAAATCCCGGTCATTGGCGAGATTACTTTGATTTCATCGGTGCCTTGAATTCTAAGATCATCCAGATTGCTGGCTGATGATTCAACTCCTGTGTAGGACATTTCTTCGATCAGGACATCCTTATCGAGGGTTTCCAAGAGTTTTGGTAGGTATTTCGTGTCGTAGTCACCCTTAACAAATACCTTGTCGTTAAGAATACGTTTCAGCAACGAGATGTTAGTGCAGACACCTTTAATGGTTGTCTCATCTAAGGCCGATAGCAAACGTTTTATGGCGTCCTTCCGGCTACTACCATGAACGATTAACTGCGCAATCATGCTGTCGTAATAAGGGGAAATTGTTTTGCCTTCATTGACCGCGGCGATCACCTCAACATCATCACGATGCTCGGGAAAACGGCATTCGATAACTTTTCCGGGCGTGGGTAGAAAATCTACCGCACCTTCATCATCTAATCTGGCTTTCTCCGCCACGATCCGAGCTTCAATTGAGAAGCCTTTGTTCTTTGGTTTTAAATCCGCAATCGATTCACCCTGCGCAATTGCATATTGTTGACTGACGATTGAAATACCCGAGGTCCACTCGGTGACCGGGTGTTCGACCTGTAGACGGGTATTCATTTCCATGAAATAAATCGCGTCTGAGCTAAGGTCATAAATAAACTCAACTGTACCGGCGCCAAAATAATCCACAGCGTTGGCTAAGTCAGCGGCGCAGTCGTAAGCTTGTTGCTCAAGCTTCTTTGGCAGCATGGTTGAGCCAGACTCTTCTAGGACCTTTTGGTTATTGCGTTGCACCGTGCAATCACGTAAGCCGAGCACCTTGGTGTTGCCATGAGAGTCGCGTAGAATTTGCACTTCGATGTGCCGCATTGATTCAACGAACTTCTCGAGATAAAGATCGCCGTTGCCGAAGGCGCTGCGAGCTTCGCTGAATACCGTGCTGAATGCTGACTTTACCTCTGCGGCGCTACGCACCACTTTGATGCCTTTGCCGCCACCACCGTGCACAGCCTTTAGTAAAACTGGATAACCGATCTCTTCGGCCACCGCGGCAGTCGCTTCAGCGCTGGTTAAAATACCGTGTGACCCTGGCACCACTGGTACATTGTTCGACATTGCGGTCGAAATTGCATTGGATTTGTTGCCCATGGTGTCCATCGACGACGCTTTGGGGCCGATGAAATTTAAATTATTAGCGCGGCACAATCTGGCAAACGCGGCGTTTTCTGAGAGAAAACCGATGCCAGGGTGCAGGGCCGTGGCCTGTCTGTTGCGCGCAATAGCAACCACTGAATCTGCATTCAAGTAGCTTTCGCCAGGCGTTTGACCACCTAGGCAAACAAGCTCGTCACGCTCGCCTAACATGTCGGCAGGTGCAGATTCCATATCGGGGTCAGACTGAACTAGCAGAACTGCGTGACCACGCTGTTGCGCGATGCGGATCAGCTTTACCGCAGTGCAACCACGAGCGTGGATAAGTACTTTATCAATCGGGCCCATCATGTCGACGGCGCGATGGATTTTTCGTTCTTCAGGCTCTCTGTCCACGCTAGCAGTGCCGGCCAGAACCTGGCTGACAACTTCACCTACTGTGGTGTCAGGTAAAGCTATCTCTGGGTCAACTTCACGAAGCTTTGCATCTAAACCTTCATGAAACGGGTGTTTAACCAAGCCTTGCATGGCGCCCGGCGTCTTGACCAGATAATTGGAGGTTGTAGCCATCGAGGGTAAAAATGATGGTACGACAACTCGCCCGGCGAACGGCATGTCGGTACCGCTGAAATAGTAAGTATGGACGAGCGGATGCGTTACGAAGCTGGCTTGCGAGCCTCCCGTGCAATCGCCGAAACCAAAAACGATCACCGGTAAACCAGTTTCCGATATAAAGTGAGTGATCCGGTCATTGGTAATGGCCATTGAGAATAAGGAATTTGGCCCTTCTTTAGTTTGCATGCCGCCAGACGATACGAAACCCACCACGGGTAAGCCACGTTTTGCACAATCACTTAAAAGTGCGCACACTTTAACCGCGCCCGCCATGTCAAAAGCGCCAGCCTGGAAGCCGACGTTGGAAATAACGGCACCAACTTTAGCTGTTTTGCCATCGCTAAGTTCAAGCTCACCAATGCCGGTGATCACGCCGCAGGGAGAGATGTCGTTCTTGAGTGCTTTTTCAATAGACTGTCGAAACCCGGGGAATGACACCGGGTTGGCGGTCATTAAGTTCGCGTGAGTCTCTTCAAAATTTTGGAATAGGGCTTCACGAATCGCAGCAACAGTTGTGAGCTTCTGGCGCTTGAATGAAGTGAGCACCCTTTGGATCAGTAAGTCTTGATACGCAATATTGAGCTGGTTCCAAAAGTCTTTACGCTTGCCAATTCGACCTGGGTTAATCTGGCCGTTATAGCTTTTGCCCTGCATTTGTGCGTCGATAAAGCGTGGTACCAAAGTCTCGAAGAAATAGGTAATCAAGACCAGTAATGAGTCAGACAGTCGCGGAAAGTTAACGCGTTTCCATTCTTCGACGTCCTTTAAAAAATCGCCGCGTTTATCGTATTTAACAAAGTAGCTCAGCCAATTAGCGAATTGCGCTTTGATATCGCCTGGCACGGCCTCTGCGTCGGTGTTGGTCTCGATCGAATGATCGATTGAAGAAGCAACCTTTTCTAATGAGGTGTCGAGAATTCTGCGTAGGGTGTCTTCCGATAAAGACTGAAATTGCTTGGATTCTTCGGCAATTTCGCCAAAGTTATTGACGATGTTGTTATACAGCGCATCAAAAACCAGCATGTTGCGGAACTGCAACTGCATGCTTTCTCGCAACGCCGGCGAGTACAGCGTATCGAGCAGCGTCACATCCTGATCAGAAAGATCAAAAGCGTCTTTTGCTTCAGGATTACCGGTTTGAACGAGACGGCTAATTTCGATGAAGTTAAACGCTGCGTCGGATTTCCAGCGATTGTATAAATATAGACAGGTCACATAGCAAAAATGCAGCTTAGCATCTTCATAATTGCTTTGCGGATCGCCCAAGATTAAGGCGGTGATCCGGTTACGCTCGGTTTCGAGCTCAGATTGTTTTTGTTTTAGTGACGACCATGCTTTTGAGAGTTGATCGTTGTAAACCAACTTTTCTGGATCTGCCAACCAGCGTTGAAAAGACTCTTCACGCAAGGCTTGCATGCGTTGTTCTAAGTCGCCTTTGGGTATTTCTTCATCAGCCAAGCGGCCATATGCTTCCAACGAAGTAGCTCGAATACGGCAACGTAGGGCAACCGAACGCTGGTACTGCAGCGCATGAGCATAAACACTCGGGAAGTCGCTAATACCGCGATCAACCAAAAAGTTAGCCTCGCGCTGCAATCTTTCAAACGCTTGTTTATGCGGTCGCTCGGTTCTGACTTTGGTAAGATAGTCATTTGCTACCAAGGGATTTTCCAATACCTCTTGTTTCGCTGCTGCAGCTATTTTTTCTAAGCCGGTAAAAATTGCCGCGCTAAGGTTCGCCAACTCTGCGTCTTTATCCATTGGGTCCCAATCGATTACTCCATCGATTGCTCCGCTGCGGTAAAGCTCCGATGGTGAGACACCAACATATCGAGCGCTTTCTTGCCATGACAAATTGTATTGTCGAGCAATGTTAGCGAGGCCTTTGGGTTGAATGGTATTGAACACACCATCTCTAACCGCGAATAATAAGTTTGTTGTTGCCAGCGGAATTGCCCCACCAGAGTAACCAAACCCATAAATAATGCCGATGCTGGGCATTTTTGATGCCGCCATTACTGCAATTAATCGAGAAATCGAATGGGCTTGATTGTTGGCGTTGGCCTCGGTGCCGGCATCGGCGCCGGGGGTGTCCATTAGAGTAATAATCGGAACATTGCGTTCGGCGAATTCCTCAGCCAAACGACAGGCTTCGAGGTGATGCTCTGGCCCCCATACCCCGTTATTAATATTGCGGTTTTGGGCAATGAACCCGACTCGTTTTACCGCCCCTTGATGTTCAACGTTCATCTCAACGCTGTACAGAGGGCCAAGCTCAAATTCCGCGTGAACTTTGCCTTTGACGCGGCCAAGCGTATCCTTCGCGCTCGGGCGTTTGGCTGATTCGGCAGGTTCTAGAGCTTGTGCAACATACTCATCAACATCGAGTTTATGTAACGCTTTGCGAGTACGTTCAATTTCTTCCTCGCTCAACAGACCGACAATTTCGTTGTGCCATTCAAACGGCCGTTCTGCTCCACTCAGAGCAAAGTTTTGAGCACGGTGTTCTATATCGTCAAAAAGACTGACTTGTGTATCTTTAATTTCCATCTTTGATTCATGGTCACGCAGCTGACGGCAAGGCCAGGAGCGAATGTCTGAGGGTCGTGTTGTCTTTCTTATACAGCTCACGCGGAACGCGGCTGGTTTGAGTAGGCGTCGATTTTACCTGATTTCTGTATCGTAGTGCCTGATTTCCTGATTTCCAGTGACTGCGGCATAATCCAATGCTTCAAACGATTCTCCATCACCATAAACGCAGCCCTCATAGTGACCAATATTCAACAACGCCCCCTGCCAGACTCTTTCTCGTCTGACGCTTCTGCATTTGAACGCGTACTAGCGGCTCGAGGTTTGCGCGGGCCAGCTGATCTCGACTATGGGTTGGGTCGACTACTTCCGCCGGCCCAGTTGGGGCAAGTGCATGACGCTGCCGTATTACTTGCTGAGGCGGTTACGGCTGGCGCAAAAGTGCTTATTGTGGGTGATTTTGATGCCGATGGCGCAACGTCTTGTGCGGTGGCCATTAAGAGTTTGCGCAGCTTTGGTTTGCGCGATGTCGGATATCTGGTGCCCAATCGCTTTGAATTCGGCTATGGGTTGTCGCCTGAGATTGTTGGCGTTGCAGCAGCGCAACACCCGGACATTATTGTCACCGTGGATAATGGCATTAACAGCGTGGATGGCGTTTATGCAGCTCAGCAGCTAGGTATGTCGGTTCTGATTACCGATCATCATTTGCCTGGTGAAGAGATTCCAAGTGCCGATGTGATTGTTAATCCAAATCTGCCTGGTGATCGGTTTAAAAGTAAGAACTTGGCTGGCGTCGGGGTAATTTTTTACGTCATGTTGGCGCTGCGCGCCGAGCTTCGCAGTTTGGGATGGTTTCGTGACAGCGGAATTACTGAACCAAATATGTCGCAGTTTCTTGATCTCGTAGCGCTTGGTACAGTCGCAGATGTTGTGCCACTGGATCAAAATAATCGCATTTTGGTACAGCAAGGCTTGAATCGGATCCGATCTGGAAAAGCCTGCGAAGGGATCAAGGCCTTGCTGAATGTTGCCAAGCGCAATACGGATCGCATTGCAGCCAGTGATCTCGGTTTTGCGGTCGGGCCAAGACTTAATGCAGCGGGTCGTTTGGACGATATGTCGTTGGGCATTGAGTGCCTGTTGAGTGACGATGAGACCAGCGCATTCAAAATAGCCTTAGAACTAGACAGCCTTAATAGCGAGCGGCGTAGTTTAGAGCTTGGAATGCAAAATGATGCACAAAAAATTGTCGACGATATTGCAATTGGCGAAGATGAAACGCCCTGTGCGTATGTGTTGTCTGATGAGACTTGGCATCAGGGCGTCGTAGGTTTGGTGGCCTCGCGCATCAAAGAAAGAACCAATCGGCCGGTGGTTGCTTTAGCGCCGGGCGAAGAGGGCGAATGGAAAGGTTCAGCTAGAAGTGTGGAGGGAGTTAATGTGCGTGATGTTTTGGTTCGCGTTGATAGTTTGGCCCCCGGTCTTATGGATAAATTCGGTGGTCATGCAATGGCGGCGGGTCTTTCTATATCTGGCTCTAAGTTGCAGCGTTTTGGTGAGCTTTTTGTGCAAGCGACCGCAGAAATGACGCGTGACAAAGACTGGCGCAAGGTGATTTGGTCGGACGGGTCCTTGAGCGCAAATGATCTGTCCTTGGAATTCGCGGAGCAGTTGCGGACCAGTACACCGTGGGGGCAGTCCTTTCCTGAGCCATTATTTGATGGGTATTTTCAAATTATCGATTCCAAGGTTGTTGGTGAACGCCATCTTAAACTTCGTTTGCAGCCCGAACATTCGAGCCAGCACATCGATGCAATCTGTTTCGGATACCTCGATGAGCATGTCGAACCTGAAAATTCCAGAGTAAGGATAGCTTACCGGCTCGATATCAATGAATGGCAGGGCCGACAAAGTCTGCAGCTCATTGTTCAGCACCTTGAGTGATGAATAGAGCAAGCTTTGGACGACAGTTTCTTTAATCGTCACTGTTGTCGGGGTATTATTCCACAATCAATTTTTCATTAATTTAAACGGAGACGAAAAATGAGCTATTTAGACGTTGCTTCAGGTGCAGTGGTTAGCGATTTGCCAGGCGAACAAAAAGCTGGCTTTATTCGCCGCACCTACGGCCACTTAGCCGGCGCCATTGCCGCTTTTGCGCTGTTGGAATCTCAGCTTATCAAAATGGGCTTAGGCGAACAGATGATGGCCATGCTATCAACGTCACGCTGGAGTTGGTTGTTGGTATTGGGTGCTTATATGCTCGCTGGCGTGATTGCAGACCGCTGGGCGCGCAGTGGCGCCTCGCGAGATTTGCAGTACGCTGGTTTAGCACTCTACATTGTTGCTTCAGCGATCATATTCCTTCCGCTGATTTACATCGCATTGAGTTATGCACCTGATGTGCTGCCCAAAGCCGCCATGATTACGGGTGCTTTGGTGGGTGGTTTAACACTGGTGGTATTCACTACGCGCAAAGATTTCTCATTTCTAGCACCGGCCTTAGCAATCGGTGGTGTTGTTGCTATGGGGATTATCATCGCTTCGATAGCATTTGGCTTTTCTATTGGCGTGTTCTTCTCAGCTGCGATGATCGTGTTCGCCGCGGGTTCTATTTTGTACACGACTTCTAACATCATTCATGTTTATCGCGAAGATCAACATGTGGCCGCCTCTTTGGCCTTGTTTGCATCTGTCGCACTCATGTTTTGGTATGTGGTGCAATTTTTGATGAGTTTCGGTCAGGACTGATAGTTCTCTAAGTTTCAATTATTTCTAATAAAAGTGGCCGCATTGAGCGGCCACTTTGCTTTTTAAGTCGATGCAAAAAAAATACCTAGAAGACACTGTTGGGAACACCCCGCTGGTGACGATTAAACGACTTTGGCAAGGCGAATACGTGACCGTGCTAGGCAAGCTTGAGGGTAACAATCCTGCGGGATCGGTCAAAGATCGACCCGCTTTAAATATGATCAGCAAAGCGGAGCAGCGAGGTGATATCAAGCCTGGCGATACTTTGATCGAGGCCACCAGCGGCAATACCGGTATCGCGCTGGCAATGGCGGCCGCCATGAAAGGTTATAAAATGCAGTTGATCATGCCTGATAACATGAGCGAAGAACGTAGGGCATCGATGCGAGCTTTTGGCGCCGAGCTTATTTCTGTTTCTGCGGCCGATGGTGGAATGGAGTTGGCGCGCGATATGGCAGAACAAATGCAGGCCGATGGCAAAGGAAAAATGCTTGATCAGTTTGCCAATCCTGATAACTGGAATGCCCATTATGAATCCACTGGTCCTGAGATTTGGCGTGATACTGAGGGTGGAATTACGCATTTTGTAAGTTCGATGGGGACCACTGGCACCATCATGGGAGTATCTAAGTACCTAAAGGAACAAAATCCTGAAGTTGAAATCATTGGGGTGCAACCGAAAGATGGTTCTCAGATACCGGGTATTCGGCGTTGGCCAGCGGCTTATTTACCTAAAATTTTCGATTCGACTCGAGTGGATCGCACTATCGATGTTGCACAAAGCGAAGCCGAGCAGACAATGCGGAGTCTCGCGACCGACGAGGGCATTTTTGCAGGCGTTTCATCGGGCGGGGCGATGACGGTTGCGCTGCAAATTGCCGCCGAGCAAGAGAAGTTGGGTCAACCTGCCGTTATCGTGTCGATCGTTTGCGACCGAGGGGATCGTTATCTCTCAACTGGAGTTTACTAATGAACGTATTGGCCTTTGACATCGAGACGATTCCTGACGTTGACGGCGGTAGAAAACTATATGATTTAGCAAATTTGCCCGATCACGAAGTTGCGCATGCAATGTTTCGATTGCGCCGAGAGAAAACTGGTAGTGACTTCATTGCTACACATTTGCAAAAGGTGGTAGCAATATCAGCCGTTTATCGAAATTCGCAAACCGATAAGCTATCAGTGTGGACCATTGGTGAAGAAAGCAGCACTGAGAAAGACATGGTGCAGAATTTTTATGATGGAATCGATAAGCACACGCCGACCTTAGTTACCTGGAATGGCAGCGGCTTTGATTTGCCTGTTTTGCATTACCGTGGTTTGGTCAACGGCGTGACAGCTCCGCGTTATTGGGATCTAGGTGAGGACGACAGTAACTTTAAGTGGAACAATTATATTGGGCGATTTCATTTGCGCCATACGGACCTTATGGATGTGATGGCAGGCTATAGCCCTCGCGCATTTGCACCACTTGATGAAATCGCGATGTTGCTCGGCTTGCCAGGCAAAATGGGAATGAGTGGCAGCAAAGTTTGGGATTACTACCAAGAAGGCAAACTGAAGGAGATTCGTGATTATTGCGAGACTGACGCCTTAAATACTTATTTGGTTTATCTGCAGTGGCTCTTTATGCGTGGGCACTTGAGTCAAACTGGGCTTAAGCACGAACATGAAGCGGTCGAGAAATTCTTGCAGAGCGGTGAACCGCATTTGCAAGAATTTCTTCGACAATGGAGAGGCGAAGAATAATTAAGGAGTCCAGCTAAATACTTGCTGGTAGCTATAATATGCCCGTCACCAATGCGTATAGACAGCATAATAAAAGCGCAACGTTGGCGAGAAAACCGGAGACAAATCCAAGTGCGCGGCTCGCGGGATCTTTGACATAAGCTCGCGCATAAAGGAAACGGCCTATTAAAAACACAACACCAAGAATAGCAGCAACATCAGGGCGAAAATAATGGGCACAAATCCACATGGCCGGTAAGGTGACCATAAGTTGCTCAACCGTATTGGTTTGAACGCGGCTGTATCGTTCAAAAGTTTCATCGCCAGATATTGCCGGCGCTTTCACATCTCCTTTGCCGCGCGCCATGCCGACTTGCATGGTAAAGAACACATATTGCAGTAAGATAAGAATGGTAACGAGTGCGACATAAATCATTGTGAGTTCACGAATAAATTGAAGATGGCCAAAGCATATCGTGAACAACTAGAATACCCAACCCGTAACTTACCGAAGGAATGAAATGGCTCGACGTCGCCGCAATCGCAAACCCATTGATTTAACCCCCAAAGAAATCCAGATTGAGTCTATGGCACATGATGGCCGAGGCGTTGGGCGAGATGAAGACGGTAAAGTCGTTTTCGTGGACTACGCACTGCCTGGGGAAAGGGTCATGTTCGTCCCAGTTCAGAACCGTAAAAAATTTCAATTTGGCACCGCGACTGAAATTCTTGATGCGTCGGAACATCGAGTTGAGCCAAAATGCGCCGTGTTTGGGGAGTGTGGTGGTTGTGTTTTACAGCATCTCGATGAGCGTGTGCAAATTCAATATAAGCAAGAGCAGTTGCTCGAGAATTTCAAGAAGATTGGTGGCGTGCAACCGGAGGCGTTACTCGAACCCTTGGTTGGCGATCATTGGGGTTATCGGCGTCGCGCCAGGCTAGGTGCCAAGTTCGTGCCTAAAAAAGGGGGCATGATTGTCGGCTTTCGAGAACGCAATAGCAGCTTTATTCAGCCAACCACGCAATGCGAAGTGCTGTACCCCCAAGTTTCTGCTTTGTTACCGTCCTTGCGTGCCACCCTAGAGCAGTTGTCTTGCAACGATAAGGTGCCGCAGATCGAGATTACCGTTGCCGATAATGCAGTGGTCATGATTGTGCGTCACTTAGAGGATTTTACGCCTGCTGATTTAGAGTTATTAAAAACGTTCGGGCGCCAGTCCAACCTCGTGCTGTTTTTACAGCCGGGCAATTTACAAAGCGTCCATGCCTTGTACCCAAATAACCCGAACCCACTTTTTTATCACTTTCAGGAGTTTGATATTCGGGTCGAGTTTTTGCCGACCGATTTTATTCAAGTGAACGGCAGCATCAACGAACGATTGGTCAGCCAAGCCGTTGGACTATTAGACCTAACACCGCAAGATCGTGTGCTGGACTTGTTCTGTGGAGTTGGGAACTTTACTTTGCCGTTGGCGCGAACCGCTCGGCACGTTGTTGGCGTCGAGGGTGATCAGGCTTTGGTCAAGCGCGCGAATCATAATTTGCGTATCAATGACATTGAAAACACTGAATTTCATTATGGCGATTTGTTTAAGGAGGATATGTCATCGTCCTCGCACGGGGATTGGCTGGAACAGAAATTCGACAAGATTTTGCTCGATCCGCCACGCTCTGGTGCTGCTGAGATGATTAGCCGACTGCCTCAATTTGAGGCCTCCAAGGTGGTTTATGTGTCTTGTGGGCCGGCTACGCTGGCGCGGGATGCGGGCGTGATGGTGAACGAGCATGGTTACCGCTTAACGCAGTTGGGAGTGATTGACATGTTCCCGCACACAGCACATGTTGAGTCGATTGCTGTTTTTGAAAAGTAGCGCGCTGGCTGTGAGCCTGATATTATTTATATGATAAATAAAAAATAAACACTACCGGGAGAAACGAATGGAATTACAAGCCATCCAGATTATCGTGTTTTTACTCGTTACAGGTGCGATTGGCCTGATCACGTACATTAAGTGCCGTCAGGCGGCGCCAGCTAAGAGTGATGATGTAACTGCGGAAAACAAAGAAGTCTTCCTTGCGGGTGGCGGCCTCACTTGGGTATTCGTGGCTGGCTCTATCACGCTAACCAATCTCAGTACCGACCAATTGGTTGGGATGAATGGTAACCAAATGGCCCTGCTAGCATGGTGGGAATTTGCGGCTGTATTAGGCTTGGTGGTATTGGCCAAAGTATTTCTGCCCATTTACTACCGCTACAAATGCACCACAACCACCGAGCTTTTAGAGAAGCGCTATAACAATCATCACATTAGTGCCTTGATTGCGGTGTTGTTTTTATTGGGCAACATTTTTATCTTCCTGCCGTCTATTCTGTATGGCGGTTCTTTATTCTTGATCAATATGTTTGATCTCGATGCTTCAATAATGACGGTTTCGATCGTGATCGCCGTGATCGGCTCTTGTTACGCGATTTTGGGTGGTTTGCGTGCTGTGGCGATCTCCGACACTTACAGTGGCGTGTTGTTGTTGTCACTTGGCATGCTGGTTGTTTTTCTCGCGCTCAGCGCAATCAATTGGGATTTTTCCGGAATTCCCGCTGAGCGACTCACCCTGATTGGAAGCACTGATTCACCGATTCCATGGCATACGCTGTTAACAGGGATGATTTTTATTCAGATTTTTTATTGGAGTACCAATCAAACAATTACCCAGCGCGCCATGGCGTCACCCAATCTGCAAGAAGCGCAAAAAGGCGTCGTGGTTGCGGCAGTAATTCGCTTCTTGATCGTGCCGCCGATGATCGTATTACCGGGAATCGTTTCGTACAAATTGTACGGCGATATTGGCGACGCGGCGTATGGGCGCATCGTAGGTGATATTTTACCTCTGTGGCTGTCTGGTGCGTTTGCGGCAGCACTGTTGGCGGCCGCACTGACGTCATTCAACAGTATCTTGAATTCCTCGTCCGCACTGTATGTCTGCGACATCCACGAGAAGTATTTCAATAAAAAACCCAATGTCTCAAGGCTTAATGCCCTGGTTACCTTAGTGCTCGTGGTGATCAGTTTGTCCTTGGTGCCGGTTTTTGCCACGGCTGACAGTCTCATCAATCTAGTGCAGCAGCTCTACGGATTGTTGAGTATGCCGATCCTATCTTGTTTTATCTTAGGCTTGGCTTTTCAGAATGTGGACTACCGTGCGGCAATGCTCGGCGTTTTATTTGGCGTGGGGCTGTATGGTGTGATGACGGCAATGGCGTCTTCTGCGGCGGCGCCGATTGGGCTCGGTGTGATGCTTCAATTTATGGGTGTAGAGCTGCCAGAGAATCCGGCCGTTACTTTGCACTACATCCACTTGATGTTTGTAACTCTCATCACTAGTGTGCCGGCTGCACTGATCTTTAATCGTTTTGTGTTTGGGAATCGCGCAGAATTTGGTTGGGTGAAAGAGGCGCAAACCGCTTAGGGCAATGCCTCTGAGGCCCGCATAAAAGCGAGTTAGCGACCCGCATGCGCACAATTTTAGTGACCGGAGGTGCCGGCTATATTGGTAGCCACACCTGCAAGGCTCTCGCGCAACGTGGCTATACGCCCGTTGTCTACGACAACTTGTCCGAGGGACATCGCGAATTTGTTCGCTGGGGCGATTTTTTTGCCGGCGATACTCGCGATGGTGAGCGACTTGGCGAGGTGTTCAAGCAGGTACGCCCCGACGCTGTCATTCACTTTGCCGCTTCTGCGTATGTGGGGGAATCGATGCGAGATCCGCAAACGTATTACGAAAATAATGTCACTGGAAGTTTGTCTTTGTTGTCGGCGATGAATGAAGTTGGCTGCAGGCGATTCGTTTTTTCAAGTACTTGCGCTGTGTATGGCGAGGTTGAGGTTTTGCCCATCAACCTGGAAACGGCAACGCGACCAATAAACCCCTATGGACGCAGCAAGTTAATGGTGGAGCAGGTGCTGAATGATGTCTGCCGCGCGCACCAAGTCGACTCAGTGGCGCTGCGCTATTTTAATGCCGCGGGCGCGGACTCAGATGGCGAACTTGGCGAGTGGCACGAGCCTGAAACTCATTTGATCCCGAATGCAATTAACGCTGCGCTGGGTGCCTCGTCGGCTTTGAAAGTGTTTGGCTATGACTATCCTACTGCTGATGGCACCTGCGTGCGCGACTACATACATGTCGCAGATTTAGCGGCAGGGCACGTCGCCGCATTGGAATATATGGATCGCGAAGCAGGCAATCATGTGTTCAACCTGGGCAGTGGTCATGGGGTCTCAATTCGGCAGGTTCTGGATGAAATAGCTCTGCAGCTCGGCGTACCAGTCCCTCACGATTATGCAGCACGTCGACCGGGCGATCCTCCTGAATTAACGGCTGATATCTCGGTTTCACAGCGCGAACTCGGATGGACGCCAAGTCACTCCGAATTGCCCAACATTATCTCTACCGCGCTCAATTGGGCGCGAAGTGGCGTTGCTAGTTATAGCTAATTTCTATAAATATCTCTGAAACTAACGATTTCTCTCCTTGGCCGCAGCGCTATAAGCTAAGCCCATTGAAACTAATCGAGGGCAGCTCATGCACAACATTGATATTGGAATTAGCCAAGAGGACAGAACTGCTATCGCACAACAACTCAAAAAGCTGTTAGCCGATTCATATTCTCTTTATTTACAAACACACAATTTCCACTGGAATGTCACGGGGCCGATGTTCAATCAACTTCATTTGATGTTTGAGGGGCATTACACAGAATTAGCCACTGCGGTTGATGATATAGCCGAACGTATCCGGAGTCTCGATGTCGCTGCGCCAGGGACATACTCAGAGTTTGCTCGCCTTAGCAGTATTGATGAAGTAGCCGGTGTGCCATCGTCAGCTGATATGATTGCCACGCTTACCAAAGGGCATGAACAAGTTGTAAAGACATGTCGAGCCGCGCTAAGAGTTGCGCAAGAAGCTGACGATGAATCATCAGCCGCCCTAATTTCTGACCGCATGCGTATTCATGAGAAAACTGCTTGGATGCTGCGTGCTGTCGGCAGCGACTAGAAAGTCAGGTCTAGGGCGTTAGTGAGCTTTTTCAGCTAGGCCCAATGCACGGTGATAAGTTGCTAACAACTGCTCGGCTAACGCTGCCCAATCGTGATTTTGTTCAACATACAGGCGACCGCGACGACCAAGTTTTGATAGTTCCTTGTCGTTAAGTAACTCGTTGAGCGCGCAACAAATCGAGTTTGGGTTCGCGTCACATACGGCGCCTAGTTTGTGTTCTTTTACCTGTGCAGACAAAGCAACTCCCTCAGTGACTAGAGCTGGTGTACCGTGAGCGAGGGCTTCAAGTACGGCAATGCCAAAGTTTTCTGAGTATGACGTCAGAGCAAAAATATCAGAATTCTGTAGCAGACTCCTTTTTTGCTGTCCACTCACGTGGCCGAGAAACTTGACGCGGTCTGTAATTTTTAAATCTATTGCTAGACTCGCAAGATGGTTCAGATACACATCACTGCCAGAGCCCGCGACAAGTAGGTAAGTGTCTTTAACGTTCGCCTTCGCCAATGCCTCGAACAGCAACTCGATGCCTTTCTTCGGATGAATTCGACCTAAAAACAGGATCGTTCTCGCTTCCTGAGGTAATTCGTATTCCTTGCGTAACGTATCTTCAGGCGTATTTGCAAGCTGCGGTAAGGCAAGACCCAGAGGGATAACGACTGCTCGTATATTAGCCTCGACCATGAGAGCCTGCTGTCGTTCAGAATCGGCGGTAAAGTGCACAAAACGAGCACTGACTAAATTGGCTCTGTCGATCAGCCCCAGAAAGATTCGTTTTCGCCATCGGCTCTGCTTGATTGACCACTGTTCCAAGCTGCCGATGGGGTGCGCAATGTAAGCGATATTGCGTCGTCGCGCCAACCACATGGCATAGCTCGACGTAAACGAAAACAAAGCATGCACGTGGACCACGTCGTAGTCATCTATGGAGTCGTTTAACCACTTGCGGAAAGAGCTCGAATAAGCAAATTCACGAATTGCTCGGGTAATTTTTTGTTTTCCTGCGGGGGAATAACGTTGAAAAAACCGTACCGGTACACCCTGATAGTCAACCAGCTGATTTAGTTCGACATTCAATTCATTGTCGCCATCATCATTGGTGCAGGCTAGTTCGACGTCAGCGTCGGCTGCACGTAACGCAGCCACCATATCGATGGCTGCTTTGCTAGCACCGCCTCGACTTGGCGCTAAGGAGGGGATAATGTGTAAGATCTTCACGCAGTCAAAATAGAAGAGCCCGTGCTGTGATGCAAGTCACATTGGCACGGGCTCCTGAACTAGGCTTTAAGTTTTAACAGAACACTTTGCAATTAAGCTCCTGCGAACCTACTCGCAGCTCTATTATTGTTACTCGGCTCGGTTACCGTCGACATTAGCTGCTGGTTTTGGAGTCGCTGGTGGGTTGTTCTGCGATCTGCTTGCCTGATTATTTTGCGGCTTGCCTTGTTGGTTGTTGCCGCGGCCTCGACCGCGTCCACGTCCGCCACGACCTCGGCCGCGATTACCTCCGCCTTTGTTATTGGCGGTATTGGCATTCCCAGATTCACCTTTATTCTCAGCTTTGCCAGCGCTTTGGTTGCTGCCTTGCTGAGTACTACCTTTAGGCTTGGATTGTTGTTTGGAGTTTTGCCCACGGTTGCGATTACCGCCTTTGGCGTTAGGGTTACGTCCACCACGATTTTGGTTGCCTTTGCCGCCGCGTCGCTGATTATTGCGTTGACCACCACGGCTATCGCGATGCTTTTGTCCTTTGCTGTGTTGTTTCTTATTCTCGGTTTGCTTTTTCTTGGTTTGTTCGTCGCCAGTAGCAAACAGAGCTCGCCAGATTCGCACAAATAAACCAGGCTTGATGGGCTCGGGTTTAGGTTGAGGCAGCGGCTTGTCTTCCATTTGAATTGATTCGATACCAACAGCCGGTGCGGTATTCGGAGCAATAACGACACTGCTCGCTTGCTGTTTTTTCTGATACTTCGCTTTACGAGGATCTTCTTGAGGTTCGGCAATCTCTACTTTGTAGCTCGGCAAGTTTGGCATGTCGTCCAAATCTTCACTGCGCAAGCGTTGAATCTTGAAGTGCGGTGTTTCGAGCTCCATGGTAGGCACAATTGTAATATTGGTGCCCAAACGAGACTCAAGCAGGGTGACCTCATGACGCTTCTCGTTGAGGAGATAGGTTGCCGTTTTGATCGGAAGGTGCGCAATGATGGCTTCGGTGTTTTCCTTCAACGCCTCTTCTTCAATGATTCTCAACACGCTCAGTGCCGATGAGCCAACACTGCGGATATGACCATTACCCTCGCAGCGTGGGCAGACATGATAATTTGAGTCGCTAATAGAAGAGCGAAGACGTTGACGAGACATCTCCAGTAAGCCAAAGCGCGAAATCTTGCCAACTTGTACGCGTGCACGGTCTGCTTTCAGGGCATTTTGTAAGCATTGTTCGACCGCGCGTTGGTTTTTATTAGCCAGCATATCGATGAAGTCGATAACGACCAGACCGCCGAGGTCACGGATACGCAACTGACGAGCAATTTCTTCTGCCGCTTCCAAGTTGGTTTGCAGTGCTGTCTCTTCGATATCACCGCCTTTGGTAGCACGAGCGGAGTTAACATCGATTGAGGTGAGGGCTTCGGTTGGGTCAATGACTAAGGCGCCACCTGATGACAGCCGTACCTCGCGTGCGTAGGCTGATTCGATTTGATGCTCAACCTGATACCGCGAGAATAGCGGCACAGTGTCTTCGTATAACTTTAGTTTGATGACATTTTGTGGCATCACTTGATTCATGAAGCGTGTTGCGCGCTCAAAAATCTCTTTGTCATCGATAATGATTTCGTTAATATCGCTACGAAAATAATCACGGATGGAGCGCACCACCAAATTGGTTTCCTGATAGACAAGAAACGGTGCGGCCTGTGATTCAGATGCAGTTTGGATGGCGTCAGAGAGACGTTGCAGATAGTCTAAATCCCACTGCAGTTCTTCGGCACTTTTACCAATTCCAGCGGTTCTCGCAATCAACGCGTGTTCGCGAGGAATTTCGAGCTCAGACATAGCGTCACGTAACTCTTGCCGATCTTTGCCTTCGATTCGACGTGATATGCCACCGCCCTTGGGGTTATTTGGCATGAATACCAAGTAGCGCCCTGCAAGGCTGATGAAAGTGGTCAGCGCAGCGCCTTTGTTACCGCGTTCGTCTTTTTCAACTTGAACCAGCAATTCTTGCCCGTTCTTTAAGACATCTGCAATTTTGACTTGCGAGATTGGCACTTCCGAATTGTAGTTTTGGAAGTATGTTCTAGACACTTCCTTCATTGGCAAAAAGCCTTGGCGGCCAGCACCGTATTCCACGAACGCAGCTTCCAAACTGGGTTCGATTCGAGTGATCTTGCCTTTGTATATATTGCCTTTCTTTAACGCAGAATTTGCTGATTCGATGTCTAGATCGATCAGTTTTTGACCATCTACGATGGCAACGCGCAACTCTTCTGGGTGAGTTGCGTTGAATAACATTCTTTTCATTATTATTTCCTTTCCAACCGACTAATTGCTCGGGCTAGGCAGCGTTAAGCTCTGCACATAGCTTGGGCCAACAGTAAAAGGATGAAGGAAGGTATGGGGAAGAAACGAACGACAAGTCAGCGTTGCCAAGAGGCATTTTACGCATACATAGTAGGTAAGCCTTGATCTGGCTGTATGATCGAAATATATACAGCCAACCGTGTTTCTGACCTGGGTGAGAACTCTTTCTCACACCAACTAACATTACGTAAAAACTGCTGTAAATCGAGAAGGCGATAGACGCCTTCGCTAATCTACTATTCACCTATTTTGCTTTGCGCTGCTTCGAGGCAGCGAGGTGAATATTGGTGCTGCTGTTCCTTATTTACAATGGTGCAAACTTGGCGGTTTGCCGCTTTACACATTTCTTGGAATAACAGCGCTATTCGTTTCTTTTAGTTCCCCAGTGCTCTTGGCTTTGACAAGTAATATCAAAGACCAGCACTAAATTCTTTCTTCAACCGTTCTTAACCTTTCGCTAACCTTAAGGTGCTCGTTTGTTGCGAGCGTGGTTTTAGTCTTAGCGAAATCTGTCGGCACACACTGGCCGGTCTTACGGTATATGCCCCATTCAATCAGGGAGGGGGCGTTACCCTGTTGTATTTGTCACAGTACTTTTCACGAATCGTGCAAAAGTGCTCGCAACCGAGTCAGCAGAAATAGCTGTGGCACTCAGCGAGCAGCCTTTGGTGACTAGGGCCATTTGTTGCCCGATTGGTTTGTCGATGATCTATATCATCGTGCAATCTGCTAAACCAACATCACAAAGTGTTTGCTTCAAATACGATCTTTACTGGATTTTAAACCTCCAAACAAACGCGCATATTTTTGATAAATCCTTACGCTGCTTACCCGTTAAAGAAAGCTGGCGAGAGGGCCATCAATGCGATAACACAAAAATCGCGTGTCTTCAGAGTCCAAAATTTCTTGTATCTAAGCGATCTGGGCCGTCCTGAGGATTGCTTAAACTTATGATTTTTCTGGCTTTTCTTACTTCGCCTATAAGGCAGATCAAAAGCCGTAAGTTTGAGTTCTCTAAACGGACATCTCAGACTGGCGAAGCATAACAGTATGTACCTGTGGTGGCAATCTCAAGCGGCTGTGATTTAGAGACGAATTTAGTCTGAGTTAGGCGAGGAAAAACATTTTAATTTCAATAGGCTAGGGCGCGAAGCTATTCTGACCTATAATCCGCGCTTGCTATCGAATAGCTCGTTATGTCTGCATCGCAAAAATCACACGGAACCAGCCTGAAACCACCCGCATCTATCGGTCGAGAACCGGTCTTTATTGAAGTGGTGGAAACTCACGCTGGGCAGCGCCTTGATAATTACTTGATCAGCCTTCTAAAGGGCGTGCCCAAGTCGCATATATATCGAATTATTCGCAAGGGTGAAGTTCGAATCAATCGTGGGCGAGTCAAGCAAACGACTCGTCTAGCTGAGGGTGATGTCCTTAGAGTGCCACCAATTCGTTTAGGTGATCGTCCAGCTACGACGATTTCTAAGAGCAAATATGCATTTCTTAACGATGCGATTTTGTTTGAAGACGACGCCATCATCGTACTTAATAAGCCGAGCGGCATGGCCGTGCATTCAGGGAGCGGAGTTTCGATTGGGATTATTGAGGCAATGCGAGCATTGCGAACCGATTTGTCCTATCTCGAACTCGCGCATCGTCTAGATCGTGAGACCTCAGGGTGTCTAGTGCTGGCCAAAAAAATGTCTGTGTTACGAAAATTAAATGCTGATTTTGCAAGCAATTCTATGAGTCATAAAAAGCTATCTAAACGCTATTTAGCTCTAGTAGGCGGCTATTGGCGTTTTGGTGAACGTAAGGTCACCAAAGCGTTGAACACTGATTCACGCCGTAGTGGAGAGCGCTATGTCACCGTCTCGGCTTCCGGTAGTCATGCCTGCTCAATCATGCGTCCCTTACAGCGATGCAAAACCGCCTCGCTGCTGCAAGTGGAGCTTTTAACGGGTCGCACTCATCAGGTTCGAGTTCATGCGCAAGCCGAAGGCCACCCGATTGCTGGAGATCAACGCTATGGTTCTGAAGAGTTCAATACAGTGATGTTGAAGAAGTACCAACTCAGACGGTTATTTTTGCATGCCAGTGAAATTAGGTTTGCGCACCCGATTTCTGAACAAGTTGTCGCCGTTGAGGCACCGCTACCCACAGAGCTTCAAGCGGTTGTCGATGACCTGCCGATGGCGTCTGCATGAGTCAGTTCCAACTGCTGATCTTTGATTGGGACGGTACGCTGATGGATTCAGCGCAGAAGATCGCCAACTGTATTCAAGCTGCGGCCCGCGATCTCGGTTTAGCCGAGCCCACAGACAAACAAGCGAAGCATATAATCGGTTTAGGTTTAACCGAGGCGATGGAGATTTTGTTTCCTAAATTATATGGCAATCAGATCGCGCGCTTGCTGGATGCCTACCGCCACCATTGGCTGGTCGCCGACTCGACAGAACAAAAACTATTTGAAGGCGTTCATGATGGCCTCCATCGCTTGGATCAAGAGGGTGTTTTTCTTAGTATTGCAACTGGCAAATCGAGGGCGGGGCTGAACCGAGTATTCCAGGAGCTTGAAGTCGAACATTTGTTTACTTGCACCCGCTGCGCGGATGAAACTCGATCCAAGCCGCATCCACAAATGCTCGAAGAAATACTGGAATACACGGCGATTGAACCGCACAAGGCTATAATGATTGGCGATACTACTTATGATATTGATATGGCTGGTAACGCAAAAATAACAGGTCTGGGCGTGGGGTATGGCGTGCATGACGAAGACGCTTTATTGGCGAGTGGCGCTGTCTCGGTCGTGCCAGATTTTGCTGGGTTGATGGATTGGTTATTAGACGGGCGACTAGAGCCGGCGCATGAATCATGAGTGGAACGTCAGATCAAATCATTGGTGATCTGGATGTCATGCAAGAAGGTGGCAAAGGCCTGGTGTTCAAAGTCGAAAATAATCAGGGCGAGGTATTACCCGCTTTTGCGGTGTGTTTTGACGCCGGATACTTTGCATATATAAATCGCTGTGGGCATATCGCCATCCCGCTTGATTATATGCCCGGAGAATTTTTTAGTGATGATGGGCGAACTATTATGTGCTCGACGCATGGTGCCGAGTACGCACCCGATACCGGTGCCTGTTTAGGCGGGCCATGTTTTGGTATTGGTTTGGAACCGCTCGCGGTAAGCGCGGCAGACGGTAAACTTTATCTTTCCAGCGATGATTTTTGTCTTGTTGAAGCCGTCGACAAGGCCGACCACTCGAGCTAATTTGGCCGAGTAATGATGCATGGAAATACTTAACGGAGATAAATAGAGATGTTTAATCGATCTACGTCACAATCTGAGCAACCGGCCGCGTTGCCCGGATCTTCAGCCGGAAACAACGCCTTACTGCAAGAACTTGCAGTGGACTACATGCGCGATAAAAAGCTTCGGCGTCGCTGGCGAATTGCATTCATGTTGCTGATTTTGTTGTACTTGTTTAGTCTGCTGATTTTTTCTTTTGCGGGTGGAAGTGGCGCGGTTGCACGCAGCCATACGGCCGTGGTTGACCTTTATGGTGTGATTGGCACCGAGGTGGGTGTGACATCTGATCAGATCAATCGCAGTCTGCGCAACGCATTTGCTGCTGAAAATGCCAAAGGTGTTGTCATTCGTATTAACAGCCCAGGTGGCACACCAGTGCAGTCGGCTGAAATCAATGAAGAAATTTTGCGCCTCAGAGCTGCGCACCCTGACAAGCCAATGCATGCTGTGGTAACCGATTTGGCTGCTTCAGGTGGCTATTTTGTCGCTGTCGCCGCAGATCAGATCTACGCGAATCGTTCTAGTCTGGTGGGTTCAATTGGTGTGCGAATGGATGGTTTTGGCTTTGTCGACGCGATGCAAAAATACGGTATTGAGCGCCGCTCACTCACCGCCGGTGAAAATAAGGCCATTCTCGATCCATTCCTTCCCGTTCAGCCGGCTCAAAAAGCGCACGCTGAGCGTATGCTGGATCAAGTGCACCAGCATTTTATCGAAGCGGTTAAAAACGGTCGTGGCGAGCGAATCAGCCAAGCACCAGAAGTTTATTCAGGGCTGTTTTGGTCTGGCGAAGAGGCTAAAGACCTTGGTTTGGTGGATGAGTTTGCCAGCTTGGACGCGGTCGCTCGTGACGTTATTGGTGCCGAAGAACTGGTGAACTACACAATTCAACCCAATTTTTGGGAACAGTTGAGCCGCGATTTCGGTGTTTCCGTGGGTATGGGAATCGCCAGGGTATTGGGTAGTGGATGGTCGATGCGCTAGTCTTGTTGCTATCTAGAGAGAGTACTGAACAAGGCTGCGGGTGTTCTAAGAGCAATTATTTAAATGCATTGGAAATAAATAATTGAAGTTCACATTCCATGCCTTTATAGTCGCCCATCTGATCGGGGTGTAGCGCAGTCTGGTAGCGCACCGTGCTGGGGGCGCGGTGGTCGGAGGTTCGAATCCTCTCACCCCGACCAATTCAAAAAATAAGCTGAACCGAATGTTTAGTGCCTCACTAAAACAAGACTCCCAGGTGAGAGGTTCGAACCGATCAGAGGTTCACAATATTGCCGGGAGCAATATTGTACGGCCCGAAGGGGCCGGCCACAGGCCGAGCGCAGGATGCGCGAGTATTATCCTCTCACCCCGACCAATTCAAAAAACAAGCTGAACTGAATGTTTAGTGCCTCACTAAAACAAGACTCCCAGGTGAGAGGTTCGAACCGAACAGAGGTTCACAATATTGCCGGGAGCAATATTGTACGGCCCGAAGTGGCCGGCCACCGGCCGAGCGCAGGATGCGCGAGTGGACCCCATAAGAATGAGTGCTTTGCTAGGCATGTCTCACGTATAATCCGCCCATGTATCAAGTTCCTTCTCACAAACCTGGGTTTGCCGGTATCGGTATGACCTCTGAGCGTACACGCCGGCGGCTCGTCGAATTATTGCGTGACATGGGTATTAACAGTGAGAAGGTGCTACAAATAATGCAAAGTTTGCCGCGGCATATTTTTGTTGAAGAGGCATTGGCAAGCCGAGCTTATGAGAATACGGCGCTACCAATTGGGCAAGGGCAAACTATTTCACAGCCTTATATTGTGGCATTGATGACACAAGTTCTGTTTGACCAGCCGCGCAGCAAAGTTCTTGAAATAGGGACGGGTTGCGGTTATCAAACGGCTATTCTTGCACCGCTTTGTGAGCAAGTGATCAGTGTTGAGAGAATTGTTAAGCTGCATCGAGAAGCGCGAGATCGGCTCTATGATCTAGGTGTGAGAAACGTAGTTTTCCGGCATGGGGATGGCTTTGATGGTCTCGCTGATTTTGCCCCATTTGACGGTATTCTTGCAGCGGCAGTCTCTGCTGATGTGCCTGAAGAACTTGTCACTCAGTTGTCGGTTGGTGGTCGAATCGTGATGCCGGTTGGGCGTGGAGAAAAGCAAAGCTTGGTGGTGATCGATAAAACAGAATCAGGCTTAAAAAAACAAGAGATAGAGGCTGTGCGCTTCGTGCCAAGGTTGGCTGGGTTAGGGTAATCACATGAAAATTTTCGCGCCCATTTACGAGCAAGTTGTAAAGTGGGCAAAGCATCGGCATGCGGAACGATATTTGGCAGGTGTCAGCTTTGCTGAATCCTCTTTTTTCCCTATTCCAGTGGACGTGATGCTGGCACCGATGGTATTTGCAGCACGTGATAAAGCTTGGCGTTTGGCCACCATCACCACGGTGATGTCGGTACTTGGCGGCTTGTTTGGTTACTTTATCGGTGTGTTTTTTTTCGAGGCCTGGGGCGATCAAATATTGACCTATTTCGAAGCACACGAGACGTTCGCAAGTATTCAGGCGTCGTATATAGAACACGGCATCATTATTATTTTACTGGCAGGGTTCACACCGGTGCCGTACAAGATATTTACGATCGCTTCCGGTGTCGTGGGAGTCGCGATTTTGCCGTTTATGTTGATGTCATTGATAGGCAGAGGAGCACGTTTTTTCTTGGTTGCAGGCTTGATTCGACTCGGCGGCGAGAAACTCGAATCAGTCATTGTTGACCGAATTGAGCAACTTGGTTGGGTTACGTTGTTAATCGTTGGGCTCGGATTTGGGATCTATAAACTTAGCTGACATGCGCAAACGCTTAACCTCATTGTTGATGATCTTGGGTATAGCTGTAGCAGGTTGCGCGCCGCCGAGATCGGTGGCGGTTGAAGAGCGCGTTACGGTGACTCGGGCACAGGAAACTGAAAAAATTGGCGGGGCGCATATTCGCATCGTGCAGTCAGGTGACACTTTATACGCTATCGCGTTTGCAAATGGCTTGGACGCGCAACGACTCGCCGCTTGGAACTCCATTGGGGTTAAAGACAAGCTGCCGGTTGGGAAGCGTCTTAGACTCACTAGACCAGTAGGCTTTGTTGAACCGCCGAAGGTTCAAAAGCCTTCTTCTCAAAGACCTTCTCGAGCAACGACGGTGGTCGCTTCTCCTTCACCGCCTAAACCGGCGGTTACAGATGTTGATCGTGGATCAAGGCCTGCGAGCCCTACTGCCAATAGGTCCAATGACGATCGCTGGCGCTGGCCAAGCTCTGGCAAAGTGGTAAAGAATTTTGACTTGAGAAGGGGCCAGCAAGGTGTGGATATTGCCGGTAATCTCGGCCAAGCCGTCACGGCCGCTCGCGCTGGAGAGACGGTCTACGTGGGAAATGGACTTAAAGGCTATGGCAATTTGGTTATCTTAAAACACGGTGATGAATTTCTCAGTGCCTATGCTCACAATCTAGAAACCTTCGTTAACGAGGGACAGATGATTGAGGCAGGGCAACGAATTGCGACCATGGGTCAAATTAAGCAAACCGCAGCACTTCATTTTCAAATTCGGCGTCACGGGGAGCCTGTAAACCCGCGGAATTACCTGCCCTGAAATCCATAAAGCGATTGCTTCCTGTACTAAGAGGAGTAATATGATAGGCAAATGTAAGTTATTTAGCCTGCCAAACATTGAATAAGGAACATACTCAAGCATCGGTTTCTCGCGCCAGTCATGACGCTGAGTTCCTGTACATGCGGGATATTGAGTATTTCGATCTGCTTTCTGCTGAGGAGGAAATCGAACTCGGTAGAAAAGTTCAAAAAGGCGACGAAGACGCTCGCCGTCAGATGATCGAAGCCAACCTCCGATTGGTGGTAAAGATAGCCAGAAAATACCGAGTACAAAAACTTGGATTGCTCGATTTAATCGAAGAAGGGAATATCGGCTTAATGCATGCCGTGGAAAAGTTTGACCCTGAAAAAGGCTTTCGCTTTTCAACCTACGCGTCATGGTGGATTAGGCACGAGATAGAACGATCAATTATGAATCAGTCTCGAACTGTGCGTCTGCCAGTGCACGTTGTTCGTGAACTCAATAAATTCAAACGCGTGAGTTACGAACTGGTGCAAACCTTGCAGCACGAACCCAGCTTATCTGAGATTGCGGAAAGTACTGAAAATGAGGTTAGCAAAGTAAGTCGGATTTTTAATCTCAATCGCGCTTCTGCTTCTGTAGATGAGCCGATTAATGCAGCCGGCAAATCTAACTATACGTTTCTCGACGCCATTGAGAATAAATGCGCAGAGAACCCAATGGCGGTTACGCAGCAACATGAGGTTGCTGATCATGTCAGAGAATGGCTGGCGTTTCTAGGCGACAAACCGCGTGAGATAATTACCCGTCGATTCGGCCTTTCTGAGTTCGGTTTAAATCGCGGTGAGGCACAAACACTTGAGCAAGTGGCTAAGGCCGTAGGACTAACGCGCGAAAGAGTGCGCCAGATTCAGATTCAAGCACTGCGCAAGCTAAGGCAAATTCTCGTGCGCAATGGTTATTCATGGGACGATGTCTCAAAATTTGGCGATTGATCAGAGATTGACTTAATAAGGCCGCGACAGGGGCGTCGCACATCGTTAAAATATCGGCCTTTACGAATTGACCTTCTGTTGGTCGACGAGATGGACACTTTCCCCCGAATTCAACGCTTACCAAATTACGTTTTCAATATCGTTGGAGACCTAAAGGCTGCTGCCCGCGCGCGCGGTGAAGACATCATCGATTTTGGCATGGGAAACCCAGATCAACCTACACCGCAGCCAATTGTCGATAAGCTGTGTGAAGCAGCACAGCGCGGCGATACACATCGATATTCGGTGTCACGCGGAATTCCTCGCCTGCGTAAAGCCATCTGTGATTGGTACGGACGTAGATTTGACGTTGATTTAGACCCTGATCGAGAAGCGATTGTTACGATTGGCTCCAAAGAAGGTTTGGCGCACCTCGCCATGGCGACGGTTGATAAAGGAGATTCGGTGTTGGTGCCGAACCCAGCCTACCCGATCCATCCTTACGGCTTTATTATTGCAGGCGCGGATATTCGGCATGTGCCGATCGGGCCTGGTATTGATTTCTTTGCTGAATTGGAAACTGCGCTTAAGAACATGTTTCCTAAGCCAAAGATGCTGGTGCTGAATTTTCCTGGCAACCCCACAGCACAATGTGTTGACATTGAGTTTTTTGAACGCATCGTTGAGATGGCCATTGAACATAAGTTTTGGGTCATCCAAGACTTAGCCTACGCCGACATCGTTTTTGATGGCTATGTGGCCCCGTCAATTATGCAAGTTGCCGGCGCTAAAGATGTGGCTGTTGAGTCATTTAGCCTGTCTAAAAGCTACAATATGCCTGGTTGGCGTGTTGGTTTTCTAGTCGGTAATCCGACTTTGATTGCGGCGCTGGCAAGAATGAAATCTTATCTGGATTACGGCATGTTCACGCCGATTCAAATTGCTTCCATTTTCGCCTTAGAAGCTCCGGAAGCAGAGCAATGGATCGGCGAAATCCGTGACCGCTACCAACGTCGTAGAGATGTTTTGTGCGATGGCCTAAATGCCGCTGGTTGGGACGTGGAAAAACCGCGCGCCACTATGTTTGTTTGGGCAAAAATTCCTCCTGCCTTTGCGCACTTAAAATCCATGGAATTCAGTAAGTTACTGCTAAAAGAAGCCAAAGTTGCCGTGTCACCTGGCTTGGGCTTTGGAGAGTATGGCGATGATTATGTGCGCATTAGCCTCATCGAGAATGAACATCGAATTCGACAAGCCACCAGAAATATCAAAGCTTTATTTAGGCAGCCAGAATACAATCATTCTATGAACAATGAGGCGGATAGCGAATGAGTGATTTACCCATAAAACTCGGCTTGTTAGGTCTTGGTACCGTAGGCGGTGGAACGGTTAATGTATTGCGCCGTAACGCTGATGAGATTGCGCGCAGAGTGGGTCGCCCAATCGAAATCAAGATTGCGAGCGTCAGGGAATTGTCGGCGCCACGAATTTGTGACTGCAGTGAATTCGAATTAACCGACCAGCCAAAGCAAGTAGTGGCTCACCCAGACGTGGATATCGTTGTCGAGCTTATGGGCGGCGAAGGATTGGCAAGAGAGTTGGTTTTGGCGGCGGTACATAACGGCAAGCATGTGGTGACTGCAAACAAAGCGCTGGTGGCGCTGCATGGCAATGAGATTTTCGCTGCTGCTCAAAATGCTGGCGTTTCAGTTTTGTTCGAGGCAGCGGTCGCTGGCGGTATTAATATCATCAAGAGTATTCGCGAGGGCATGGCTGGGAACCAAATTGAGCTCGTAGCAGGCATCATTAACGGTACCGGTAATTTCATTCTTACCGAAATGCGAGACAAGGGAAGAACCTTTGAGGACGTGCTCGCCGAAGCTCAAGCGCTGGGCTACGCAGAAGCTGACCCCACTTTCGATGTTGAAGGGATCGATGCCGCACATAAATTGACGATTCTGGCTTCGATCGCTTTCGGTGTGCCGCTTGAGTTTGACAAAGTTTACACAGAAGGTATTTCGGAGCTTGAATTAGTTGATGTTGGGTACGCAGGCGACCTTGGTTACCGCATCAAACATTTAGGGATTGCTCGGCCGGTAGCGGATGAGCTTGAATTGCGAGTACACCCAACACTGATTCCCGAAAAGCGACTAATCGCCAACGTTGATGGAGTTATGAACGCGGTGTTGGTGCGCGGTGACGCGGTTGGCAATACCCTCCACTATGGTGCGGGTGCTGGCGCCGAACCTACAGCATCCGCGGTGGTCGCCGATATCGTTGATTTGAGCCGAGCATTGGCTGGCAATAGCGCGGCGCCAGTCCCGCATCTGGCTTTTCAAGCGGATGCCATTCGTGCGCGTAGAGTCCGTACATCAGAAGAGTTTACTAGTGCGTACTATCTCAGGATTGATGTCAACGACGTGCCAGGTGTGATGTCTGAGTTGACCACCATCTTTGCCGACCTCGGCGTGAGTATTGTAGCGATTACACAGAAGGAGCCAGCTCGCGGCCAACACCATGTGTCCGTTATTTTTATTACTCAGCGAACTAATGAAGCCTTGATCTCAAAAGCCATTAACCAGATTGAAGACATGCAGGATGTTCTCAAGTCGGTAACGCGGCTCAGAGTCGAGCACTTGGATTCCTGATATGCAATTTGTAAGTACGCGCGGGCAAGCCCCGGCGCTCAATTTTGAAGAAGTGGTGCTAACCGGCTTGGCTGCAGACGGTGGATTGTATGTACCCAAAGAGTTGCCATCGTTCAGCTCTGCAGAAATCGCCGCTTTGGCCAATGCAGATTATCAACAAGTGGCATTTACGGTAATGCGTCCGTTTGTTGTCGGTGTGCTGAGCGATGATGAACTCACTGCAATCATAGATAAAGCGTATCGTGAATTTAGGCATCCGGCCATCGCACCGCTAATCCAGACTGATAGAAATGAGTGGGTTTTGGAGCTATTTCATGGCCCTACGCTTGCCTTTAAAGATTTCGCATTGCAATTCTTGGGGCATCTGCTGGATTTTCTGTTGGCTCGACGGGGGCAGCGCGTTGTTGTCTTGGGTGCAACATCTGGGGATACCGGTTCAGCCGCGATTGAAGGCTGCCGCCGTTGTGACAATATCGACATTTTTATCCTGCATCCGCATGAACGAGTTTCTGAGGTGCAGCGCCGCCAAATGACTACAGTGCTTGCGGACAATGTTCATAACTTGGCGGTAACAGGTAACTTCGACGACTGCCAAAATATTGTAAAACACAGCTTCAGAAATCAAGACTTTTTGCCCGATGGGCGCCAATTGGTGGCGGTGAATTCGATTAACTGGGCCAGGATCATGGCGCAAATCGTTTACTACTTTTACGCTGGCGTTGCACTTGGAAGCCCGCACAGAGAGATCGCCTTCTCGGTTCCAACAGGGAACTTCGGTGATATTTTTGCTGGCTATCTTGCCAAGCAAATGGGCCTACCAGTTTCGGAACTCATTATTGCGACCAATGCGAACGACATTTTGCACCGCTGCATTAGCAGCAATGATCACAGCAAAAAGCCATTGCATCACTCTTTGTCGCCATCCATGGACATCATGGTGTCGAGTAACTTTGAGCGCCTGCTGTTCGATCTCTACAATCGTGATGGCGCTGAAATTCGTCGCTTGATGGATGAGTTTGATCAAGGTGAAATGACATTGAGTGCCACGGCCATGGATCAAGCGCGCGTGTTGTTCAGCAGTTTCCGCCAGGACGATGAAGCCATGCTGAAAGTTATTCGCGAAGTTTGTGCCGCAACGGGTTACACCCTTGACCCGCACACTGCAATTGGCGTGGCGGCGGCGCGGGCTCGAGCAGCCGAAATTTCCGGCCCCATTGCGTGCTTGGCTACAGCTCATCCTGCGAAATTTCCTACTGCCGTGGAACAAGCAGGTCTTCCTACTGCAAGCTTGCCCAATTCAATGAGTAATCTTTTTGAGTCGGAGGAGCGATTCGTGGTGTTGCCAAATGAAGTCAGCGCGGTTCAGTCTCATGTGGCAGCGCATTGCCGATAAAGTCTCTAGACCGAGCATCATCACGGCAGGCAAAATAGAAAATGGCTTAAGAATAGAATTTCGTCCCATTTCATTAACAATCACTCACATTAACAAGCAATTAAATCATTGGTAGAGGCGTGCTTAAACATAGTCACTACCTATGCTTTTGAGTATGATGTCGTCAGAAAATTAGTCACAACGCACGCCTCGGGGGGGCGACAGCCTGCGCGTGCAGCATAAATATAAATGATAAAAAGACAGAGAATAATTCCGAGTAAAATGGAAGGCGAAAGTTTAGGCGGCATGGTGCATCGTATATTGAGCAAAACTCGCGTTACAGTTCTTGCTGCCGGACTCGCTTTTATGGTTTCTTACGGGTTGCCTGCATCAGTGGTTGCGCAAGATGAGGATGAATTAGAACCTAGCAAACAACAAATATCACTCAAGTTAGAAGACGTTGATATCCGTGTGCTGATTAATACGGTCGCGGAGGTGAGCGGCAAGAATTTTATTGTTGATCCACGCGTTAAAGGCAAGGTTACCGTGATTTCAGGAGCGCCTTTAGATCCCGATCAGCTCTATGATGTCTTTCTGTCAATACTTGAAGTGTATAACTTCGCCACGGTTGATTCAGGCGGCATCATTAAGGTTCTGCCGAGTAACGAGATTAAGACAAACCCAACCCGGCTAGGCCCTACAGATAGAGCCAATGATGAACAAGTAACGCAAATCATTCAGCTCGCTTACGCGCCGGTTCAAGAGCTCCAAGCAATCATTCGCCCGCTGCTCCCGCCGACCAGTCACTTTGCGCCCCACGTTGCTTCTAATAGCGCCATCATTACCGACACGGCTGCGAATATACAGCGAGTGTTGAGAATCATTAAACGAATCGATGTGCCGGACAAGCGCTCGTCGATTCATGTTGTGTACTTGGAGAAGACGAAAGCCAGTGACTTAGCCGCAACCTTGACGCAAATCGTGGCTTCAACGACGGATCCGAAAAATGCCGGTTCGGGCAAAGCAACCACGATTCAAGCCTTAGATTCCATCGGTGCGCTGGTGATCAATGCGACAGACGATGAATTTGATCGGCTTAAGGCGATTATTGACGAGCTCGATATCGAGAGAAAGCTCGAAGCCGACATTAGCGTGATATATCTGAAGCACGCAAAAGCCGAAGACTTGGTAACAGTGATTAACGATTTAACCCAAGAGAGTGTGCCGCAAGGCGGTGCTCAGACGGCGCCAACAGTGCAGGCTGATGAAGCAACCAATTCGCTAATCGTACGTGCCACCGGCGGCCAACTGCAAACGATATTGACCGTTATAGAAAAACTTGATCTGCGCCGAGCTCAGGTTTTTGTTGAGACCGTAATTGCCGAAGTATCGCTTGATCAATCAGCCAATCTTGGCGTGACATGGGGAGCTGGCGGTGCCAGCGGTGAGACGACCACGACAGATGGTGATGGCAATGCAGTTACAGTGGCGGGAACCGGCAATCTGCGCGATGAAAATAATCTCAATACTCCGATTGGGACGGCTGCTCTGAACACAGTTTTTGAACTAGGTACTGGTGGCTTAAATTATCAGTTATTAGATTTCAAAAAGTACCAGCTCGATGTGGTTGTAAATGCCTTGCGTGCCGATACTAATAGCAACATTTTATCGACACCAACAATTTTAACCTTGGATAACGAAGAAGCCGAAATTGTCGTTGGTCAAGAAGTACCATTTGTTACCGGACGCTTCAACAATGGTCTCAACAACAGTACGACTCAAGATGGCGACGGCAACGTGAC
>CALJJR010000003.1 GCA_937973905.1 uncultured Arenicella sp. | reverse complement strand
CGTTTTTTTCTTGTCGAGTTGAAACTATGCAGTTGGACTACTCAGCGGTCAATCGCTGCATGATAGTAGGGTCTAGCATTGCGTCCCAAAATCCAGATTGCTTTAATCTCTCTGCGGAAATATCCATGGTTTTGCAGTCTTGCATGAGAGTGAGGATGGTTTGATCGTCACCTCTTAATTCATCAGGGATTGAACTCTGATCCGCTAATTGAGTCATAGACGTAATTTCTTTTGCAGCATCAATTTCCAAGCCGGCTACATAGGCTTCGGCAATTTCACGACCTTTGGCCGTTTCGATGCCATCCAGCACACATTTAGACGCGGTTCTGATTTCATCATCCCATTCCCAATTTGGGAGTTTGTCTTTTAACTCTGGCACTCGGCTTACATAAAAGCTGCCTTGATTGGCGCCAATTTTTTCGCTGGCAACTTCAAGGCGATCAAGCAATTCTTCAGCCAAAGCGCTTTGGCACGCGACTGTGCAACTCGCCAATAGTAGTAGTTTCTTCACGTTCATAATTCCAATAGTATTCAAGTTGCGCGAAGTCTATCAATTGATAGCACCGCTAACGCTTAAAAATGATTCATATTCACCGACGAGAGACCTTTTTTATTGACGTTTTCTGACAATTTTTCTAAAAAAAACAAGTAGATGTCCGTTTTACACTACTGTGTTATGTTTGCTCCGCGCATTAGGGTAATTTTCTACCCCCAACCACTTATTCTTTGTATATACGTCTCTTAAAGAGCCAAAATCATGAAAACACTATTTGCTGTATATTTCTCGGCCCTGCTCATATTGACGAGCCATGCGGTCGCTGCCGCCGACCGCGTTACTGGCGAAACCTTTGCAGGGCGCTCTCCAGTGCTTGCGACTCAAGCGATGGCAGCAACCTCGCAACCGCTGGCAACGCAGGCCGCGCTCGATGTTATGCAAAAAGGCGGCAACGCGATAGACGCGGCAATTGCTGCCAACGCGGTTTTAGGTTTGGTTGAACCAACCGGTAATGGGATCGGTGGCGATTTGTATGCCATTGTGTGGGACGCCAAAGAGAAGAAATTGCATGGATTGAACGCATCAGGTCGATCCCCACTGAGCCTCACCAGAGAATATTTTCTCGATAATAATCTAAGTAGTATTCCTTCCCACGGACCCTTGCCGGTATCGGTGCCTGGCGCAGTAGACGGCTGGTTTATGTTGCACGAGCGCTTTGGCAAATTGTCGATGCAAGAGAATTTGCAGGCTGCCATCGACTACGCAGAAAAAGGCTTTCCGGTCACGCAATTGATTGCATATTACTGGAATCGTTCGGTGCCCATACTCGAGAAATGGCCCGGTTTTACCGAGCAATTTACGGTCGATGGTAAGGGCCAAGCGCCACGAGAAGGAGAAATCTGGCGCAACCCAAACCTGGCGAATACCTTACGCATCATTGCAACCGATGGGCGTGACGCGTTTTATGAAGGCGAGCTAGCGAAAACGATGGCTGATTATATGCAAGCAAATGGTGGATTTCTCAGCCTGGAGGATCTAGCCTCACACACTAGCAATTGGGTAGACCCAGTAAGCACCAACTACCGCGGTTACGATGTTTGGGAACTACCGCCCAATGGACAAGGCATCGCCGCTTTGCAAATTTTGAATATTCTAGAGCTCTATAACGTGGCTGAGATGGGTCGTGAGTCGGCTGAGTACATCCATTTATTCACCGAAGCAAAGAAGCTGGTGTTCGAAGACCGTGCCAAGTATTACGCCGACTCTCAATTTAATAAAATTCCCGTGGAAGAGCTTATCTCAAAGAAATACGCACGCAAACGCGCGAAGTTAATCGACTTAGAGAAAGCCGGCAAAGAGTTCCCAGCTGGAGAACTCCAAGATGGCGATACTATTTATCTAACCACGGCCGATGCTGAAGGGAATATGGTGTCTCTAATTCAAAGTAATTATCGCGGCATGGGCTCCGGCATGGCGCCTCCGGGGCTTGGGTTTATTTTTCAGGACCGTGGCGAGATGTTTTCGCTTGAAGAAGGCCACTTCAATGTTTTTGAGCCTGGTAAACGACCGTTTCACACGATAATTCCGGCGTTCGTTACCAAAGAGGGCAAACCTTGGATGAGTTTTGGTCTAATGGGTGGTGCGATGCAGCCCCAAGGTCACGCGCAAATTGTCGTCAATATGGTGGACTTTGGATTGGACGTGCAGGCGGCCGGCGATGCGCCGCGCATCCATCACACCGGGTCGTCAGAGCCAACTGGCGAGACCATGGCTGACGGGGGTATCCTCAACTTAGAAACGGGTTTTCCTTACGCCACCATCCGGCAATTGATGCGCATGGGCCATAAGGTGCAGTTTGCTAACGGCCCATACGGCGGTTATCAAGCCATCCTGAGAGCCGATAACGGTGTCTATTGGGGAGCAACCGAATCTAGGAAAGACGGCCACGCGGCTGGTTATTAATCCATCTATGCGTGGCTAAGGTCGATTGCGACCAAGCCGGTCGTGGCTTTCAACCCAATGACCGGCCAGCACTGCAGAGGCCAAAGACAACTCACCCGCAAGTACGGTGGCGGCACAAATTTCCGCTAATTTTAATGCTTTGCCTTCGCCGTAGCAGTCGAGAATTTCCAAACATTCGCGCTGCGTGGCCAAACCAGTTCCGCCGCCATAGCTAGCGACAATCACAGAGGGCAGGGTGATCGACCAATACAAATCGCCATTGTCGAGCAAATCGACATAGACAATACCCGCTTGCGACTCCGCGATGTTCGCCGCGTCCTGACCTGTAGCGATAAAAATCGCCGCCAAGCCATTAGCGGCGTGCAAACCATTGTTGGTGGTGCCCGCCAGCATGCCACCGACATTGGATACTTGCCGAGCAGCGAATAGACTTTTAGTGTCGATGTGCATAACCTCTTGCATCACTGCATTCGGCAGTACAGCTTCGGCTACAACACGGGCGCCTCGAGAATGTAAGGTGTTGATATGTGAATGTTTTTTATCTGTGTCGATCGCCCCAGAAAGCGTGTAACGGAGAGGGTTAGGATAGTTTTGTTTGATCCATTCGCAAGCCGAGAAGGTGGCCTTGCCGCACATGTTTTGCCCAGCGGCATCGCCAGTTGTGTAATTAAATCTCAAGAAACGCATGCGGGCGACACCATATTGCTCAATGTGCGAAAGCTTGCCCACCGACGTAGTTGCTTGCGCAGCGCTGCGAATTTCATCTAGATGCGCATCCACCCACATACCAAACTCTCTGGCTTGCAGGGCGTTATCAAAATGAAATACCGGTGCACGTTGCATAAAACGCTCTATAACAGTGGTTTTCACACCACCAATTTCGCTAAGCACGCGCATGCCGCGGCTGTAGCTGGCCACCAATGTGCCTTCGGTGGTCGCCATTGGTACATAAAAATCACCTTGCGCATGTTCTCCATTTATTTTAATCGGACCAGCCAGCCCGATGGGTACTTGCGCAACGCCAATTGGGTTTTCAATATTGCCAGCTAAACTATCATTAGGTTGCGAACTATGGCTAATATGTCGCAGGCTCGCTCCCGTGGTAGCAGCTAGAAATTCTTGACGTTCTTTGATTGCTTGGCTTGAGTAGTTGTCGCTCTTGCTACGCGGGATGCGAGCTGCCTTAGTAGGTTTTGTAGAGTCGTTCATGCTGCTTGCTTCGTTACCCAGTTACGAATTTTCTGTTCTAGTAGCGCCAATGGAACGCATCCAGTCTCTAATACCTGCTTATGAAATTCGGCTATATCAAATTTGTCGCCTAAGGATTGTGCTGCATGATCGCGCAACTCTTGAATTTTTAGCTGACCAATTTTGTAGGCTAAAGCTTGTCCAGGGTTGGCCATATAGCGTTCGATTTCGCGCTCAATACTGTCTGCTGCTTCCGCTTCATTCTCAAGCGAGTATTGAATTGCCTGTTCTCGTGTCCAGCCTTTGGCGTGCAAACCAGTATCAACCACAAGGCGAATGGCGCGATGCATTTCAGCGCTTAACATACCGAAATATTGGTAGGGGTCAGTATAAAGCCCCAGTTCTCTTCCAAGCGATTCTGTGTACAAAGCCCAACCTTCGCCATACCCGCTGTACCACAAGGTTTTGCGAAACTTTGGTAGGGTTTCACTCTCTTGCGTCAGTGAAATTTGAAAGTGATGACCTGGAATCGCCTCATGCAAGAACAGTGATTCGGCGTCGTATATGTTGTAGCGACTCGCATCTGGAATAGGTGTATAGAAAATTCCTGGCCTGGTTCCATCCAGCGACCCAGGATTGTAATGTGCGGCGGCCGATTTTTCCCGAAACGGCTCAACTCGGCGTACTTCAAATGCGGTGGTAGGTTGAGTATTAAACAACTTGTCGACCGAGGGCTTCATGCGCGCGTGAATTTCGTTGTAAAAATCAATGATTTGTTGTGGTTCTTTATACGGCATTAAGTCTTTATTGTTGCGCACAAAATCAAAGAAGGAACGCAAATCACCCGCATACCCAACCTCGGCTTTTACCTTCTCCATTTCACCGCGGATACGCGCCACCTCCGACAAACCTAGAGCGTGGATTTCTTCGGCGCTCATATCAGTGGTGGTGTAAAGCTTTATCTGGTGTTGATAAAACTCCGCACCTCCGGGCACGGCATCGATACCGCTGGTATCACGACCGGCAGTCATGTATTCACCGGTCATAAATTCGTGAATTTTTGAGTAAGCGGGAATCACCTGCTCCAAAACGAGCGCTCGGTAAAGTTCCGTTAATCGTTCTTGGTCAGCACCGGAAATAGCATCTGGGAAGTTTTTGACCGGCTGAAAAAACAAGTGTTTGTCCAGGTCCGGTTCCATCATTGCGGCCAGTTGCGGTGTCACTTTTTTGATTAAAGATTTGGGCAACACCCAACCGCTTTGCATGCCTTCGCGCATCTTCACTTCAGTGCTGCGGAACCAGTTTAAGTATTCTTCAGCGCGTTTGAGCCAGGCTTCATAGTCGGTTACCGTGTTAAATGGCTGAGCACTTTTTCCGCTGGCAAACTGACCCATGGTGAGATGATCGGTCCACATTTGGTCTAGGGGCGTCTGATCAGAGGGTGCTTCCCAGCCAGCTATGTTCATTTCCATTTCCCAGTCAAACACAGATTTAGTCATTTGTTCAGTCGATGACAAAGCACTGGTATCTATAGCTGCCGCTTTCTGTTGGTAGCGCTTAAAATGTCCAATTACCTTTTGCTTAACGGCATCATCCAAATAGTTCGGATAACGATCGTTGTAGCGCTTGTCGCCCTCGTATGTGGCTTGCACAGGGAACAACTTAAGCGTGTCTTCGTAGTAGGTGTCTAATAACTGCGCAAATTCTGCAGAAACATCGATCTCTGACGCACTATTTGCGGTTGTCGTCTGCTCGGCTTTTCGTGTCTCTTGAGCATCGTTGCAAGCCGCTAAAAACAATGAAAAGGTAATGAGAAACAGTAATTTAATGAATATCAATGGCATTGACGAAAACCTGAGAGGTGGCATTTTTTTGTTACCCTACCACGACCGAGATGGCGCCCCAACAAAAAAATCAGATGCGTAAATTTGTTCGCAAAAACACAAATCAGTTGCAACTCTCTTGAAGGCTGTCGCATCCTATATTTATGCAAGGTGACAACAGGACGGTGCAGCAGCTACGTTTTCAGCAAACGGTGGCTGACGATCTAGTGCGGAAAGCGCAGGATGGTTGCATGCTTGCGCATGGCGAACTGTATCAAATGTTTTCACAAGCAGTGCTGACCTTGGCGCGTGGTTTTTGTAAAAATCAAAGTTCAGCTGAAGATGTGGTGCACAACACTTTTGTTAAGCTTATAGACAAGATATCCACATTCGAATACAGAGCGCCGTTCGGAATGTGGCTTAGACAGATCGCGGTGACCGAAAGTTTGATGTATTTGCGCAAGCAAAAGAAACATAGCTGGGTCTCAACTGATGAGTATTCATTTTTTGAGACCAGTGATGACGCTGTTGAGTCGTTGCCGTTTTCCGCTCAAGAGAGTGTCGATTTTACCGAAGCTCAAGGTCTCAAGCGTCAGTTAAGTGATGTGATGCGAGACTTGCCCGAACACGTTCGATTAATCCTGTGGATGAAAGAAGTAGAAGGGTATACGCATGCTGAGATAGCTGAGATGGTTGGTAAAACCGCCAGTTATTCTAAAAGCGTCGTAGCGAGAAGTTATAAACTGTTGCGACAAAAAGTAAATTTACGCGAAATGCATCAAGACAATATTCATTAAGCGATGAAACTTATGAACACAGAACGACATGCTAGTTTAGAGCAATTGCTGGAAATAAAAGATGGCACCGAGAATCTGGCGTCGCAGCATGTTAATGCTTGCGATTATTGTCAGGCTGAACTCTCCGTGCTGCAAAGTATTCAAAGTAAATTGTTTGAACAGGCTGATGAAGCGCCCGCGCCACATCTGTGGCAGCGAATCGAAGCTACGATAGTAGGTGGTATCAACACGTCAACAACCGCACCGATTGAGTTGGTGGTTGCCAACCAATCTAATAACGTAGCCCAACAGCGTTCTTTGAGTCACGCCGTCTATACCTTGGCTGCTTCAATATTTGTCACCGGCTTTATTGGGTTGTACATGTTCACGCATAACAACAGCAGTCGTACTCAGAACGAACTCTTACAAGCGAATATTCAACAATTGATGATTAATTCGCGCGGTATGGAGCAAGCATTAGAGAAGGTGGCCCTGCAAAGCGAACTGTTAACCGCCACGCAAAGAACCCAAGCTGATCGTCTGTATTGGCAACTTGCTTACCTTGATCAAATGATTCATGAGAGCAATGTCGATACCCAAACTGATCCGCAACGCGTAGAAGTGCTTTGGAATAATCGTATTCAGGCACTTCGTGACCTTAACCAACTTTATTATCAGCGCCAACAAACGCTGAGCGACTCCGAAATCTAATCAGGTTTGCAAAACATGAGTAATCAAATTATCGCCTTCGATTCTTTCATGCCAAGGAAATTGGTATTAACGCCGCTGCTGCTGGTTGGTTTGCTGAGTGCCCCGGTATTGGCCGGCGACGAATGGAAAGAAGAACACATAATGCGTGAAATTTCGTACCTGGCTCAAAAGCTGTTGGATATGAGTGGTAAAGATACGGTCAAAGTTGAATCACCAGCCTACGTAAAGCCGTTTTTAGGTGTCTGCTCAGAGATACTCCAAGAAGGCGTTAAGTTGACCTGTGTAACGCCTAAGACGCAGGCTGCTAAGGCTGGTTTACAAACCGGAGACGTCGTTGTTTCCATGAACGGTCTGAATATGGTCAATAAGGATGAACGAGAAACCAAACGTATTTATTATGGGATTGTTGAAAACATGAAGACCGGAGAAGAAATGAAAATTTCTTTGCTCAGAGACGGCAAACGTATAGATGTAGTGGCCACCGTAGGCTCGTTGAGCCACCCGGCCTATGTGTTAGAGGTAAAACGCTAATCTAAAACTCTCTGTAAAAGGTAATAGAAAGCCAAGATAAGTTCTTGGCTTTTTTTATGGGCTTTGCCAAGAATTAAAGAATATTTGCTGTGGCTCTTGCAATAATTTATTATGTTCATATATGCACAAATATGTATATTATGTTCATTTATAGGTTAAAACATAGATTTAGAGTATTGCTTCTGAAAAGCCTTCTTACGACCCTAATTTGTACATTCTTCATTGCTTGTTTTTAATTAAAGAGGTTGGTATGCCAAGAGCTAAAAATCACTCTCAAGCAGTAGGTAAAAATGTTGTTTCTTTTGTCGAGCAAGATATTACTCGTTCACAAAAGCCTAATAACCTTGCGCGTGCTGCGCTTGCGCTATTTTTTCGCCTCGCTGAAGAGTGGGATATTAATCAAACTCAGCAGCTTAAACTGCTTGGTTTGACATCTCGTACCACGTTGAAAAATTATCGCGAGCGAGTTGATGCTGGTGAGAATTTTAAATTGCCAGCCGATACGCTAGAACGCTTAAGTCTTATTGCAGGTATTCGTAAAGCCGTTGAGATCATGTATCCTGAGCACCGCTGGAACGACTTTATGTCTGCGCCAAATAGAGCGTTCGGCGGGGCGACCTTATTGCAGTGGATGTTGAAAGGTAAGGTGGGTAGTTTGTACGACGTACGTCGTTATCTTGACGCTAGTCGAGGCGCGCATTTTGCCTGACAAGAAGAAGCTAAAGAGGGTTGCGCTTGACACCGATACGTGGCGGATTATTCCAAGCAGTTACCCGCCAATTAAAATCTTCGAGAAATGCGCACACCCTGATGACCTTGAGGCCCTTTACTACTTAGAGGGCTTAACCAACGACCGTATTCAAGATGAAGTAGGCGAGTTGTCCAGAGTGCCACGTAGTGAGCGAATCGCTGGGCCCGGGAGTTCGGTCATTATGGCTTCTTTTACTCACACTGGCACTCCGTCCAGGTTTACTGATGGAAGCTATGGCGTGTATTACGCAGCGCTGAACCTAAATACAGCGGTTGCCGAAACGAGTTATTGGCAGGCACGTCAGATGGCAGATTCCGGCGAACCACCGTTTGAGAGAATAATGCGTGTTTATCAGGCACGCACAAACTCGCGTTATAACGTCGTAGACGTGCGGCGTGATAAGCAAGCTCATGGAGAGGACTACAGTTATCCGCAATCACTGGGGCGCGAGCTTCGGGCTGCGGATGAATATGGGGCCTATTACAAATCGGTACGTCAAAAAGGCGGTGAGTGTATTGCTGCTTTTCGGCCCAAATTACTCAAGCGCGCGCGCCAAGGTAGGCATCTGCGCTACTGCTGGGACGGAGAAAAAATCTACCATATCGACGAGGTGCGATCACTGAAGCTGACTGACTAGATGACTAGATGACTAGATATAGTCAAACAACATGGATAAATCTAATGCCCGCACATGTTTCGTAATCGCCCCCGACGAGATGTAGTCAACGCCAGTTTCTGCAATGGTCGCTATGGTTTTAATGTTAACGTTGCCGCTGGCTTCTAAGTCGGCTTGATCACCCGTCAGCTCTACAGCTTCACGCATATCTTCTAGGGAAAAATCATCCAACATAATGCGTTTCGCACCCGCATTTAGGCCGCGCTCTAATTCTTCAATAGTCTCAACTTCTAGCTCGACGAGAGTTCCCTCGGGCATTGATGCGATGGCGTCTGCAACGATGCGTTCCAAGCTTTTACCACTGCGAAGGTGGTTCTCCTTGATGATAATACCGTCATACAAGCCCATTCTGTGATTGACACCGCCGCCGCAGAGAACTGCGTATTTTTGCGCTTCCCTTAAACAGGGTAGGGTCTTACGTGTATCCAAGAGTTTGGCTTTTGTGTGGGCAATGGCGTCGGCATATTGTCGGGTCACTGTCGCGGTACCCGACAGCGTTTGCATAATGTTCAGCGCTGTCCGCTCGCCAGACAGTACTGGGTGCGCATAGCCCTCAAATCGGCATAAGGTTTGATCGGGAGTCACAACATCACCGTCTCGTACCTTCCAATTAATGTTTATCTTAGTGTCGTGCCGTTTGCCGACCTGACGCATTACCTCATCAACCCAAGCGGTGCCACAAATCACTCCGTCTTCTCGGCTGATAATTTTGCCATCTATTTTCTGCTCCGCGGGCGTTAGTCGGGCCGTGACATCACCCGAGCCAATGTCTTCTTTGAGACAACTCTTAACGAGGGATTTAATGACTTTGTTCTTCGGGAGCGATCTTTTTAAATCTTCTGACATAGTGATTTGGCTTAAAACTGCGATGAGTGGAGAGGATAGCAGAATCTGCTCCTTACCTTCATCTACACTTGTATTTGTAAGTCTATGCCTTATTTAGGGCTTAGATATTTTTTATTTGCTGTACCAAAGAATTTACCGAGGTGTGCCATGCGAATGGACAAACTGACATCCAAATTTCAACTTGCCTTGGCCGATGCGCAAAGCCTTGCCGTTGGCCGCGACAATCAGTTCATTGAGCCAGTTCATGTGCTGATGGCAATGCTGCAACAAGAAGGCGGCAGCGTGTCGCCCCTACTGAATCGTGTCGGCGTGTCAATGAACGCGCTTAATGATCGCTTGGCCGCCGCATTAAAGTCCTTACCTAAAGTGCAAGGGCAGGCTGGCGAAGTACATATCTCGCAGTCGACTTCAAGATTGCTAAACCTCGCTGACAAGCTGGCGCAACAACGCGGCGATTCCTTTATCTCTAGCGACCTGTTTCTACTTTCGTTGATCGAAGACAAAGATATTGCAGGGCAAATATTGCGTGACAGTGGTGCTAGTAAAGCAGCGTTGGTGAAGGCGGTTGAAGACGTTCGTGGTGGTGCCAGCGTTGATGATGCAAACGCCGAAGACACACTACAGGCTCTGGAGAAGTACACAATTGATGTTACTGAAAGGGCCGAACAAGGAAAACTCGATCCAGTGATTGGGCGTGACGATGAGATTCGTAGAACTGTTCAAGTATTGCAGCGCCGCACCAAGAATAACCCGGTATTAATTGGCGAGCCGGGGGTTGGTAAAACTGCGATTGTCGAAGGTTTAGCGCAGCGCATTGTTAATGGTGAAGTGCCAGAAGGAATTAAGAACAAACGTCTGCTGTCGTTAGATTTGGGAGCCTTGATTGCCGGCGCTAAGTTTCGCGGCGAATTTGAAGAACGTCTAAAAGCGGTGCTAAAAGATCTATCTAAGCAAGAAGGGCAGGTCATCTTGTTTATCGATGAACTACACACCATGGTGGGCGCCGGCAAAGCGGAAGGCGCGATGGATGCTGGTAACATGCTCAAGCCTGCGTTAGCGCGCGGTGAGTTGCATTGCGTTGGTGCCACGACCTTGGATGAATATCGGCAATTTATTGAAAAAGATGCAGCGCTAGAACGTCGCTTCCAAAAAATTGTGGTCGACGAACCCAGTGTGGATGACACCATCGCAATTCTGCGCGGGTTAAAGGAAAAATACGAAGTTCATCATGGCGTCGATATTACCGACCCCGCCATCATATCGGCGGCAACCTTGTCACACCGCTACATTACCGACCGCAACCTGCCGGACAAAGCCATTGATCTGATCGATGAAGCGGCAAGTAGAATTCGTATGGAGATCGACTCTAAGCCTGAAGCGATGGACAAACTTGATCGACAAATTATTCGTCGCAAGATTGAACGCGAGGCGCTGCAGAAAGAAAATGACGAGGCTTCCAAAAAGCGTCTAAGTGACTTGCAACAAGAAATTAACGAATACGAGCGAGAGTATGCCGAGTTAGAAGAAATCTGGTTGGCTGAAAAGTCCGCCGTACATGGTGCACAACACATTAAGGAAGAACTCGATAAGGCGCGCATTGAGATGGAAGTAGCACGGCGTGCTGGAGACTTGGCCAAGATGTCTGAGCTTCAATATGCACGGATTCCTGAGTTGGAAAAACAGCTAATGCAGGCTCAAAACAATGAATCTGATGCCAATCCAAACCAGCTGTTACGCAGCAACGTAACCGCGGAAGAAATTGCTGAAGTTGTCGCGCACTGGACCGGAATTCCCGTCGCCAAGATGTTGGAGGGCGAGCGTGAAAAACTCCTGGCGATGGAAGAAAAGCTACACTCAAGAGTGATTGGTCAAGACGAAGCTATTAGTGCCGTGGCAGATGCAATACGGCGCTCGCGTGCAGGCCTGGCCGACCCGAACCGTCCATCTGGATCGTTCTTGTTTTTAGGCCCAACCGGCGTAGGTAAAACCGAACTCACCAAGGCATTGGCGGAGTTCATGTTCGACACCGAAGAGGCGATGGTACGAATTGACATGTCCGAGTTTATGGAAAAACACTCGGTGGCCAGACTTATTGGTGCTCCTCCGGGCTATGTTGGCTACGAAGAGGGTGGCTATCTGACTGAAGCTGTGCGGCGCAAACCCTATTCAGTTATTTTGTTGGACGAGGTCGAGAAGGCACACCCGGATGTATTCAATATTCTCTTGCAGGTGCTCGATGATGGACGCTTGACTGATGGTCAAGGGCGTACCGTCGATTTCAAAAACTGCGTAATCATTATGACGTCGAATTTGGGGTCGCAGCGCGTACACGAGCATGACGGTGATTATGCGGCGATGAAAGATTTGGTGATGGAAAGCGTAACCGCGCATTTTCGCCCTGAATTTATCAATCGCGTGGACGACATTGTCGTCTTTCATTCCTTGCAGAGGGATCAAGTTCGCCAGATCGCCAATATTCAAATCGATATCCTGCGTAAGCGCCTACTTGCACAGGATTTCAAGCTGCAAATCAGTGACGCCATCTTAGATGTAATTGCCGAGGCGGGTTTTGATCCGGTTTATGGTGCCCGCCCATTAAAACGCTCGATTCAGACTATGGTTGAAAATCCGCTCGCGCAATCGCTCTTAGGTGGTGAATTTGTGGCCGGTGATATTGTGGTGGCTAAGTTAGAGGATGATGACATCAAGTTCAGTAAGGGTTTGGCGCATTAACATTTTTTGCTTGACCGTAACAGCAAAAGACCCGAAACGTTAAGTTCACTCGCATAAAGACAGGTTTAATCAAGCGCTCAGATCACTTTCACCCCTTTGAGGGTATTGCCTTCCGAGGGTGCATGGCGTATATGTCATTACATGACGGTTAGGATTGATAATTTGCGTATCCATTTTTATGGAGTGCAGGGCAGTGGTTCCGTTTTCCCTTCGAAAGCGGAACGTGAGGAAGCCAGGTTTTATGCGGATCTGCAGCTCCTAGAGAAGCTCTATGCCGAGTTTCAGGAGCGCGAGAATCAGCAAGGCCAGCTGGAGTGCTCCGTGGAAGAGTTGTTTGGCGGCCCACCAGGGCGCAAAACGCTAAAAGAAATGCGCGGGCGCTTTGAGCTCACCGAACAGCGTGTGTATGGCGGCTGGACTACGTGCATTCGTATAGAAACCTCAGATGGTTATGACATCGTACTTGATTGTGGCAGTGGCTTCCGCAATTGCGCGCAGGACATTACCGATAAATGGGGAGATTCAGATGAACGTCATCTCTATATTTTTGGCAGTCACGCGCATTTTGATCACACGGAAGGTTTTGATCAAGCCGCAGTCTGTTTTGACCCGCGTAATAACGTCCACGTACTCGGCAATTATCATTACCTAAAGGCATTAGATCAAAACTTGGGAATCTTTTCTGAGAAAGCAGGCATGGATCTTAAAGGCATCCAAACACCGCTCAATTATGAGCTGATGCCAGCCAATTTCGATTCCACCGAAATACGTGACTTATCGCAAAAAGAAAGCATTTTGAATGACCCTGTGGTGGGGCAATACCACGATATCAGGGAGCCTTTTAGGCTGGGAAAAACCGTGATCCAGGCCTTTGAAGTGTTCCATCCAGACCCGTGTTTAGGCTATCGCATAGAGCATAACGGTAAAGTCTTTGTGTATTGCACAGACCATGAATTGCGTCGCGGTGATACCGATGATCATCCTTTGCAAATAGCCAGTATGGAAGCCGAAAAAGTTGTTCGAGAGCAATCCTCAAATGCCGATGTTTTGTATCGTGATGGCCAATTTTTACAGGTTGAATATGACGGCTTACAAGGGGTTGGCACACCCATTGGTGTCTCCCGTAAGGATTGGGGGCACAGTTGCGTTGAAGACGTAATGGAAATGGCTGAGGCCTGTAACGTTAAGCACACCTATATCGGCCACCATGATCCAAACCGAACTTGGGTAGAGCGCAACTGGATTGACGAAACCTTGGCACGCAGATCGGAGCAAACGGGCCTAAAGTTCGAACTCGCCAAGGCTGAAACCATCATTGATTTGTAGTCACAGAGTAAGATTTACAACATCAGATAGATCTTGCATCACAGGCTTGGTGGGACACCTAAAAACGCACAAAATTTCTGCTAAATACCTATAATACGGCGCTAATTTGTAGACCGTAGAAATAATGCTATGAAAGCCATGATTCTGGCCGCAGGGAAGGGTACGCGCGTTCGCCCCCTGACCAATGAAATGCCCAAACCGATGATCCCAATCATTGGCAAGCCGGTGATGGAGTATTTGATTGAAGAATTAGAGCGCCATGGTTTCAATGAAATCATGATCAATGTAAGTCACTTGCCGGAAAAAATTGAAAGCTATTTTGGCAATGGCGAACGGCTCGGTGTGGAAATTGGCTACTCTTTCGAAGGGCACATCGAAGAAGGGCAAATCCAATCCACGGCGTTAGGATCAGCGGGTGGATTAAAGCGCATACAGGATTTTGGAGGCTTCTTCGACGATACTTTTCTTGTCGTTTGTGGCGACGCTCTGATCGATCTTGATTTAACCAAGGCCGTGCGTGAACATTGGAAAAGTGGCGCAGTCGCAAGTATTTGTACGCTTTCTGTCGAGCCTGAAGACGTTGTTGACTACGGCGTGGTGGTATGTGACGACAGCGGTCAAATTACTTCGTTTCAAGAGAAACCTGCCATCGAAGAAGCGCTGTCTAATAAGGTCAATACAGGGATTTACATCTTCGAGCCAGAAGTGTTGGATTTAATCCCATCTGGCGAACAATACGATATTGGTGGAGATTTATTCCCAAAGATTGTGGAACAGGGGCTGCCTTTTCACGCA
>CALJJR010000002.1 GCA_937973905.1 uncultured Arenicella sp. | reverse complement strand
ACAGTTTTAAAATATTTTTATTCATCACACGGGTTTGTTGCGCATAGATTTAAACTCCGCGCCAAACAACCGAAACCACATATTTGAGGAAATACTATGTCAATCGAACTGCCTGATCTGCCGTTTGCCAGAAATGCATTAGCCCCCCATATTTCCGAGGAAACCCTCGATTTTCATTACGGCAAACACCACCAGGGTTACGTAAACAAACTAAACGCCACGATTGAAGGCACAGATCTCGAAGATCTATCTCTAGAAGAAATTGTGCGTCTTGAAGATGAATCAACCTTCAATAACGCGGCGCAAATCTGGAACCACACATTTTACTGGAACAGCCTGTCTCCAACTGGCGGTGGTGAACCCTCTGGCGAAATTGCCGCAGCCATCGACGCCGCTTTTGGCAGCTTCGCTGAATTCAAGGCTGGCTTCAACAAAGCCGCTGGAGGTAATTTTGGCTCTGGTTGGACTTGGTTGGTTAAAAACCAAGCAGGCCAGCTTGAGATTGTTAACACCGACGACGCTGACACCCCAATCACAGACCCCGAGTTGAAGCCTATTCTGACGGCCGACGTTTGGGAACACGCTTATTACATCGACTATCGAAATAATCGCGGTGCCTATCTGGACTCATTTTGGAACTTGGTCAACTGGGATTTCGCCAATGCGAACTTGTAGTACTTACTGAGAAAGAACTCCCCGCGGCGTACTGAAAACGCCGCAAGAATCAATAAAAAGGCCGCAGCCGGGTTACCGGCTGCGGCCTTTTTTCTGCATAGACAGTTCTGTATTACAGAGCTTTTTTGAGCACAGATCCCATTTCAGATGGGTTTTCAGTCACATGAACACCCGCATCTCGCAGAGCTTCAATTTTGGATTGAGCCGTTCCTTGACCGCCGGAGATGATCGCACCGGCGTGGCCCATACGTTTTCCTGGAGGGGCAGTTACCCCCGCTATGAAGGCGGCAACCGGTTTATTCATATTCTCTTTGATCCAAGCCGCACAAGCTTCTTCATCGGTGCCACCGATCTCGCCACACATGACCACCGCTTCAGTTTCAGGGTCATCGTTAAACATCTTCATCACATCAAGATGCTTCAAACCGTTAACTGGGTCGCCACCAATTCCTACACAGGTTGATTGGCCGAGCCCGAGTTCGGTAAGTTGATGCACGGCTTCGTACGTGAGCGTTCCCGAACGCGAAACAACACCAATATTCCCTTTCTTATGAATATAACCTGGCATGATGCCAATCTTCACTTCCTCAGGCGTGATCACACCAGGGCAATTTGGCCCAACCAACACAGTTTTGCTGCCACTCTTGTGCATGCGATCTCTGGTTTTGATCATATCTGCGACCGGAATACCTTCGGTAATACAAATCACCAAATCCAACTCAGCGTCTATCGCCTCATCAATGGCGGCGGCAGCAAAGCGCGGCGGCACGTAAATTACCGAAGCATTTACACCATGTTTTTCTTTCGCATCGGCCACCGAATCGTAGACCGGTACACCTTGAACCTCTTGACCACCTTTGCCCGGCGTTACGCCGGCAACAAAACAGTCTTTACCAAATGCATAATCTAGACATTGCTCGGTATGAAACTCACCGGTATTGCCGGTAATGCCTTGGGTGACGATACGGGTATCTTTATTAATCAGAATAGACATAATTTCTTCCTCGCGCCGCGTTACGCTTTAACAGCGGCCGCAATTTTCTCAGCTGCATCAGCCATGGTGGTGGCAGTTTGTAATTTCACATCAGACTCATCGAGCAACTTTCGACCTTTTTGCACATTGGTGCCTTCTAAGCGCACCACCAATGGAACGCTGAGGCCCACTTCTTGAGCGGCAGTTACGATCCCTTCAGCAATCACGTCGCAACGCATAATGCCGCCAAAAATGTTTACCAGGATCCCTTCAACATTGGGGTTCTTCAGCATAATTTTAAATGCTTCAGTCACCTGCTCCGCGTCGGCGCCACCACCAACGTCAAGAAAATTGGCAGGCTCGCCGCCGTACAGCTTGATGATGTCCATGGTCGCCATGGCAAGGCCCGCGCCATTTACTAAGCAACCAATATTGCCATCTAGCGAAATGTAGCTCAGACCCCACTTCGAGGCTTCAATCTCATCTGGATCTTCTTCATCTAAATCTCGGTACTCGACTATTTCAGGCTGACGAAACAAAGCATTGGAATCAATGTTGAACTTTGCATCTAAGGCAACGACCCGATCATCTCCAGTGACAATCAAGGGGTTAATTTCTGCTAGTGATGCGTCTGAAGCAACAAAGGCCTCATACAACCCGCCTAAAAAATCAGCGCCCTGTGCAACGGCTGCATCAGGAATGCCGATTTCGCCGCATACTCGCTCGGCTTCAGCCCGATCTAGGCCTTCACTCGGATCCACAAATATTTTTAGAATCTTTTCCGGCGTCTCTTCAGCAACGGTTTCGATATCCATACCGCCCTCCGAGCTGCACATCAACACCACTTTTTGCGTTTCGCGATCGACCAAAGCACCAACGTA
>CALJJR010000001.1 GCA_937973905.1 uncultured Arenicella sp. | reverse complement strand
TTAAGTTGGCGCTCGGGTAAGAGCGCCGACAGCATAATTAATTCGATTCTATTTGTAAAACTTTGCGGCGCCTTCTGGCCTTGTTTTGAATCGTTTATGCGCCCAGAAGTATTGTTCAGGGTTTTCCCTTACCATTTGTTCAATAACTTGGTTCATTTTTGTGGTGTCTGCAACCTCATCTCCTTGCGGAAAATTCTCGATGGGCTCACTAAAGACAACTTCGTACCCTTGCCCCCAAGGCTTGATTCGAGTTCGACATGGAATGACAACTGCGTTGGTCATTGATACGAACTTGCCAAGCATTGGTATTGTGGCAGCAAGCTCGTGGAAAAAAGGCACAAACACACCTTTACGCCCAGCGTCTTGATCGGGAAGGTAATAAAAAGGTTGTCCGCTGCGAATCAACTTCAGCAATTTTCTCAGCGGTTCTTTTCTTTCAACTAAGTTGCCGCCGTAGCGAAGACGACCGCGGCGAACGACCTCATCAATAAGTGTATTTTTACTGTACTGATACATGGTCGTTATCGGGCGATCGAGAGATAAACAAAATCCGCCAACTTCCAGCGCTAAAAAATGTGGCGCCAGCAGAATGATGTTTTCTCCGCGCGCTTCGGCGCGCTCGACAATCTCGATATTTTTTACCTCTAACCAACGTTCAAATCGACGCTGTGAGCACCACCAATTTGTACTTGAGGCAAACAACATATGACCGGCGTAAAGATAATGATCACGATTTATACGTTGTTGCTCTTTGGGGTCTAACTCGGGAAAGCAGGATGCAATATTTGTTAGAGCGATCTGACGACGTTTTTTCCCTAATACGTAAAACAAATATCCAATCGACATTCCCAACATTGATGACAGAGGCAATGGCATCAATGCAATCACCCTGAGAACTGCTAAGCCAATCCATGTTGGCCAATAGCGTGGCGCTACAAACTGACTGTAGGGTCGTTGTTCCATGCGTTTGATTAAACTTAGACTGTGGCGGGTTTTGAGACGGAGCGGAGCATATCATAGCCAGGGTGGCTATTAACTAGGGTCTAGTTAGTGAGAATATATGGTATAAAACCCCACTTTACGTAATAAAAAACAATTAATGCACAATAATAGTTTAGGTGGGATTTTTTATCGTATAAATGATGTTTATCTGTATTTATGTGGAAATATATGACATATAAATATTTTGGAAAGTAATTATTTGTCACGCTGGTCTTAAAGATCACAGGCATTTGATATTATTTGACGATGAAATTTTCCATGAATAGTAAACTGACGCGCCGCGCACTGCTGGCTGGCGGAGTTATTGCTGCAACCACCCTTTACAGTGTTAGGCAACAGGGCCCACACAAGGCATTTGCGATGAAGAAAGAGCTTCAATTAGATCCTCACCCAGAGACAGTTGAGCCGTTTGAGCTTGATGATGTTGAATGGCAGGCACGCTTGGATGAAGAAGCCTACTACGTGCTTAGAAAAGAAGGTACAGAGCGGCCGTTTACTAGCCCATTGAATGACGAGAAGCGCAGCGGAGAGTTTGCCTGTGCTGGTTGTAACTTAGTGCTGTTCGAATCAGATAAGAAGTATGAAAGCGGAACTGGATGGCCAAGCTTTTGGCAGCCAGTAGAGGGTCGGGTTGGAACCAAGAAAGACTTCAAGTTGTTGCTGCCGCGTACTGAATACCACTGCGCTCGCTGCGGAGGCCATCAAGGGCACGTATTCAAAGACGGCCCTCAACCTACTGGCTTACGATATTGCAATAACGGTGTAGCGCTTAAGTTTATCCCTGCGGAAGACGCTTAGAAACTGAGTTGCTCTATTAACTGCTGGCTTATTAAGTAGTCTTTTAAGGCTGGTATGCGAATTGCCGCGTTCAATACATCTTCCCAGTGGTCGATATCTGATGTGCGTTTAAGTTGATGAAAATGAGCACGAGCCAACGTGGGCTCAAGCACATTGGCTGAACCCCAGGCAATGTTGTTAAAGAGTTGCGGTGCCGATTCGCATAACCCAATAAGGTAGTAGCCACCATCTAAGCTCGGCCCGATTACATTGTTGCCCTCATTGAGGTGGCGGTGAGCTTCGTTTAATGCGCTGTCATCAATCAGTGGTGCGTCACTGCCAATGATCGCTGCTGGGTAACCGCGGCTATTAAAGCCATGATTCATCTTTTTACCTAAGTCCCCGTCTGATTGGACGACAACGTCCACCTTATATTTTTCGGCGAGACGAGTGATCTTAGGGTGATTTCCGGCCGGCCAATACGCGATGAGCACTTTGCCTGGCCAAGCACGTTTACAGACTCGCAGTGTTTCTTCTAACAGAATCTCGGCAATCTCTGCCGCTTGCTGAGCACTGCAATGTGAGAGCAGTCGTGTTTTTACTTTCCCCGCATACGGAGCCTTAGCAAATATGAGTAAGGGAATCTGCATGCTTGCACTAACGAATATTTTGATACCAGTTTACAAGGCGATTGGGTGACACGCCGACAAAGTACCCAAAACGGATGATCCACATGGTGATAACGGTGCGCACTACTCCTTGCGACTGCCAACGTCGTGGGCTGGTTCTCACCTTGCTGTAGGAACAATAGGGCACGCCGTTTCGTTTTAGCTTTTTGGATAGAGCAATATCTTCCATCAGAGGGATTGCAGGGTAACCTCCGATCTCCACGAATAAAGCCCGATCTACAAAAATAGCTTGGTCGCCAGTGGCGATGCTGCTGAGACGCGACCGGATATTCATAAACAGGGCAATGATATTCATAGCCCAGTTATTACCAGACCCCGGATTAAATTCTACGTCGAACCGACCCCAGAAATAATTGCTGTCGCGAGCGCGAGTTATCTCGAGTTTGGCATTACCGGGAAGAAAGGTATCGGCGTGTAGAAACACCAACATGTCGGCGCCGGCTACACGAGCGCCGGCGTTCATTTGCTTAGCACGCCCAGCGGAGCTTTGGACCAATACGCGGTGCGCATCGTGATCGACCCAGTTCGATTGAAGCCAGGCCACACTGTCATCTTTGCTGCCACCGTCAACCAGAATGAGCTGTTCGGCTTCCAGTGTGCTCAGGTGCTTTAGCAGTGCCGCAAGATTGTTGCGCTCATTGAGTATGGGAACAACCACACTCAAGGTTCGAGATGGGCGTATTGTCACCCTTTCCGACGAGCACCAATGCGAAGGCGTAGTGCATTCAATTTAATAAAGCCTTCTGCGTCAGCTTGATCGTAGGCTCCATCGTCTTCTTCAAAGGTTGCAATTCGCTCATCGAATAATGAGTCGGTATCTGATTGTCGCCCCGCAATTTCTACATTGCCTTTATATAGTTTTAGACGCACCCGGCCATTGACGGTTTTTTGCGACTCATCAATCATGGTCTGCATCATTTCGCGTTCTGGGCTCCACCAATAGCCATTATAGATAAGCTTGGCGTACCGAGGCATCAGCTCGTCTTTGAGGTGCGCAACTTCGCGATCCAAGGTTAATGACTCCATGGCACGATGGGCTCTTAACATGATGGTGCCAGCCGGTGTTTCATAGCAGCCGCGAGACTTCATGCCTACGTAGCGATTCTCTACGATGTCGTCGCGCCCTATACCATGCTTACCACCAACTTGATTTAACCAAGCCATCACCGTGGCTGGTGACATTGCCTCGCCATTGATGGCGACAATATCGCCGCCTTGAAAATCTAACTCGATGTATTCAGCGGCATCTGGTGCGTCTTCAGGTGACACCGACCAGCGCCACATGTCATCTTCTGGTTCTGCCCAGGGGTCTTCTAAAATTCCGCCTTCATAAGAAATATGCAGCAGGTTCGCATCCATTGAGTATTGCGCTTTGCCATCCGCTTTCTTTTCGACCACGATATCTCGTTCGGCCGCATAAGCCATCAGTTTTTCCCGCGAGCCTAAATCCCACTCGCGCCATGGCGCTATGATCTTGATATCAGGTCGTAGGGCATAGGCACCCAGTTCAAAACGAACCTGATCATTGCCTTTGCCGGTTGCACCGTGCGAAATGGCGTCAGCACCCGTCTCATTGGCAATTTCTATCAGCCGTTTAGCGATGAGTGGTCGCGCTATCGATGTGCCCAGGCGATATTCCCCCTCATAGATGGCGTTCGCGCGCATCATTGGAAATACGAAGTCGCGCGCGAACTCTTCGCGCAGGTCATCAATATAGATGTCAGTAACGCCCATCGCCTGTGCTTTTGCACGTGCTGGCTCTACTTCTTCGCCTTGACCGATATCGGCGGTGAAGGTCACGACCTCACAATCGTATTCTTCTTGCAGCCACTTGAGAATGATCGAGGTATCCAGCCCGCCAGAATAGGCGAGCACTACTTTTTTGATTGCTGACATGATCGATTTGGCCGCAGATAGTTGGCATGTTTAGAGCCTGCGTAGTGTCTTGTTTTCATTAGCTGAGGTCAAGACAACTAAACGCTTAGAGCCAATCTTTTGCTGCGTAGCAGAGCGAAAAAGTGTATAAACATTGCTCTTCACAAAAATTAACTATCAAATCCAACAGACTAACCGTTTATAGGAGGAGCATGATGGAAGAGCTAAATTTTCTCGCCCGGTGGGGGCATCTATTGTTCGGCATCACCTGGATCGGGATGCTTTACTACTTTAATTTTGTTCAAGGCGGCTACTTCAAAGAAGCCAGTGCCGAGGGTTTGGCTGACGCCAAGTCCAAGTTGGCGCCAAGCGCCCTTTGGTGGTTTCGGTGGGGGGCGATGTTTACGTTTCTGACCGGTTTGTACTTGTTGCATACCATTTCCGCTACCCTCAGCTTTAATGAGTACATTATCGTTGGTGCGCTTCTTGGCACGTTTATGTTTTTGAACGTCTGGTTAGTCATTTGGCCGGCCCAACAAATTGCTTTAGGCATGAAAGAAGGCGACGGCCCAGCGGCTGGTGCAAAAGCACTTTTAGCTTCTCGAACTAACACGCTATTCTCAGGACCGATGGCTTATTTCATGTTGGCGTCGGCGCATAAGGCACAGAATGCCAGCGAAGGCCTCGGCACCGGTTTGTGGGTGGCGCTGGCTGTAGTTGTGGTGTTAGAGATCAATGCACTGATGGGAAAACAAGGCCCAATGGCGAGTGTGAAAGGTGTGATTCATTGCAGTCTTGCATTAACCGCCATATTGGCAGTGATTTTGCATTACGTCTAAGTATGAATTGATTTTTGCCATGGTAAGCCTGTCAGCATTGACGGCTTGCAAGTAAACTAAGCTGTATCTTGAAAAGCGCCTTCTGGGCGCTTTTCTTTTCATTCGCTACGTTCGCGAAGCTCACGACGGCCCAGGCCGTCCGGGCTCAAGGCTGTATCATTCGCTACGTTCGCGAAGCTCACGACGGCCCAGGCCGTCCGGGCTCAAGGCTGTATCATTCGCTGCGTTCGCGGAGTTCACGACGGCCCAGGCCGTCCGGGCTCAAGGCTGTATCATTCGCTACGTTCGCGGAGCTCACGACGGCCCAGGCCGTCCTCCGGGCTCAAGGCTGTGTCATTCGCTGGTTTCGCCGCGCTCACGACGGCCACGCTTGCAGAAGTGTTTTGGTTTTGTCACTTGTTTAGAGATGGGTATGTTTAAGAATTTGCTCGACAAATTTCGCAAAGACAAGTTGCCACCAATTTTGGTGCCGCAGCTGATGGATACCTATACGCGTTTGCCGGTCAGCTTTGTACGCGGCGAAGGGTCGCGACTTTGGGATGTTGATGGCAATTGTTACATCGATGCTCTGGGTGGTATTGCTGTGACAATTTTAGGCCACTCGCACCCAGCGATCAGTGAGACCATTTCATTACAAGCCAACAAGCTTCTGCATGTCAGCAATCTATTCCATATCCAGGAGCAGGCGCAGCTAGCGAGCAAGTTTTGTTCTATCGCGCAAATGGACAAGGTGTTCTTTGCTAATTCGGGCGCAGAAGCTAATGAAGCTGCGATCAAGCTAGCGCGTTTACACGCCACCAAACGAAATATTGCGAAGCCCGTTGTGGTTGCCATGCAAGGCTCGTTTCATGGCCGAAGTTTAGCTACGCTGTCGGCTTCAGGAAACAAGCGAGTGCAACAAGGTTTTGTGCCTCTGGTAGATGATTTCGAACATATTAAATTTAATGATATCGATGCCTTGGGCGCCTTGGCAGCAAACAACAATGTGGTAGCGGTTATTCTGGAGCCAATCCAAGGTGAAGCCGGCATTGTCATTCCTGATGAGGGTTATCTTCGGGCCGTACGAGATTTATGTGCTGAACACGACTGGTTAATGATTGTCGATGAAGTGCAGTCTGGTTTGGGCCGCACTGGTAAATGGTTTGCCTATCAACATGAAGATATTTTGCCGGACATTGTGACCAGCGCTAAAGGGCTGGGAAACGGAATTCCGATTGGCGCCTGCGCTGCTCGGGGCAAGGCGGCTGATTTATTCTCGCCCGGCGATCACGCAAGCACCTTTGGCGGGAACCCGTTCTCCAGCAGCGTTGCACTCACTGTGATCAACACGATAGAGTCAGATGGGCTAGTCCTGGCGGCAGAGGATGTCGGTGAGTACCTGAAACGCCAAATTCAGCACCGTGTAGGAACCCTATCGGGCGTGGTTGATATTCGCGGCAAAGGAATGATGTTGGCTATTGAACTGGATTCGTCGCCAGCAAATTTAGCAACTAAATTTTTGCTTAAGGGCTTGGTTGTTAATGTAACCGGTGGTGGGCGTATCATTCGTTTGCTACCGGCGATAAATTTAACGCGCGATGAAGCCGTAGAAATAGCCACGCTGATTCATGACGTTTTAATCGAGCTTTAGCCACACGCACTAGTCTTAGTGCCTCCAACTTTCTAAACCCACTTTATTTTCTATGTCTTCCCAACATTTTTTAAGTCTGAATGATCTCGACGCCAACACAATCAGAAATTTGGTTGATCGTGCAATTGAACTCAAAGCCATGCTCAATCAGGGTGTGGAACACACGCCACTCAAGCACAAGACTTTGGCAATGATTTTCAGCAAGTCTTCAACTCGAACACGGGTTTCTTTTGAAGTTGGAATGCGGCAATTGGGGGGGGGTGCGATTAATCTTACGCCCAATGACACTCAGATCGGACGTGGTGAACCGATCGAAGACACCGCTCGAGTCATTTCAAGTATGGCGGACGGAGTCATGATTCGTACCGATGCTCACTCCAAGGTGGAGTTGTTTGCCGAATATTCGAAAGTACCAGTTATCAACGGCCTAACGGATGATGTTCACCCCTGCCAATTGCTCGCGGATTTAATGACTTGGCAGGAATTGCGTGGTGATTTTAAAGGTGGTCGTGTGGCTTGGATCGGTGATGGCAATAATGTCTGCCATTCTTGGATGAATGCAGCGCGCTTGCTGGATTTCAAACTCATTATTGCTACGCCGCCAGAGTTCGCGCCAGCACCAGAATTCATAACACTTAATCAGAATGCGATTGAACTGAACCACGACCCTCGGGCAGCAGCAGAGCATGCCGACGTGGTGGTGACGGACACTTGGGCAAGCATGGGGCAGGAGTCTGAGAAAGCGCAGCGCGAGGCCGCGTTCAAAGACTATTGTGTCGATGATGAAGTAATGGGCCTCGCTAAGGCCGACGCATTATTTATGCATTGCCTACCGGCCTATCGCGAAATGGAAGTGACGACTTCAGTTATTGAAGGCGCGCAAAGCGTGGTGTTTCAAGAAGCAGAAAATCGTTTGCATGCGCAAAAAGCGCTGCTCGAATATCTGTTGTGAACAGTTAGAAAACTAAACCTGAATCGCTGACGAACTGCTGCGAAATTAGGCCGTTAGTCGTAAGTCTTTGTATAGGGTACTGGTAATCAGAGCTTGACCGCTGGGTTGTCGACAGGCTTGAACAACTGTGTTTTCAGATTTAACAACACCGCAATTGTCGCAGGCTTGCAGCAACATTCTGCGATTAGTCGGGTTAACTACGGTAACCCAATCATGATCATGAGTACCTTGAAGGCTGGCAAACGAATGTATTTCAGTCATTTCATTCTCCAATTGTGTGCTTCTTTGTAATTCTATTACTCTGTAATTAAGGGCGTATGAACAATGTTAAAGTGATTTCTTAATAATTAATGAGAATTTAACTTAATTTCACGCTTGTTTTGATCTGCGTTAAAACCAGACAGCGATGCATTGTTCAATACCACTCTTTATTTCTTACTCCTCTAGACCTGTTTTTGCATAAAAATCTGACAAATAATTCCGTGCTAATTGCCTAAAGCATAGGCGATGACATAGCCGCCCTTGCCATCTTTTGCAGATTTGCTGTCGATGTATTTGCCCGTATCTGGGTCTCTTGGATAGCGCCAACTGGGATTGGGTACGGTCACGACCAGATACTGCTTGCCATTGGCTTCTGATCGATAAGTCATTGGTGTGGATTGGCTACTACCAGGCAAGTCTTGGTGCCATCTCACTTCGCCAGTTCTGACATCAAAGGCGCGCACCGAGCTGTCCATGGTTGAGCTTAGAAAGGTGAGCCCACCTCTGGTTGTTAGCGTACCTGCTCTAATTGGAGTGCCAACTTGAAACGATAGGCCGCTGCGTAAGCCAAACGGACCAGACAGCTTCATGCTACCCGGTGCACGACTCCACATAAGCTCTCCAGTATTTAGATCAATTGCGGCGATTTGTGACCATGGTGGTTCAAAACAAGGAACTTGTGTGCCACCCAATAACGGTACATAGAAGCGCGACATGAAAGGCAAGGTCAGGCCGTAGAATTTGATTTTTGTGTGATCGTAAGGGTCGCTTGGATTCGCTTGCTGCTCGTCAGAGAGCGGCGCGTCAGGGTCCATTCTTACAGCTGGGTGATCCTCTCCTAATAGTAGCGCCGCGCGCGGACCCGCTTCAGCAACCTGTTCTGGCGAAACCAACAAATGACGATTGCCTAGCATCATCGGCGCGGCAATCATCAAGCCATGATCAGCATCAACTGAAACACTTCCCCAGTTAAAGCCGCCGAAATTTGCGGGATAAAAAAAGCTGCCTTTTTCTGTTGGAGGCGTGAACAAACCTTCGTAGCGCATCATTTTGTATTCGACACGGCACAACAGCTGGTCGAGTGGCGTGAGTCCCCACATGTCTTTCTCGTGCCGGAAAGGATGAAAATTGGGCAAGGAGCTAAAGGGTTGGGTTGGTGATAAATATTCACCCTCGGCAGCGCCCTGCGGCACGGGACGTTCTTCGATCGGTTGTGCAGGGGAGCCGTCGCGACGATCTAGGACAAAAACGTCACCGCGTTTTGTTGGTACAACTACACTCGGAATTGTTTGGCCGTCTCGATCAATATCCACGAGCACCGGTTGCGCGGGTAGATCAAAGTCCCAAACATCGTGGTGCACGGTTTGGAATTTCCATGCTGGTTCGCCAGTTGCACCGGATAGAGCAACGAGGGCGCTTGACCATTCGTCATCAAAGCTTCGGCGTTCGCCGCCCCAGTAATCGGGATTCGCATTGCCGGTGGGAGCGTAGATCAGATCGAGCTCTGGGTCATAGCTCATGATAGTCCAAACGTTGGGCGTGCCTGGTGTATAGACTTCGCCTGGTCCAGGCTCTGTGTTATCGCCTGGCCGCCCGACATCCCAGGCCCATACGAAATCACCAGTGATGGCATCAAAGGCGCGTACCACACCTGAGGGTAAACCTAGATCTTGTGAATCTAAGACCAATCCACCAATCACCAACACGTCATCTGCGACTAAGGGCGGTGACGTGTTGTAATACTGGTTTGGGAGATGCGGCCCCATTCCTGTGCGCAAATCAATTTCGCCGTTGTTGCCAAAGTCCTGGCAGAGTTCGCCATTTAAGGCGTCCACCGCGATCATTCTGGCATCGACAGTGGCGGTAATAATACGCTTATCGCACAGCTGTTGGTCCGGCTCTGGTACTTCAAAATAGCTTAAGCCTCGACAAGTGCGCGCATACTGATGTTCACCAGGCGCCACTGCATTGGCTTTGAAACGCCAAACTTCACTGCCGTCATGATCGCGCACTGCGATGAGTTCGTTTAAGGCGCCACAGATATACAACAAGCCGTTTACCTGTAACGGGGTCATTTTAAAGTCTTCTTCAACGCCGGTGCGAAAGCGCCACGCTTCTTGCAGTTGCGCAACGTTATCGGCACTGATGTCATCGAGTTCAGCAAAGCGAGAGCCGCCTACATCATTGCCATAGTGGCGCCAGTCCGGCGTTGATGGCGCAGATGATATCGATTTCTCTGTGCCGGTAGCGAGTTGCTTATAAGGTTGTGCAGCAGTCACCACAAGCAGCGCGATTGCGGCCACGAGAGGAACGACAATCCAACTACTCGACAGAGTCTGACGGTCGGTAATCAGACTTTTATACCAAGGCGTCAAAAAATATAAGCCGAGCACCATCCACATAGCGAGGCGTGGGAGGGCAGCTAAAAACTGCAGATCTGATTCGTACCATGTCCATGGAATCGACACCGCTAAAAGCAGGCCGAACAACATCATAGCTCGTGGGTTACGCTTGTAGAGATATACCGTGATCGTGGTTAGTGCGATCCCAGCGAGCAGATAATATGAGCTGCCACCGAGGTAGAATAAAATCCACCGAGCAGCAGTGAGTAAATACCCGCCAGACCTAAAAAAACGATAAGTACCCAGTGAAGCAGTAACGCCATAACGTTGTTCTCTTTAATAACTGATTTCTTAGCCGACTAGGGTGCGTCAGTACTACATAGGGTGGATAGTGTGGCCACCATCAATAATAACGCTCTGCCCAGTCATGAAGTTGCTGTGCTCCGAGGCCATGTAGACCGCGATCCCTTCCATATCCTCGAGCTTGCCGATTTGGCCACTCGCAGATCGTCGCCGCGCTGCTTGTTGAAACTCAGTGCTGGTATTCAGCGACATTTCAGTCTCGATAAACCCAGGCAATATTGCGTTGACCTGAATGCGAGCACGTCCAAGTTCTATGGCCAGTGCTTGCACCAATCCATTAACAGCAGCTTTGGTGGTTGAGTAACCGGCGGCGCCACCGGTACCGAGTATTGATGCTACCGATGAAGTCACAATAAGTTTGCCACCAGATTTTCGCGCCAATAAATGTTCGGTAACCGGTGCCCAAGTTTGCACAACGCTCATCAGGTTGAGGTCAATGGTCGCCAACCAATCTTGTCGACTGGTGGTGTGTGACATGCCGCGAAAACCACCGCCGCCTGCATTGGCAAAGCAAACATCTACCTGACCGAAACGGTCGATGGTTTTCTCAAAAGCTGTGGCAACTTGTTCTTCGCTTGTGACATCGCAGCTGAATGTTTCAACATCGCCACCAAGTGATCGAAGTTCTTCAATAGCCGCATCGTTCTTCTCTGGATTGCGCCCCCAAATAGCGACTTTGCCGTTGCATTTAACTAGGCCTCTGGCGTACGCGAGCCCAAGGCCGCCATTGCCGCCAGTGACGATCGATACGCATTCTGAAAGGTCAAACATGAGTACTCCTAAATGCCGTTGTCGGCGAAATGTTTTGATGAATAAGGTTGGTTCGGTGCAGAAACTTGCAAACCGATAAGGTTTCCATCAGGGTCTCTGCCGAAAGTTGTTGGGGTTCCGAAAAAGTCTTCCGGTTGTCCCAAAATTGTTCCACCCGCTTCAGTAAATCTTTCAGTGGCCTTGTCGATATCAGTGACATCAAACACGATCATATTGTAGCCAGTATCGCTGAGTGCCCGTGGTGGTGCATTCTTATCGGTGGGATGGCTCACGTATTCGATGATTTCCAGTTCTAGGTTGCGTGTCTGGAACCAAGCCATTTCGATTTTGCTATCGGGTTGACCGGAAACTTTATCGAGTTTTTCCCCGGATAGCTTGAGCCAACGGCCTGCGCGTCGCGGTTTAGGTTGGCTCAGCAGCTTTGCATAGAAGTCTACTATTCTCGACATGTCTGGAGTCGCCAGCGAGACGTGACGGATACGATATTCGTTTTTTGGTGGCTTAGGTAAGTCGAGTTTGTCGACATCAACATGCTCAACCTCAAAAATGATTCCATCATGATCGCGGGCATAGGCGTAGTAGACCGGATTTTTGGGGTCTAAATGAACCATCTCAGGGTCGCCCACAGTTTGTGCGCCAGCAGATAAAAAGCGTTGGTATGTTTGAGTTTTGCTAGCCACTTGAAAACAAACATGAGCGATTCCTGGTCCGTACACGTCGATCGGCGCTGCGCTGCTCACGGCTTCACCGCTAGGGCTGAAATCCAAGAGCAATAACTGCGCGTTAGAGCTGCGCAACAAATTTGTTGTTGGGGCAGTTGCCGATGTGTGCATCGATTGAATAATTTGGCCAGCCATCAACGGAGCTTGCTGAATAGAGTCCATGCCGGCTGCATGGGTATACAAATCTGAGCTCTTCTGAAGATCAGAGACTGAGACCCCGACAAAGCTGACCCCTTCGACCAACACTTCTTCAGGTTCTCTCGCGCAAGAACTCAGAAGTACGCAGCAAGCAACTACGCTCGCAAAAGCACGCAGTGTTGGGTAAAAACGTCGATTGACGAGTCGATATTGACGCATGATGGGTCTCGAGAAGTTGCTATAACCCTTTTAGAGTACTTTAATTGCACTTAAAGTGCAATTAAATCTATTTACGAGACTTTATTCTATATTTAGTCTTAAATTATTATACTTATGGTTTACTTAAAGATTATCGAGGACGAAAACTCTTAGTTGCTCCGTTTGTGGGTGAACACGCGATCTGTAGAGAATTGCAGCCGCCGGACGAGCGCCCGTCAGAACTATTTAATTATTTGCTTACGAGTTAAAAACTCGCTGTGCATTTGATTGATAGAGCCGAGGATCATCGTGACCGTGATATCTTCGATTTCTTCTAACGGCATATTCCCCTTTAGTAGATACTCTCCGGCAGCAGCTGGGAGGCCGAATGAGATATCAGTTGCGGCGCGGGCAACATCGGCAGGAAGCGAAAATTGTTCGGCCACAATATTAGCGATATAAGCGACCGCTGAATCACGTCCATATTGGGTTGGGTCATGCCCTTCAGAAATACTGGGCTCCCTTTGCAGTCGTTCTAATATCAAGCCCCGCTTTTCAATATGAGAAAGGTAAACATGGGTGATGTTCCGCACGAGTTCTTCGAAGGTTGTGGCACTCTCAGCCGCTTCAAATTGCAATTTACGCAGTGCATCCATTTCACGCACCAACAACTCACGCAACAACTCTGTTGGGCCCTCGAAATATTTGTACATCAGCGATTTGCTGATGCCGGCACTGATACCGATTCTCTCTAGAGAAACGCCAGACACTCCGTCCGCCGAAATTAAATCGGCCGCATGATCGAGAATCATTGCGCGTCGAACTTCCGGGCTGAATCGACGGCGATCTTTATTAGGCGGTGTGCTCACGTTATTGTGTTGGATTGAGAGTTGCTAGAGGTGAAGTTGCTGCGCGGATGATTGTATTGTCAACAAGGGACTGTCGCAAATCGGCTTAATGGTCTATTTCTCTTTGTTTGATCATGGGCGCACCCACTGAGCGCGTATTGCGAGTTTTCAAATTGGCCTGCACTTTTGATACTACGCGTTCACGCCATATAATGATGACTCCAGACAGAATCGTCACAACTGAACCAATGATGACATAGCGATCTATCGTTTCATTGAAAAATAAATAGCCAAATAAAATAGCCCAAATAATCTGGCTGTACTGCATGGGGGCGATGTATGCGGCTGGTGCTATTCGATAACCGGTTAAAATTGTAAATTGCCCGAGTAGACCCAGCGCGCCGACCAAGAACATGAGTCCGAGATCACTTAATGGCATGGGTTGGTAGACAAATACTAAGGCTGCTCCGGACACAAAGATGGTTGCCAGCATTGGAAACACGATCATTGTAGCCATGTTCTCTTGGCCGCCAATCTTGCGTGAAATAATTGCCGAGATCGCCCCACAGAAAGCACTTCCTAAAGCAGCAATATGGCCAGCGTGCACGCTCTCGATGCTGGGTCGCAATACGATAACAACACCAACTAAGCCCAGCGCAATTGCAAACCAGCGTACCAAGGCGATTTGTTCGCCAAGGAACCAAATCGCCAATATCGAAATTAATATGGGCGTGCAGAAAAATAGCACGTAGGCTTCGACTAGCGGTAACGTTGAAAAAGCATAGAAGGCCAAACAAAGTGCGCCAACATGCAACAGTGCTCGAAATGTTAGAAGGCCGGGGTTACTGGGTGACAGCGATTGAGGCTTTGCTTCGATAATGCGTGCAATTGAGAAAGGCACATAAGCAAACAGCATTGCGAAAAATACAATTTGAAAGACACTGTAGCCCCCTAGCAATTTAACTACCGCATCGTGGGTAGAGTAAATCGCAAAGCCGAATAAAGCATAAGCCAAACCTTTACCTAAGGTGTTCTCCTGTGGCTCAGTAGTCATGATGAGGCTTGATGTTCAGCGGCCAGAAATTGGCGGGTGAAATATCACCTGGACCACAGTTCCCTCCGGGTCATAGCAATAAAAACTGCGCGCGCCATCGCGATGAGTTTTAGGCTCATTCACCATCCGAACATTATTCTCTACGAGGAATGCGTACCACTGATCAACACCGTCCAACGTGTCGATAATAATCCCGATGTGGTCCAACTTTTGCGCCTTTTGACCAGTATCACGGACTCTATGTAAGGCAAGATTGTCATTGCCGCTACACAAGTAAACATTCTCGTCATCAGGCCGCCACTCTTCCTCAAACCCAAGCAGTTCTGAATAAAAATACTCCATCGCAGCCAAATCGACCACGTTTAGCGCAACATGCCGCAGCCCAGCATGTTCGGGGCGCGTCAGTTTTTCTGTCATGGCGTTACTATTTCAAAAGAGTGAGTGATTTCGGCTGTTTTACCCAACATGATGGATGCTGAACAATATTTCTCAGCTGAGAGTTCAACTGCCTTGCCTACCGCCTTGTCACTCAATCCGTCGCCACTTACTTTGAAGTGGAGGTGGATTTTGGTAAATACTTTGGGGTCAGTCTCGGCGCGTTCTGCCTCTAACTCGGCCACACAGGAGTGCACCTCCAGGCGTCGTTTGCGTAATATGTGCACGACGTCGAATGACGCACAGCCTCCCATGCCAATTAGCAAGGTTTCCATCGGTCTTGCGCCCTTGCCCTCACCGCCATATTCAGCTGGGCCGTCCATATCGATAACGGCGCCACTGCCTGCGGTTGCTCGAAAATGCACATTCTTTTGTAGCTCTACAGTTGCTTTCATCTAAGTTCTCTCGTCAGCCTTCTTTACTTAGCTAAGGTTTATAAACAGTTCGGCCATTTTCTTGCCGGGATTGTCGGCGCGCATAAACGCTTCGCCAACCAAAAAAGTATGAATACCATGCGCTTGCATCCGCGCAATATCATCTTGCGTATGTATTCCGCTTTCGGTCACCACGGTTACGTCAGCAGGGATCGACGGTAGCAACGATAACGTTGTTGCTAGGTCGGTCTCAAACGTTTGCAGATTGCGATTATTAACACCAATCAGCGGTGCGCCTATTTGCAACCCGCGTTCGAGCTCATCAGCATTGTGCACTTCTACCAGTACGTCCATCTTCAGTTCTTGTGCACGCCCTGCTAGGTCGAACATTAAACTGTCTTCCAGTGCCGCAACGATCAGCAAAATGGCATCTGCTCCCATGGCTCTTGCTTCGAATACTTGATAATCATCAAGCATAAAATCTTTGCGCAACATTGGCAGAGGGGTAACTGCTCTGGAGGCTTTAAAGAAGTCAGCTGACCCTTGAAAAAACTCGTGATCAGTAAGCACGGATAGACACGTCGCGCCATATTCTGAATAGCTTTCGGTAATTTCCACTGGGTCAAATTGCGCTCGAATAACGCCTTTGCTGGGCGAGGCCTTTTTGATTTCGGCGATGACTGCGCTCTTGGCTTGTCTCGCCTTATTTGCTAAGGCTGCAGAAAACCCACGGGTTGCTTCGGTATCGTCAGCTATAGCCCGCACTTCATTGATCGGGACTTTCGACTTCGCATGCGCGACCTCTTGCGCTTTGTGTTGCATGATTTGATCAAGCGCATTAGACCCTGTGGCAACGACCTTATGCATCGCCGATCCTCTTTGTTGCCGCAACATATTTATCGCGTGCCAACTTTGCTGCCCCGCTATCGATTGACTCTTGCGCTTTCTCAACACCGGCGGCAAGGTTTTCAGCTAGGCCAGCCACGTAAATTCCAGCTCCTGCATTCAGTGCCACAATGTCTCTGGGCGCGCCCTGTTCGCCGTCCAGCACCGAATTGATGAGTTGTAAAGATTCCTGCGGGCCGTCGGCAACTAATTCTTCTATTGCCCAAGTGCTCAAACCCACCTCAGCAGGTGTAACCGAGTAGCGTTTTACCTTGCCATCTTGAAACTCGGCAATTTGCGAGGGGGCGCAAACACTGAGCTCATCCATGCCATCTTCACCGCGAACAACTAAAGCGTGTTTGCTGCCAAGATTACCGAGTACAGCGGCTAAGGGCTCTAGGAGGGGTTCGGCAAATACGCCAATAACCTGGCGTTGCACACCAGCTGGATTGGTCAACGGCCCTAACACATTAAAGATAGTGCGCACCGCCATTTCCTTGCGTGGCCCAATTGCGTGCTTCATGGCGCTATGGTGCATCGGGGCGAACATAAAACCAACCCCTGCCTGCTCTATCACTTGAGCCACATCGTCCGCTTTCAGGTTCAAATTAGCGCCTGCGCATTCCAATAAATCTGCGCTGCCAGATTTGGATGACACTGATCGGTTGCCGTGTTTTGCAACTTTAGCTCCGGCTCCCGCTGCGACAAACGCTGCGGCCGTAGATACATTGAAGGTGCTCGTGCCATCGCCACCGGTACCAACAATATCGATCAACGGTTGGGTTGAAACCGATACACGGTCGGCAAGTTGCGACATCACTTCAGCGGCGGCAGTTATTTCATCCACTGTTTCGCCTTTCATGCGCAAACCGATCAGCAAGCCGCCGATCTGTGCTGGTGTGCACTCACCGGTCATTAGTTGCTGCATTACCGTTTGCATTTGTTCACGGCTAAGGTTTTGACCATCAATAACCGTTGCGATAGCTTGTTGAATATTCATTGTGTTAAGAAATTTTTCAGGAGTGCGTGGCCGTGCTCAGTGAGAATGGATTCAGGGTGAAATTGTACGCCCTCAATAGCAAGCTCTTTGTGACGTAAGCCCATGATCTCTCCATCGTCCGTCCAAGCGGTGATCTCCAAGCAATCTGGCAGTGTTGATCGATCAACCACCAGCGAATGATAGCGGGTGATCGTATAAGGGTCCGGTAGGCCGGCAAACACACCGACTCCGGTGTGATTCATCACCGAAGTTTTACCATGCATGATTTGTTTGGCATGAATGACATCGCCACCAAAATGTTGACCTATGCATTGATGTCCTAAGCAAACACCGAGTACGGGGATGACACCAGCAAACTTCTCGATTGCTGCAACCGAAATGCCAGCTTCCTTAGGCGTACATGGCCCCGGCGAGACCATTAATTTATCGGGGTTTAAGGCGGCTATTTCATCCACATCGATTTCATCGTTGCGAAATGTTTTTACTTCTTCACCCAACTCGCCCAAATACTGCACGAGGTTATAGGTAAAAGAGTCGTAGTTATCAATCATCACTAACATTAGCGAGATACCCCCATTTTATTTTGCGCAATTTCCACGGCCTTGAGCATTACTCGCGCCTTACTCATTGTTTCGTTCCATTCATACTCGGGAACCGAATCTGCGACGATTCCTGCACCGGCTTGAATGCTCAGTTGACCATCCTTAATTACGGCCGTTCTAATAGCGATCGCCGTATCCATGTTCCCGTGCCATCCTAAATACCCTACCGCGCCTGAATACACGCCACGCTTAATTGGCTCCAGTTCATGGATGATCTCCATGGCTCTGATTTTCGGTGCGCCGCTTACCGTCCCGGCTGGGAAGGTGGCTTTTAGTACGTCCATAGCATCAAGGCCTTCTCTGAGTTGACCTTCTACATTCGAGACAATATGCATGACGTGCGAGTATCGTTCGATCAACATGCGCTCAGTTAATTCGACTGTGCCTGTGTTGGCAATTCGACCTACATCATTGCGCCCAAGATCTATCAGCATAACGTGCTCGGCGATTTCTTTTTGATCGTTGAGTAATTCGTGTTCAAGCTCCTGATCGCGAAGCTCGGTCGCGCCGCGCTTTCTAGTACCGGCGATCGGCCTTACGGTGACCTTACTGTTTTCCAACCGAACCAAAATCTCGGGCGACGAACCCACTATCTCGAACTCACCCATATTTAGAAAGTACATATAGGGTGATGGGTTGATGGTGCGTAAGGCACGATAGACATCTAAGGCTTTACCATCGAATTCCGTGCTCAAGCGTTGCGACAGTACCACCTGCATAATATCGCCATCTCGAATGTAATCGCGACATCGCTCTACCGCTGCTTCAAAATCCGTTTGGGAAAAATGCACTTTGTATTCGCTTGGCGCAGAGCTTGCTGGGTTCTGATGATTCAGCTGAGTGTGCGCAAGAGATGTCTCAATCTCTGACAATCGGGCCTGAGCGGTTTGATAGGCATCTGGAGCGTTGATTGCCGCTAAACACACAATGTAAATTCGCCCAGATAAGTTATCGAATACTAAAACCTCTTCTGACAGCAAGAGCATAATGTCTGGAGTGCCAAGCGTGTCGACCTTACTCTCCTTGGCCAGACGGGGTTCCATATGACCTATTGTCTCGTAGCCAAAATAACCGACCAAGCCGCCGGTCATTTCTGGGAGCCCAGGATACTCAGCAACCTGATACTGATCTCGCAGTTCGGTGATGAGCTCTAGAGGCGCATCAGATTTTATCGTTTCGGATATTTCGCCGCTGATTTCTACGCTCAATTGCCCGTTTTCATACCGATAGACCTTTCGGCATGGCAAGCCAATGATCGAATAGCGCCCCCACTTGTTACCGCCCTGGACTGATTCGAATAGATAGCTGTAGGGTTTGTCCGCCAGCTTCAAATAGGTGCTTACGGGCGTGTCTAAATCTGCGAGAGTTTCGCGAACAACGGGAATGTGAGTAATGCCCTGTGGCCGAACTGAATCGGCGTACTGCTCAAAACTGTGCTGATCAGTAAAAGGTGCTGGAGAAAAAGATGAGGTCATAATGCTGGCGAAGATAAAAGCGTTGTTTAGAACGCTGCAGCAAGGGAAACAAAGATCGCTGCGTTAACACAAATTGGATGGGCAAAGCTGCCCGCACGGATTAGCGACGCCAGCGACGCCAAAGGCCACGTGAATTAAGCCGGCAGTTGTGTGTTAAGTCATGCATGACGGAATGATCTCGTTAGAAGCTCTCTAGGTCAAGCAGTTTGACCAACCTTTGCTCTCCAGATGATGCAGAAGTTGTTGGCGGGCATAGGTTCGGTTGCAACGAGTTCTAGGCCAGCGTTGGTAGCCAACTGATCAACGGCCTCAAAATCTCGAATGCCGCTACCCACACCCCGAGAACGGAGAGACTCGTCAAAAGCTGCATTACTCGGGCTAGTGTGTTTGCCCGCGAACTTGAAGGGACCATAAATGATCACCTTGGTTAACGATGTGATAGCGCTACTCAATCCATCGAATAGTGACTCCACGACGGGCCAGCTCATGATATGCAGGGTGTTGGCGGTGTAGATCAAATCAAATTTTCTCTGATCTTCAAACCATGGTTGACGGGTAACGTCCAACTCGACCGGCGCGAGGATGTTGGTTGTTGGCCGAGTTCGCAGTTGCGCAATAATGCCATCAAGATTGTGCTTCTGGTCGCTTGGTTGCCATTGCACATTGGGGGAGGCCGCTGCAAAGTGAATAACGTGTTGCGCTGTTCCTGTGCCGATCTCGAGGGCATGCTTGGCATCCCTCAAATACGGTGCAATGGTGTCAAGAATTGGGTCTTTATTGCGTTCGCAGGCCTCAGAGAAAGGGATAATCAATGACACTAGGCTTTAAGACCGGCTAACAGTGGTGACTAAGCGAGACTTGCTTGGATATTGCTGCGCATCTCTTGAATCACTGTTTGATAATCCTGCGCACCAAATATTGCGGAACCAGCAACGAATGTATCAGCGCCCAATGCGGCGAGTTCGCCAATGTTATTCGCCTTTACACCGCCATCAACCTCAAGCCTGATATCACGGCCGCTGGCATCAATTAAGGCCCGAGCCTGCGCAATTTTTTGTTTTACATGCGGGATAAAGGACTGTCCACCAAAGCCTGGGTTAACCGACATTAACAAAACCATGTCAATTTTTTCGATCGCCCATTCGAGCACGTGCAAAGGCGTGGCAGGATTGAACACCAGACCGGCTTGGCAGCCTTCATCTTTAATCAATTGGAGGCTGCGATCGATGTGCTTGCTCGCTTCTGGATGGAAGGTGATCATGCTGGCACCGGCGGCGGCGAAGTCTGGAATTATTCGATCGACAGGTTCCACCATCAGGTGAACGTCAATCGGCGCGCTTACCCCGTGATCTCGTAAGGCCTTGCAAATCATTGGCCCGATGGTGAGGTTTGGGACATAGTGATTGTCCATCACATCGAAATGCACCCAGTCCGCTCCGGCAGCGATCACGGCATCAACTTCTTCACCTAAACGCGCAAAGTCGGCCGATAAAATTGAAGGAGCGATTACGAAGTCAGTCATGTTGTTTTCCGCATGTTGAGACTGACTCGATTATAGCGGTTAGTTCGAGCAAAAGCGTACCAAACTCGGCACCTCTGGTGAGATAAACCGAACCTGTCTATTGCAGCAGCAAAAACAACGCGCCGTTGCCGCGAACTATGTTTAATAGGAGGACATCTTGGCGCGCAATCGCGAGCCGAAAACTATTCAGATCGCTAACCGCTTTGCGGTTTGCTGAAACGATAATGTCGTTAGGCCGCACACCGTTGTACCAAGCGGGGCTGCCTTGATCGACAGTTGCGACTAATACGCCACCCTCAACACCTTGGCTTAATTGCTGGTCATCTAATTCGCTAAAGCTTGCGCCTTCAAGTCGCGGGTTTAGGTTTTCACCAATTGTGCTGTCGACCGAGAGATCGCCCACAGTGGTAGAAATAAGTTGTCGCTCGCCGCCCCGTAATATTTCCAGTTGCAAGGTGTCACCAACTCTTAATAAGCCAATCGCGTTATGTAAGTCGGCGCCTTTAGTGATCGAACGGTTATTGGCTTTTACCACGACGTCACCGGCTTCAATGCCGGCGGATTCGGCCATCGAGCCTTTTTCCACTTTGGTGATGATTGCGCCGCGCGCTTGTTCAATCTCGAACGCTTCGGCTAGGTCAGCGGTAAGGTCTTGGATTCGAACCCCAAGTCGGCCTCTTTGTACTTCGCCAAATTCAAGTAGTTGGTTCTTGATCTGTATCGCCATATTGATGGGGATTGAGAAACCAATGCCCACGTTGCCTCCGCTCGGGGCAACAATGGCCGTATTAATGCCAACCAACTCACCGCGCAGGTTGACCAAGGCGCCACCGGAATTGCCGGGATTAATAGACGCGTCAGTTTGAATAAAGTCTTCATAGTTCTCAATACCTAGGCCGCTGCGACCCAGGGCGCTGACAATTCCAGATGTGACCGTTTGCCGCAATCCAAATGGATTTCCAATTGCCACCACAAAGTCACCCACACGCAAATGGTCTGAGTTACCCAGAGGTATTGCTCTGAGGCCATTAAGTTTGACCTGAATCACCGCAACATCGGAGTCCTTATCAGTACCAATAACCTCAGCTTGTGCCTCACGGCCGTCTTTTAGGTTGACGGTGATTTTGTCGGCACCTTGGATAACGTGAGCATTGGTCAGTATCAAGCCCTGGTCAGCGTCAAAAACCACGCCTGAACCCAAGCCTTGCCGCTTGCGTTTTTGAGACCGCCCTTGTTCAAAAAAACGACGAAAAAAAGGATCATCGAAAAATGGGTCTCGTCGGCGCCGCACAGTGATCTCAGCTTCAGTAGCAATGTTGACGACCGCATCTCGCACGTTTTCCAACATAGGTGCCAATGAGGGTAATGGCTGTCCATCAACGGCAGCCGGTAAGGCAGCATTTGAGGCGCTACTGAACATCAGTAGCACGGCAAATACCAGCTTCACAACGCCTAACTTCATATCAGATTCTCTACTTCTTACTAATTATCAATTGTTTGCGACGCCGTGTGGAACGTGGCCCGTAGGTACATGTTGACGAGCGGAATCGCAATGACCTTCTTGATCATCGAAAAATATATCGGCACCAAAGGTTTTTAGAAACTCACCTTTTTCAAGCCCACCTAAAAACACCGCCTCATCAATACGAATGTTCCAAGCGCGCAGAGTGCGAATCACGCGCTCGTGAGCTGGGGCAGCACGCGCGGTTACTATGGCGGTGCGAATTGGTGATTCTGCGGCTGGAAATTCAGCCTGAATACGGTGTAACGCAGCGAGCATGTTGCGAAATGGTCCGCCGGGCAGCGGTTTCTTCGCAGCTGCCACTTCGTGTTTGGCGAACTCGATTAAGCCTTTTTGTTTGTACACTTTCTCAGCTTCATCTGAAAACACCACCGCATCGCCATCAAAGGCGATGCATAGCTTGTCTTGATTGATAGTGCTGCTGCGTTCATTGCCTGGCAGCATCGTCGCTGCAGCTACGCCCGCTGCTAATGTGCTGGAGACGTCTTGCGGATCACTGGAAAGAAACACATCCGCGCCAAAGGGTTCAACATACCGAAAGGGACTATTGCCGCTGGTGAATGCGGCACGTGTAATTGGTAGGCCATAGTCTTGAATTGAGTTGAATACCCTGAGACCGGTATCGGCGCTGTTGCGAGACAGCAAAATGACTTCCACTCGCTCACGAGCAGGCTCGATATCATTTAGTTTTAGCAGCTTCTCGACCCGCGGAAAAGCGACTCCAGGCAGCAACTTTTCGTTTTCATGATCTATTTGATATTGGTAGTAGGCTTCTACACCACGCTCAGTAAAGATGCGATGGCTTTCTTGCAGATCAAACAAAGCGCGCGAGGATATCGCGACGACCAGTTTTTGATTGTCAGTTGTGTTCATTGATTAGCCAACCCATATTTTCAGCCCAGCCGCGGAAGTGTAACGCGCCCACGTGGTAGGGGTAAAACTCTAACAAAGTATTTAGTTTAGAAGATCGATGGTTTTGCCGGCTATTTCGGCTAAAGCAAGCCCCTTGATACTCAATTGGTAAAGGTCTTGTTTGGCTTGATTGCCGTCATAGACTTACAAAATTCGATAACTTGCGCCGCATCCTCTTCGAATGTCGCTAGTGCTTTGCGTGCGGGCATTAAAGTAAAAGTCTTTTTTTCGTAATCAGGGCCAGCTACGACAATTGGGATGTTCGCTTTTTTGGCGATATAGTAGTACCCGCTTTTGAGCATTGGCTTGAAGGCGCGTGTGCCTTCGGGCGCAATCAGTGCTGCAAGCTCCTCATGTTGATCAAATTCAGCCGCAATTGCATCGACAAAATTTGATCTTTCGCGTCGATTGACTGGCGCCAATCCGAAAAACCGACAGAAATAAGTAATTGGCCAAAAAAAGAAGACATCTTTGACGAATATCGTGACGTCTAGCCCCATTGAACGCACGGCTAACCACCCATAGATGAAATCCCAATTGCTGGTGTGAGGTAGAGCTACGAACAGATATTTTTTCTCTGTTGGTAATTCCCCAATTTGACGCCAGCCTAGCCATTTAAAAAATACCAGCCGACAAAAACGATTTATCATTATTGTGTTCCGTTGTTTTGTCTCTATTGGCGCGTTTTACGCCGGTGCTCAACCATTGTGTTTAGGATCGTTCAAATCTTCATTCATCATAATGCACCTACCGTGAGGGTAACATTCTCACCGTGGCGAATTCGAGAACAATCCTAACTGCTCCTCCTTGACCTGTTGCTCATTTTCACTTTTGATCTCGGCCTTAGTTGATTGTAAGTTCGCCAGCGTGACGCCAATCAGTCGGATTGGTTTGTGACCAACTTCGGTTTTGCGTAATAGTTCTGGAAGTTCATCAAGCATGTCACTCAGCTGAGATATCGGTTCGAGTGGCGTTTTGCTGCGAGTGATGGACTGAAAATTTGCATAACGTACTTTTAGTGTAATTGTACGCGCCGTCATTTCTTTTTTGCCAAGTGACTCGGCGACTTTTCCCGCCAATCGCTTGAGTGTGTCCCAGATCTCTTTTTTATCCACAACGTTTTCAACAAACGTTGTTTCATTACCAATGGATTTGCGTTTTCTATCTGGGCTCACGGGTCGGTCATCTATACCGCGCGCAATATTGTAATAGTACGACCCAATTTGGCCGAACTGTGTTTGCAGTTGTATCTTGCTCAGTTTTTTCAGATCTGCGCCTTTGAAGATTCCTAAAGATTGCATCTTTTTTTCAGTCACTTTACCGATGCCGTGAAATTTGCGTATGGGAAGGTCTTCGATAAATGCGCCAGCCTGTTCTGGCCGGATCACGAATATCCCATCGGGTTTGTCCATATCCGACGCAATCTTAGCCAAAAATTTGTTGTATGAAACACCTGCTGAAGCGGTCAAATTGACTCGCTCCTGAATCAGTCTTTTAATCTCGAGTGCAATTTCTGTCGCTGATTTGGCCCGCTGTGCCAGCTCAGTTACATCAAGGTAGGCTTCATCCAATGATAAAGGTTCAATAGCCCGAGTAAATTCCTTGAAAATCTCATGAATACGTTGAGAGGCTTCATTGTAAGCATCGAAACGCGGCCGTAGAAAAACAGCGTTAGGGCATAATTTCAGCGCGCGTGATGAGGGCATGGCAGAGTGCACTCCAAAAGCACGCGCTTCATAACTACAGGCCGCAACTACGCCACGTTGTTCCGGTCTGCCCCCAACAATTACTGGCTGGCCGCGCAGACTTGGGTCATCGCGTTGTTCGACGGATGCATAGAATGCATCCATATCTATGTGGAGAATTTTTCTCAAGATTCGTCGAGCTGCTGCCAGTCAATCGTTGACCTCCCGCGTTCTTGAAGCCAAGCATTAGCCTGCGAGAAATGTCGGCAACCAAGAAAACCACGGTGCGCAGACAAGGGTGAGGGATGCGGCGCTTGAAGTACCAAGTGTTTGTTTTGGTTTATGTTGGCGCCTTTTTTCTGCGCATACGCGCCCCACAATAAAAATACACTGGATTGCGCGTTTTGATTGATAACATTGACCACTGCATCAGTAAAACGCTCCCATCCTTTACCTTGGTGACTGCCGGCATTCCCTGCCTGAACCGTCAATACGCTATTAAGAAGCAGCACGCCTTGTTTTGCCCAAGCCCGTAAATGCCCGTGATTCGGTCTGGGCATCCCTAGATCAGATTCGAGTTCTTTGTAGATGTTTTGTAAAGATGGAGGGATCTTAACGCCACGAGGAACAGAAAAACTCAAGCCATGTGCTTGCCCAGGGCCGTGGTAAGGGTCCTGGCCTAGAACAACCACTTTTACCTGGTCCAATGGGGTTGCATTCAATGCGGCAAAGATATCAGGTCCAGGTGGATATATGGGTTTACCGAGGCTTTTTTCATCGCGCAGGAATTTGGATAGTGCTCGCATATATTCTTGTTCAAACTCTGCTCGCAAGTGATCTAGCCAGGCGGTATCGAGTTCAATCGTGCGATTCTTCATAGGTGAGGAGTTTATCGTACTAATTGTGTTCAAGCCGAGCGGTGTTTAATTGTTACTGATAGATTAACGATGCTTAACACAATGCACACTGCGGAACGACAAATTTACACTCTTTGAGCTTTCTATCATTGTTTGAAAGCCCTACCTAAATCACAGACAGTTCGCTCTTTAATGAGCTGAGGAAAATCATGCAAAAATTAATTAGTAGATCACTTATCGGTGCGGCGATCACCGCATTCAGTTTTTCAGCACTTGCCGGTCACCATGAAAAAGCTGAAGAAGCCATGGAGATGGCCGAAGGCAAGAGTAGCGAAATGGCTGAAATGGCCGCCGACGAGGTTGAAGCGGCCAAAGCCAAAGTAAAGGCAATGCAGGCAGATGTTAGCGGCGATGATCTCAAAGCAAAAATTGATGCGGCGCAAGCTGAAGCAGATATGAAGAAGTTGCAAGACGATGTTGAGGCTGCTGCAGAAGAAGTAGCGCCTGAATAATCGGAAGTATTTTTTGGAACAAAAAAGCTCGGCTTAGCCGGGCTTTTTTATTGTCAAAATTACGATGATTTGTAGAGTACTCAAGACATGAGTTTTTCTATCCTGTACTCAATCCAGCTGCGGGAATACTCAAACCATGGATCTGCCATTTACCATCACTTTTGAGAAAGCTCACTGATAACGGCATATCTCCCTTGGCGGTAGTCACCTTGCCTTCTAACTTACCATTGCTACCGCTGAACGAACGATTGTTCCATGATGAGTCGGTAACCGTATCGAGCCCATGAGAACTAAGGTAAGCCTTTAACTCAGGATAAGGTGTTGAGAGTTTAAAGCCGTTCGACAACAATGATTGGGCGGTGGTGTCATCGCCGTTCTTAGCAGCCGTAAAGAAGGCATTAGCAACTTTAGGCAGCTCGGCCGTCATGTAAAAGGCAACCCCGCCACCTAGTGCGCCAAGAACGAAAATTACTGCAATTATTTTCAAAAGTAACTTCATCTGATGTCCCTCGATCAGTTTCGTGTTGTTCTTGTGAAGAGCTTAGGCGATTTTCTAGGCAACGAAAATCACCCTACTGGGTAGTTTTACAACGCATCCATAATCGCGGTATGTACAATCTTCCATCCATGCTCTTGATCTTCAAGCACTAAATGGAAGTGTGTGCGTCGCGCTGTTTCTCCTGCTAATTGGAAATCGGTAAAAAGATGCGCGACAACAATTTTCTCACTTAAGTAGCGTATTGAGATTGCTTGGATATCCAGATTTAGACCACTTGCGAGTTGTTGAGAGAATTGCGGAAACAAGCGTGCGCTTAAAAATTTTTGTAACGACTCTCTGCCTCGAAACATTCGTGCGTAGGCATTAATCCACTCGGTATCTTGGCTATGCAATGCGCTGAGTGCATCGGCGTCGAGCTGATTCCACGCGCGGCGGTATTCTTCGAGCACGAGCTGAATTTCTTCAACTTGTTGGTCGGCTGGTTCACCTGTTGCTTTAAAAGGTGGAATCTCCCTGCGGTCTTGTGCCCCGGAGTGAAAACTAGCAGTAACCGCGATGACAAAGATAATCGAGCTAAGGTATTTCATGGTATCTCTCAAATATGGTTTTTGGTAATGCTATGATTTTGATGCGTAATCACAATGTTTAAGTCATGAAGTGTCCGTATTTGTCGTGAATAGTCTTAGGCCGCAAATTACTAAACCCACCTTGTTGCTCATCGCCTATGTCGTTGCTTTGGCTTTGGTTCTGAGCTTAGGGCGAGCCTATCAAATGCAAGAAGTAGCGTTTTTGCATCGCCTTTGCTTATGGTTAACGATATGCGGCTTAATCGTTTCTCAAGTCGCGATTGTTCACGCAAAGTTGCTTGATCTCAATCTGCGTAGATGGGGAGCGATAATCAGCTCTTTGCTGATTTGTAGCTTGGTTCTTGCATTACAGCTTGATTTACTAAAAATGATTGGTTTTCTGCCAAAAGCGCGCGATCCGTTTTTTGATTTTTGGCTGTTTCTCGTTCCTCCAGTCGCTGCCGTTGGCGGCGTGGGCTTAGTGTTACTCGCTTTAGATGCAAACCGGGAGCGGGGACCTGCCGCAAAGAAACATTCCAACGTATTGCTAGTTCAAGCGCAGGAGCACTATTTAATTGTCACCACTGAGGACGGACAAGAGCTTAAGCGGGCACGGATGCGAGACTATACCCAGACTTTAGCAGAGGTCGCCGGATTACAAGTGCATCGTTCATGGTGGGTGGCCGAACAAGCTGTTGCAAAGGTAACGCGTCAAGGGAGAGACTATGTCTTGCATTTAAAGTCGGGTGGGACTGTTCCAGTTGCGCGAAGCCGAATCGAAGATTTAAGAAAAGCTGATTGGATTTGAGCGGACAATACTTCGAGTTTCGCCCCAGTGCTATATAATCTCCACCCCAACCAAACTATTGGAGACCAACATGATTCAAGTGGGTGATGCCATTCCGGCAGCGACTATTACAGTGATTGATAAAGAAGGGCAAAGTAACGTGACTGCGAGTGACTACTTTGTTGGTAAAAAAGCCGTTTTGATGGCGCTGCCAGGGGCATTTACACCAACCTGCTCAGAGACTCATTTGCCTGGCTACGTCGTCCACCACGATGCTATTAAGGATAAGGGTGTAGATTTTATTGCGTGTTTGTCTGTTAACGATGCATTTGTTATGAAGTCGTGGCAAGCGGCTCAAAATGCAGAGCATATCGTAATGATTGCCGATGGTGGCGCCGCGCTAACCAAGGCCATGGATCTAGTGCTGGACACCGGTGATTTTGGTGGTGTTCGTTCACGACGTTACTCGATGATTGTTGATGATGGTAAGGTAACGCACATCAATCTCGAAGAGGGCGGTGATTTTAAAGTTAGCGGTGCAGAGACGGTTTTAGAACAGCTTTGATTCGCTACGTTCGCTAGCGCTCACGGCGGCCTAGGCCACCCGGGCTAAGGCTTTAATTCGCTACGTTCGCTAGCGCTCACAACGGCCCATGCCGTTCGGGCTAAGGGCTTTTGTTCGCTACGTTCGCTAGCGCTCACGACGGCCTAGGCCGTCCGAGCTAAAGGAACTGATTCGCCGCATTTTTTTAAGCGGCGAATCTTTATGCCTTCATCATATGGATATGGTGTAACTGGCGAACTTAGCTATTTATCGATTCCGTGTGCCAGAAACATAAAAGCATATTCTTCGGCATAGTCTTTTAATCGGCCATAGCGGCCGCTGTTTGCAAAGTGCCCGGCGCCCATATTGATTCGCATTACTAGCAGGTTCTCATCCGTCTTTAGAGCGCGCATTTTAGCGGTCCATTTTGCCGGCTCCCAGTAGGTGACTCGAGGGTCGTTGAGGCCCCCAGAGACAAACATCGGTGGATATTCGCGCGCGCCGATGTTGTCGTACGGCGAGTAGCTTTGAATCAATTTAAAGTCGTCAGCGCTTTCGATTGGATTCCCCCATTCTTTCCATTCAGGCGGAGTTAACGGAAGCGATGCGTCGAGCATGGTGTTGAGCACATCCACAAAAGGGACACCTAGATTGACCGAGCGCCAAAGCTCTGGAGCTTGCAGTACGGCTGCCCCCATAAGTTCGCCACCTGCACTGCGGCCTGAGATTGAAATGTTTCCCGCGCGAGCGTAGTTCATTTTTATCAATCCATTAGCCACGTCTACAAAATCGTTGAACGTATTCTCACGCTTTTCTAGCTTGCCATCGAGATACCATTGATAGCCCATCATTGCGCCACCACGAACATGTGCTACGGCGTATGAGAATCCTCGATCAAGTGCGCTTAAGCGAAGTGTTGAGAAGCTAGGAGAAATCGTAGCGGCGTACGCGCCATAGCCGTACAGCCACATTGGCTGTGAGCCATCACGTTTAAAACCTTTCCGATAAACCAAGGTCACCGGAACGCTAGCGCCATCACGAGCAGTAACCATGATCCGTTCGGTTTCGTAATCGTTCTTGTTATAGCCGGATGGCACCTTCTGCACTTTTCGATTCTCGAGTGTTTGGTTGACAATATCGTAATCAAACACCGTGTCAGGGGTAATCATCGACTCGTAGCTCAAGCGCAGGTGCTTCTGATTGAATTCCGGGTTGACGCCTAAACCCACTGAAAAAACCGTTTCTGGAAACTTGATTGAACGGCGGGTCAACTCATCAGCACCGCCTGGGTATTCGAGGATTTCCATTTGCTCCAAGCCATTTACTCTGGATTCGAGGACGAAGAAAGAGTCAAAGGTTTGAATGTTCAGAAGATAGTTCTCATCAGATCCTTCTTGCAATGTTTGCCAGCGATCCATCGTCGGCGCTTTATCGCTAACTCGAATCAAACGCGAGTTTTTATGGGTATCATTCGCGAGGATGTAAAAGTGCCCATGTGCATGATCAATGGTTTGCTGAAAGCCGGCGCTGCGAGGTACCAGTTGCACAGGCTCGCCGCTCAAATCAGCGCGCTGGGCGTAACTTTCTTGCACTTCTCCTTGTGTGGAGACAAACAAAAAGTACTCTTTGCTACTGGTTAAACCAAAGCCAATAAAGAAGCCATCATCTTTTTCGTAGTACAGCGTTGAGTCTTGGTCTTGTGATGAACCAATTTTGTGGGCCTTGATATTTTTCGACAGCCATCGATTTGGCTCCAGCAGCGCATACACCAAGGATGTGCCATCGGCACTAAATTCGACAGACCCTTGCACGTCTGCGAGTTCATCTTGGAGGTGCTCACCGGTCGCTAAGTTTTTGATTTTTACTTGGTAACGCTCATCACCAGATGTATCGAATGAGTACGCCAACAGCTGATTGTCTGGGCTTATCGACCAGCCGCCTAGAACAAAGTAATCATGCCCCTTGGCAAGCTCGGTTTCATCGAGGAAAACTTGTTCTTCGCCAGTGGCTAAATTTTTACGGCTCCGCGTTCGGTACTCTTCCCCTTCACGATAAAACCAACGGTACTCATAACCGTTGTCTTGATAAGGCACCGATTCTTCTGTCTCATCGGTACGGCCTTTAAATTCCTCGAAAACCGCATCAGCCAATGGTTGATGCGGCTTCAGAAATTCGTAGTAATACTCATTCTCAGCTTTCAAATAGTTGAGCACTTCCTTGTCGTCAACTTCTGGATAACCCTGGTCTTTAAGCCAGTGGTAAGGATCGGATAGCGTGATTCCATGATGTTCTTCTTGGTGTGGTTTGGTGTCGGCCACGGGTGCAGAACGAGCGAGTTGTTTGAGTCTTGGATACGATGTCATTGATAATTGCGATGGTTCTTCTTCAGCATTAGGTGTTGAACTATTCTGAGACGGTTCGGAATTTGGCGTGCAAGCAGCGATACAAACTAGGAGGCTAATCAAATAATAATTACGCTTCATAACAAGGGCTTTCTCAGATTGATGATTTAAGGGGAATGAGCCTAAAACGGCACTGGGTATTGGCGATAGACGCGCTCTACTGCGGCGAGCATATCGCTATCTAGGGATAACTCGAATGCGTCAATGTTTTCAGCCAATTGTTGCATCGAAGTTGCGCCGATTATTGTGGACGTAACCCCATGATATTGGTTTACCCAAGCCAATGATAGTTGCGCCAAACTAAGGTTGTTGGCTTTGGCAACCTGGTAGTACTCCTCTATGGCAAGATGTGAGAGTGTTGTATCTCGAAAGATGCCGTTGCGTTGCTGCATGGTCCAACGGCAACCTTCCGGCTTTGCGCCATTGCGGTATTTGCCCGACAGAGCACCGCCAGCTAAAGGAGACCAAGGCAGATAAGCAATGTCTTCTAGCACACAGGTTTCCATCACATGCGGAAGATCCGTGAGATGCAGCAAGTTGAATTCATTCTGCACAGATACCATGCGCGGCAAGCCGTTATCTTTAGCGAGCTGAAGGTATTGATTGATGCCCCAAGGTGTTTCATTTGATAAGCCGCAATGTCTAATTTTTCCGGCTTTTACGCATTGATCTAATCCACTCAGGATGTCTAGATGTTCGGCTTTTTCACGCTCAACATCAAAGCTGGCGTAATTGATCATGCCCGGCCAGTGCCTGGAAAAGTGTGGTGAACTGCGATTGATCCAATGCAGTTGAAATAAATCCAAATAGTCAGTTTGTAGACGTTGTAGAGAGCGGTCCACGGCAAGAATGACTTCCTTGCCAGATATTCCCTCGCCGTTACGTACCCACGGCACACCAATGCCGGCAATCTTGCTGGCCAAAATGATATCGGTGCGTTTATGTGGATTTTTTTGCAGCCAAGTTCCGATGTATTGTTCTGTCAAACCGTACTTTTCTGAGCTAGGAGGAACGGGATACATTTCGGCGGTATCCAAAAAGTTAACGCCCCGCTCTAAAGCGTAGTCGATTTGTTGGTGTGCTTCTGATTCCGTGTTTTGTAATCCCCACGTCATGGTGCCAAGACATACTTCAGACACTTGCAGGCCTGAGCTACCCAGCGTTACATTCTTCATTGTTGATCCTCAATCGATAGGTTCTTTAGGTTTGAAAGTCCCAGCTTCGTAGTTCACCAAGCATAGGGAAGTAGACGGCCAGTTTTATCGGTCTTGAATCAAGCTGGCTCATTAGGCGACCATAGTTTTCCAGTTGTGGTTTATGTCGCTCGCTGACTTGCGTGTCCACAAACGCAGCAACATCGGCCTGTTTTGTGGTGGTTGTCTTATAGTCTACAACCCAGCGCGTATCGTGTTGGTCAATAAAGGTTCGATCGATTTTAAAACTTGCGAGCTTACCTTCGTTGAAACTGGTTATGGCGAATTCATTGTGGGCTTCTCGGTGGCGGTCAAAAATGAATTGCGCATGATTGTCGTTTTGCATTCGCTCAACCGCCGATTGCAAACGTTTAACGCCCATCGATAAACGTTCTTCAGGAACCCGCAATGTACGCAGCTGCTCGCGCCAACGACGACGTTGTTCTTCATCTACCTCTAGATTGAAAAGATCTTCAGCATGATTTTCAAGCCAGCTGTGCAAAACCAATCCTACCCCGGTGGCTAACTCGGTAGCCCACTCAAATTCAAGTTCTTGATCTGTCTGTTGAGGCGCAATGCGTTCGTTTGCTTGCCAGTTCACAGAGGCAGGAAAGTTTTGTCTAAATTTTGCTGGTAGCCGGTTCAGTCCTTGCACGGTTGGTTGATCCTCAACGTCCTTAGATCCTCGCTCTTGTAAAAGAGAAAATTGATCTTCGGTCTGCTCCCAAATGGCCGCCAGAAGACTGCTACTTAAGGGCGCAACGAGATCGCCGTCCTTATTAAATTTGGGGCGCGCCAGCAAGATCAAGCCACGTTCGGCCCGCGTGCACGCAACATACATGAGGCGAATTCTCTCTTGCTGTGCGCGTTCTGCTTCGAGGCGACGTAAATAATCGAAATGGCTGCCTTCTTCTTTCGCGAGTCGTATTGGCGCGAGCAGCAGTTGTGCCTCTCCTTGGTCGCTATTTCGTTCAGCCCACATCATTACGTTTTTCTCATCGCTCGGTGACTTACGATCCAAGCCCGGCAAGATAACGGTATCGTATTGCAAGCCCTTGGCTTTGTGGATGGTTGAAAGAATCACTCGCGCGATCTCAGTGTTGTCAGGCTGCGCATACAGATCCACGAAATCCTGTTCGAATTGAGTCAGTGATAAAAGATCTCCGCCATGCTCATTGCGCGCGATGATTGTGAAAATTCGTTCAAGGTCGCTAGAGCTTAAGCCTTGTTGTAGCTGCACGCCGCCTAAAGCGCGCCATGTCCACCGCGTCAACGCGTGTAAAGGAACCTGCTGTCGTTGCGCCAAGGCATTGCGCATAATAGGCACGAAGCGCTGCAAGCGAGTTTTCGTAGTTGGGTCAAAGGTGGCTTGCTCTAGGGCGTGCCACGGGTCAGCCCCCAATTGCTGTAACTCTGTTAATGACAAGCCTAATAGCGGTGACCTCAACAGCGCCAACCATGCTAGGCGATTGTGCGGATGAGCAATGGCTTTGCACAAAGTGATGATGTCCTGTACAGCGGCAACCTCAACTAAAGGCTTGATATCGAGCCCAGTAAACGGGATTTCGTTTTGTTCCAAACCTGGGATAATTTCGTTCAGATGATTGCGAGAGCGCACCAGAATTGCAATGCGCCCTTGCGGGTCGGCACCACGTAAAAAATCTTTAACATGAGCAACCACTCGTTCAGCTTCTTGCTCGGGAGTGACAGCAAGTTCCGCGCGTATATTAGTTGAGCCGGTCTTATTTGACGTAGAAGGCGCGTAGGCAATCGAACCCTTTAGAACATTGGCATGAGCTGGAAAGCTGGCGGTGAAAGTGTCGTTAAACCAACCGACCAAGTCGTCACATGAGCGAAAGTTTTCACTTAGCTGTAAGGCCTCAATACGAATATTGTCAAACACGCGGGTATGGTCGTTATCGGTAACCTGCAAGTACAAGCTGACGTCGGCTTCCCGAAACCGATAAATTGACTGCATTGGGTCACCCACGAGAAACAAGCTCCTACCATCGTCTAGCTGCCAACCGGCAACCAGTTGACGAAGAAGCTCCAATTGACTACGTGATGTATCTTGAAATTCATCGACTAATACATGAGACAACTGATAGTCGATTTTAAGTGCAAGATCCGTTGGTGAATCCAATTCGGACAAAGCGCGCAGAGCGCGTTGTGACACTTCACTGTGGTCGCACTCACCGCTGCTTCGAAATTCAAGCTGTAATAGTGCAGCGAGATGCAACAAAACTGTTTCTTGAGCTAAGAGCAGTCGCCAGTCTTGTTCGCTGTAATGTGGAACTGGAAGAGCATCAAGGTGCTGTAAAGCAAGGAGAAGGCCCTCCTGACCATCAAAGCTTTTTAACACGCTTTGAAACGCCTTTTTGAGGTCAGGCTCGGATGTAGGAAAGCCCAGATTCTTATCAACTCGGGTTCGAAAACTCTTAGCTTTTGCAGTGGTAAGAAGATGCACTAAGTCGTGCCAGTGTGCTGGGCTTAACTGCTCGGCGTTGGCCGCTGGTTGGGATATGAAAGCGGTAAGCGGTCGTTTGCCGGGCGGTATATGGTTGGCTGCCTTATTAGCTATTTGGCACAACTGACTAAGTGTATCTGACGGGATTTGAATTCGGAGTTCCGACTCAGCCTCTCGCGCTAGATCCTCCCAGGCTGTTGTCAGAGTAGACCGCAGTTTAGTCAGGTCATTCTGCACTAGGTGACGCAACCATTGATCGCGTTTACTTAACATTGCCGAAAATAAGCGCCGAGCGCGAGAGTAATTAAAGTCTAGCTCCATCAAGACCGTACTCAAGGCTGTGCTTAGTTCGCTGTTAGGGTCGCTCAGTAGATTGGCAAATAACGCGTCTATGGCATTACTGTAGTGGCCGCTGGCGTTTTCTGTTATCCCTGGCTTATCACCCAAGCGGCTAAGCCAAGGCATATCGCCACTGAGGCGGGCACAAAACGCATCAATCGTATGTAACTGAAGTTGTTCCGGTGCGTCTAGTAAGCGCCATTCTCGTTGCTGATCCTGTTTTAGAACCTTTGTAGCAAGGTCGATGCCTTGTTGCTCAAAGTGGTTAGCGCTCTTGGTATTACTCTCCGCTGCCTGCAGCAGTTCCAAAACCCGCTCGCGCATCTCGGCAGTGGCTTTGCGAGTGAACGTAATGGCGAGTACTTGTTCTGGGCGTTCCACGGTCGCCAACGCAGCGAGCATGCGATAAACCAATAAGGCTGTTTTTCCTGAGCCTGCCGGTGCTTGAACGATATACGACTGACGCGGGTTGAGTGCGGCTTGACGTGCCTGATGATCACTTAACATGGTCATCTTCTTCTGGCGTTTTAAGTTGGTTTATACGACACAAGGAGTGCAAATCGCAGTACTGGCAGGTTTTTTCGTCAATTGGGTTTACGCTGGCCTCGCCGGCTAAAAAATCCTGTGCAAGACTTGTTAGTTGCTCTGGCCATTGCGCCAATGCCCGTTCCCAGCGCTCTGCATAATCCCTACCGTATCTGGTCTCAGCTCGAAAAATATTGGTTTCGCTTAATTCTTCGAATTTGTTTTCTTGCCGCTTAACCTGTGCGAAAGCGACGCCGCTAGGGGCTCGGTTTTTTTTAGCTGTGATCGCTTGCACATAGAGCGGTAGCTGCGGCTGCCTGATTCGATCACCATCGAAATCGCTGCGAGAAGTCATCCCGGTTTTATAGTCGATGATCACAGTACGACCATCTTCAAGTAAATCGAGACGATCAATCTTGTAACGAAAAGGAATGCCGCCCAGGCTATGTTCGCCCTGTTCCTCCAAAGCAGCAATGCCAAACTGGGCCGGTCTGTTTAATTCGAGATTCAGCCATTCTGCAAGGAGGTCGCACAGTCTGGGTGCTTCGAGTTGCATCAAAAGCGCTTGCTGTTCGTAAAACTGTTCTTGGTAATTGCTAATAGTGATGTTGACGATATTCTTGATAAACGTCTTAAGCTCATCCTTTCGGCATAAATCTTCAAGTGCTTGTCTGCTCTGTAATTCTTGCCAACAGTTTTCCAACAAAGAGTGGACAAGGCTGCCCCGGTCCATGGGATCTAAGCCGAACTCAGGCTCTGCATCATCTCGGCACTGCAGGCGGTGTCGCGCATAGGCCCTGAAGGCGCAGTTTGATTGGTCGGTAAAGATACTGGTTCCGCCACGTAAAGAATCTGAGTCGGACACACTGAGCCCTTTTGAATCCGTATAGTATTCCAGACCGGTTGTCTCAATTTTCTTAGACACTGTCTCGACTGCTTCGAACGTTTTCAGTCGAAATAGGCTTGCAACAGATTTGATGATGTCGGGGCGCTCAGCGCTGGCCTTGCTGTAGCTGATCCGACAATCGCGGGCACTACTAATGAGATTGCCGATCACTTTATCCGCTTGGATGAGATGTTGTGCGGGGGTCGCAGATGGATACTCAGTACTTTCTCTAAGTACATTACCGAGAAACGGATCTGAGCGAGCCGGTGCCGGATAATCCTCAGACATCCCGGTTAAAAAACAGTAATCACAGGGCATGCCAACGGCTTCGTATAAGCCTGAGATAAAAATGGGTGAAGTTCCAGCTTTGGGTAAAAACACTTGCTCGCGTGCTAATGAGGCAAACAGTTCGATAGCACGTCCTAAGCCCGTACGAGGTTGTACTGAGGAGAGTTGCTCATATTGAGCAAGTAGTTGTTGCCAGCGCTCATGTAATTGAAATTCAACTGTGCTCATGCTTGCGGAGCCGACCGCAGTGCTCCAGCCCCACAACTCTAACCATTCGCTAAATAACGCTCGCCAGCGAGAGAGCGACAGAGTTTTGTATTTGTGCGCCGCTGCGGCGGAATCTAACTCAGTTTGTAAGGCGCTTACAAAAGTACCAAGCTCCGTGGCTAACTTGTAGAGCTTCGACTCTCTAGCAATATCAGCCTCAAGCACCATTTCGGGTAATCGAAGTAGATATATCTGCGAGAGTTTTCGTTCTTGTAACCACTGCTCGAAAATATTCGATTCAAGTTCACAGTTACGGCATAGCCGCAAAAACTGATTACGCAGCAGCCAGGTGAAATCGCTCGTGCTGCAGCGGCCATTGAGCAGTTTGATTAACGCTAACGCGCTCGTCACGGCTGCCCACTCTGGTAAGGGTTTGCCGAGGCTGAATCGATAGGCGAGATCGTTATTCATTAACTCAAGTGGTGATTTTCCTGGGTAGAAAATTTGACCTGCCAAGACCTCTAGGCTTTCTTTCACATGCTGCAGCTTAGGAACGACAATATTGACTTTTGAATCAGGTTTAGATTCGATCAGGCTTTTTGCCTGCGCGAGCACATTTGAAAGCTCGTCATGCTCGCTGGCGTATGCATGGTAACAAAGCTTAGTATTTTGCGCGGAAGGAGTCTTTACTTGGTGCGATAGTCCCGATTCTAAGGTGCGTGCTTGCCACTCACCTTGGGCTGCATTTATCAGATCGAACCCGTACCAGATTACCTGTTCAAAAGGTTGGCGAATGCGGCTCTCTGACAACAGCCTGAGAAGCTCGCGGAGCAGAGTTGCCTCATCGAGTACCGAAAACTTCCGCAACATCCCGTCATAGTCATCAGACCACAATGAAAACTGCCTGACATCGACAATAGGGCTTTGCTTGAGTGTCTTAAGGTCGATACGCCATTCATGCGCGAGCTGCCAGCTTCGCTGCGCTGCCCGTGCCGTTTGTTTAACATTGAGTAGCGCTAGTTCTTCTTCTTGTCGTTTGGTTTGCTCTATTACTCGCTCCCAAAGCAACTGACTTTGGACGGAGTCGATCAGCAAGTTAGAGTTAGGCAGCTGAAATTGATTTGCGGCCCACAAAACGCCAAGATAATCGCGCCAAGTTAAGATAGAGGGGGTTACCCACACGGTATTGCCAGCGGTGATCTGAGCCGCTGCGCTTTGCGAGTGAAGTTCGGTTTGCAAGCTGCGTGTCGGAACCAAAACACAGTGTGTTTGTTTGAGGTTTTGTAGCCAGCTTTCATCCATGTTTTGAGTCTACCATTGGGCTGGGATGGAGCGGAAAGATGGGAGCAGAAAGATGCCATAAAAAAAGCGGCCTAGAAGGCCGCTTTTTTGCTTATACGATGGTGGCAACTTACTACTGCAAACCGGCCATATAAGCCGATAATTGTTTGATCTGCAGTTCGCTTAGTCCAAAGGAAATATCGGCCATTATCCCGTTGTATCCGCGTCGTTCTCCCTTCTTATAGGCTAGCAACTGTTGCTCAAGGTATTCTTTGTGCTGTGCAGAAACACGCGGGTAATTCTTCGGTATGCCGTGGCCACTGGGTCCATGACAGCTCATGCAGGCTGCAATACCCCGCTTGGCGTACCCACCTCGATATATCTTGCCACCTTCTTCAGCCAATGCTTTGTCTTCATCAGTCATGCTAGTACTGGTTTGGGCGTCTTGAGCTGCGTAAAACGCGTCGAGATCAGCCATGTCCTCGTCGGACAAGATTGCAGCTTGACCAGCCATTACGGGGTTAACCCGCTCACCGGTTTTGAACGCCTTTAGCTGGGCTGCTATGTAGCCAGGTACCTGGCCGGCAATATTAGGATTAATCGGGATGCTACTTATGCCCGTTGGTCCATGACAGGCGGCACAGACAGCAGATTTTGCCTCACCCGCAGCGGCATCGCCCGCGGCAAATGCGTTGCCCCAAGTGAAAACCGAAAGCACGGTAAAAGCGGTGCAAAGAAGAGCTTTATTGAACATTAAAACGTCTCCGGAAAGAGCTCAAATTACGATCAGATTTACGGCTGTGGTTTATAGCATGCCATAGTGCAGGTCACAAGCAAATAAGGGCGTTTGCATTGAGACAACAAGCCCGCATCGGTCGTGGTTCTTGTTACAATCGCGCGATGCCAAATAATACCAACAAGCCTCCGCAGAACGACAATGCTCTGCCGGCCATTTTGCGTGACTGTGAGTTCATCCTGGGCGCCGCTGAAGTCGCGCAATTTCCAGATGATAAATCCGTCGAAATTGCCTTTGCAGGGCGTTCCAATGTGGGAAAATCGAGCGCGATTAACGCGATTACGCAGCGGCGTAAATTAGCTCGCACCAGTAAAACCCCGGGCCGTACGCAGCAAATCAATTTTTTTACCATGGGTGACAATGCACGCTTGGTGGACCTGCCGGGTTATGGCTTTGCACAAGTGCCGCTGGCGGTTAAGGAAAAGTGGCAAAAAACCATCCATAAGTATCTCGCGGAACGGTCAAATCTGGTGGTTCTCGTACTATTGATGGACATTCGTCATCCGCTGACCGAGCTCGATAGGCAAATGGCGGAATGGGCCAGAGACTCAAACCTTCCTACTCAAGTATTACTGACCAAAGCTGACAAACTAACCAAGGGCAAGGCAGCTGCAACCTGCCTGAGCGTGGAACGCGAACTAGAGCAGCTTGGTGGACAGTTTGGCGTTGAGCCTTTTTCCTCAGTCAATGGCTTGGGCGTCAGTATTATGCGTGCTCAAATCGATGAGTGGGTGAGCGACGCTCTGGCAGGCGATAATGGCTAACGCCGCGCCCAACATTCGACCAAGCCTACTAATATCTAACAGTCGATGTGAGGCTTTTGTTACATTCGAAAAAGTGTCTTGGATTGGCTACACTTTTGCTTTATAGTACGATCGGACTCAAGCTTTACGGCCGTTGTCATTTTGTTAGTAAAATGGGGCGGTGAAAAAATTGTCCAGGGCAGGCAGTCCCCCCCAAACGACATCCCCTTGGAATACCTTTTAAACGGTATTTCTCGCCTGCCCTGGGCATCTTGCGTTCTCACTGACGTATAGATGCCTTCTTTCTTGACGGCTAAGTCGGTCATCTTTTCTATTTCTTGATGCTTGTGCGTTCTGCCGTTGACCAGTATTCATTGCTCGGTGGTTGTGCGACTGGAAATCTTGATTCTTAAGCTTGGAACTCCAGCAATTCGCCCTCTTTTGATCTCATTTAAGTTACATTCCAGCTAAGCGATTAGCACAAGAATCCATCCGGCGTTTATACTCTGTCTACCTAACCGGCGAGCATTGAGTGCGAGCAGAGCAGTATACAAATGAAGCATCCAATTTCCGTATTCAACGTCTCGAGCAAAAAGCCCCATCTCTGGATATTTCTGGCATTTATTTTGGCTGCTTGTCAGGAACGACCTGACGAGACAGCTCAACAGTCAGATGTGCTCAATATCGAAGAGCGTGAGGGTCTCGAACCCCAAACCTCAGTGCCAGAAGCAGCGCAAAATACTGGTGCAGTCACCGATGGCGCAGTTCAACTCCCTAGTGATGATGAAGTTGAAGCGCAGACGTCTACTGCAGGGCAGATATTAATTGAGGATATGGGTTTTTCAACTCCCGAACAGCTGACTGTTGAGGAACCCGTCGTTGGATCGGAGGCAGCATTGTTTTGTCTTAATCAGAAGCAGGAATCGAGCTCCATAAGTGCAGAACAAGCGTGTAAAAGGATATCGAGACGATTGGCGAGCGTCAGTGAGAAAAGTTGCAATGCGGCACGCTTGCAAGAAAGTCATTGCCTTTCAGTCGACGGTTTTCCAATCTTGTTTAGAGAATATGCTCCTCTGCCTGGACGAGAGGCGCAAGGTAAGATATTGGTTATTGGTGGCATCCATGGGGATGAACTTACCTCTGTGAGTATTGTCTTTAAATGGATCGAGAAGCTGAACAGGTTTCACTCCGGTTTGTTTCATTGGCACGTGGTGCCGATGATGAATCCAGATGGGGTTTTGCCAAGATCGGCGCAGCGCACCAATAAGAATGGCGTTGACTTGAACCGCAACCTACCATCAGACGATTGGGAAGAAAATGCGCTTAAGTATTGGCGCAATAAACAGGGCGAGAACCCGCGTCGCTATCCAGGTGAGAAGCCAGCCAGTGAGCCAGAGACCCAGTGGCTTATTGATGTGATCAATGAGTTCAAACCTGATGCAATCATCAGCGTCCATGCTCCATATGGAGTAGTGGATTTCGATGCGCTGGTATTAAACAGCGCGCCTAAGAGCTTGGGTAAGTTACATTTAAATTTATTAGGGACCTACCCAGGATCACTGGGAAATTACGCTGGGATCAACCGCGATATTCCGGTTATAACATTGGAGTTACCGCATGCATGGGACATGCCCAGTGAACAAGAGACAACCCAGATCTGGGAAGATATTGTCTCTTGGTTACGAAAAAACGTGAATCAGGATGTTGCTCAGTCGGGAGATTAGTGTGGCACGTCAATTGCACTAGCTCTCGTAAACGATTCTCCAGCGGCCGTCACTTTCTCGCCGCCAGTACTGTTCTTTAGTGGTCGCTCCCGCATAGTTATTCGAGAGATACTTTTGTTGGTATTGCACCACAAACATGTCTGTCTCACCCGGATAGAGAAATAGACTTTCCACGGCGAGATCCACTTGAATAAAAGTTTTTGCTGCATTCACTTGTTCTTTACGGCGTGCCCAAGGGTTGAAGTTCTCAGTGCCGAAATTAAAGTTCTCGCGCGAGTAATGATCAAGATAGGCTTGTGTATTCAGGCTCTCCCAATCTTTTTGCCAAGCTTGAATGGTACGATTTAGCCGTTCACGTCGTTGATCAAGTTCTGCAGGAGACACCCACTCTATTTCATCCGCCAAGATAACTGGGGTTCGACCTTCGACATCAATGTACTTTTCAATGTCCAGCAAATCATCATTGCTGAGAACAAAGCAGCCCTCGCTGGCCCAAGGAGAACGTGCATACGTATTTGACGGGGTGCCGTGCAGCCAGATTCCGTAACCGGTACGTTTTAGTGCCCGATCGTAACGGTTTGGATAGTCCACCGGATACGCGCCCTTGCCGTAAAGATCAGGTAGCTCAGCACCGGGAATGTGTTGATAAATGGAGTACACGCCAATCGGAGTCTTGTTATCTCCTTCGTATTCTTTTCCATAACCCGCCGAGCCGACGGTGAGATAATAATCTTTGACGAGTTCAGGTTCGCCATTTCTATTTCTATAGAGGTAGAGCCTGCCAGCACTCATATCACTGACCATCACATGTTTGTGACGACCCATGTCGACCAAGCTGGCAGGTAATTTTGAGTGTGTTAATTGATCGCGATTGTGATGTAACCATCGATTGCGGATTTGATGGCGTAAACCCAGTGTTGTTTCTGAGCTGATTGGGATTTCCTTAGTCCTCTGGTAAGAAGAGCTAGTGAAAGAAGTCGGGTTAAAGACCAGTGCTTGTAATATGTCGGCTTTGAGCAAGTGGCCCACGCGACTCTTTGGAAACTCTTGCAAGTGAGTTTCAGTTAGCACTAACGCGTTGTTGAGCTCACCATTTTTGATCGTTTCAATAATTTTTAGGATGGCTGGCTCGTACGTATTGTAGTCGCCATGGTTGTTCGCGCTGGAGGGCAAAATACCGGCCATTAGCAGGCTAATAGTTGCTAGCAATGGGGCAAACTTTTTCACGTTGCTTTGCTGCATGTTATTTGTCTAGCGAACAACTTGTTCTGCAACAATCCGCGGTGAGTTCCAATCGCCATTTGGAGCCACTAGACTGATCTGTTTGCGGATCGTGTCATCCATGGTGTTCGAGCGGTAACGCTGCACAAATCTTACTTGGAGTTGATCGCCCTTACGCTCAGTTTCAAAGTCAGTGAGCGTCACTTCGATAAAGTCTTTATTGGTCAGTCGAACCTGTCGTTGCGCACGCCAATCCGCATTGCTCAATCCGCTGCCTGATGGAGAGTAGTCGTCTAAATAGTGAGCAATGTAATCAGACACATTTTGCGCCGACCACGCCTTTGCCCAGCTCCGTACATGCGCAATGCCATTCGTGCTCACGTCTCGAGCAGTGTCTGAAGCTACTGGTTTAGGTGCGGTCTGCAGAGCGGCTTCAGGCTGAACGGTTGCAGCGGCGACCTGCTTAGCTGCAAGCTCTTGAGCTTGCCTTTCTTGCGCCTGTTTAGCTAACAGTTGTTGTTCTGAAAGAGCGAGCTTTTGTTGCTGGAGTTGCTGGTTAAGTGACGCTATCTCAGCCTGATGGTTGCTCGACATTTGCGCGATTTCTTGTTGCGCCGCGGTGAGTCGTGTTTCCAAAGCGATAATTTTGCTGCTGGCCGTGGAAGACGCTTCGTTACTGAGAGAGGCCGCTGATTCGGCAACTTTTAATTGCTCTTGGGTTGATGTTAGCGATGTTTGATTCGATGCGAGTTCGGTTCTTGCTTGCGCTAACAAGGCTTGTTCGGCAGCAAATTCCTTTTGTTTATCGGCTAACGCGGCTTCCAGGTTTTTTATTTGTGAGCGCGCTTTCTGTAGAGCAACATCGTCATTTGAACTTACGCTGGCATTCAGAGCAGTCACTAATGGCAGTCTAAGGGATTTTTTTGGAGGACTTACTTGTGCGCCTGCATTTTCAGCCAATGCAAGTTGGTAGGCGTCCGCGGCGAGAGCCGCATGTACGTCTTGCAGATTGCTGAACAGGGCGCCGTAGTTTTCGTTGGCACTTAGGCCTTGCATGAGGGTCTTGCGCGCATCGTCTAAATTGCCCGATGCTGCTTGTGCCGACGCTAAGTTAATATACGGTTCCAACAAGCCTGGCTGGCGCTCGATTATGCCTTTCAGCAGCGTGATTGCAGCCTCATAACTGCCTGACTGGATGGCCTCATTCGCGCTGGTAAAATCGTTTAGATCGCGCGCATTCGGCGTGTATACCAAGGCTTGAGTTAATTTTTCGGGTAGTTTTTCCGAACCCGTCAAGGCGTCGGCATTATTGATTGGTTGAATTGCAGAGACCAAGCTTTGACCGCCCGATGCACTATCGAGTTGTGCGTTGAGATCATCAGATTCCGATGGCCACAACCACCAAATGATCGTTACAAAAACAATCGACAACCCAGCCCATTTAATCAAATTTTTATTCTGCATAACCCTGAAATTACGGCGCTTCTTTCAGTGTAACCCAACACTTCGACCCACCTTCGTCGTGCAACTAATGTTGCGGAAACGACGGACACGAGCCCGATGACCGTTTTAATTTTCCACCCAATTGCCTGATTTTAAACCAAAACCTTGCCGCCTGCACCCGAGTTAATGTGCCGCTGACCAGTTTTGGCCCTGAGCAGCATCAACAACTAAAGGTATTGCCAGATCAACAACTTGTTGCATGAGTGAGATCACAGCCGCTTGTATTTCGCTCGCGGTCTCTTGGGGTGCTTCTAGAACCAGCTCATCGTGTACCTGCATAATCATTTTGCAGCCATTGTCTGCTTGTTGTAACCAGTGGTCAGTTTCAATCATGGCGAGCTTGATTATATCGGCCGCGGTACCTTGCATTGGGGCATTAATGGCCGTCCTCTCGGCGTATTGTCGAACGTTGTGGTTGCGCGCATTGATGTCGGGGAGGTACAAACGTCGCCCAAATACTGTCTCAACAAAGCCTTGCTCGCGCGCTTGTTCCCGAGTCCGCTCCATATACTCAGCCACACCTGGATAGCGAGCGAAATACTGGTCGATATAGGCTTGGGCCTGCTTGCGTTCCACATGCAATTGTTTAGCCAAACCGAAGGCAGACATCCCATAAATTAGACCGAAATTGACCGCTTTTGAGTGTCTGCGCTGTTCATCCGTGACTTCGCTCAACGCGGTATCAAAAATTTCTGCCGCTGTGGCACGATGAATATCCAAGCCGTCGCTAAACGCTGCGACAAGCGTATCGTCGCCAGATAAATGCGCCATGATGCGCAGTTCAATTTGCGAATAATCTGCCGCAATGATGGTATTGCCTGAAGCGGGAACAAATGCTTCGCGAATACGACGCCCTTGTTCGGTTCGAATTGGGATGTTTTGCAGATTAGGGTCACTCGATGACAAACGACCTGTGGCGGCCACCGCTTGATGGTAGGAGGTATGAACGCGGCCGGTTCGGCTGCTTATCATCGTTGGGAGCTTATCTGTGTACGTCGATTTTAACTTGCCGAGACTGCGGTGTTCGAGAATAAGGCGTGGCAGCTCGTGTTCAAGCGCCAAATCTTGTAATACGTCTTCAGCCGTAGAGGGCGCTCCTTTAGGCGTTTTCTTGAGCACTGGGAGGCCCATCTTGTCGTACAAAATTTCTTGAATTTGCTTTGGCGATGCTAAGTTGAACTCCCCACCTGCTAAATCGTATGCCTTAATTTCGGTTTCTTGCATGCCCTGTGCGAGTTCCTGGCTTTGTTGCATCAGCAATGTGTCATCGATTAACACACCATTGCTCTCAATCCTAGAAAGAACGCCAATCAAAGGCATTTCTATTTCGTTAAAAATGCGATGCAGGGCTGGCTGATTCGTCAGTTGTGGCATTAAGGTGTTATGCAGCTGCAAAGTGACATCCGCATCTTCTGCTGCGTAATGGCCGGCTTTTTCAATTTCAATCTGATCAAAAGTGAGTTGAGCCTTACCTTTCCCAGCGACTTCGGTAAATGCCACTGGTGTATGGCCAAGATGGAGCTCAGACAGAGTGTCCATATCGTGCCTGGAGTTAACACTGTTAAGAACATAGGACTCAAGCATGGTATCAAAGCGGACGCCGCGCAGTTCGATGTCGTAATTGCTCAGTACGCTCTGGTCGTACTTTAAGTTTTGCCCAATCTTAGGCAGCTCAGAGTTCTCTAACAGGGGTTGCAGTTGCGCAAGAACCCACTCTCGTTGCAGTTGCGTAGGTGCGTCTGAGTACTTGTGTGCCACCGGCACATAGGCGGCTCGCCCGGCTTCAATAGCAAAAGATACGCCAACCAATTCTGCTTCTTGTGCCAGCACCGAGGTAGTCTCGGTATCGAAAGCGAAGCCTTGGCTGTTTGCGAGTTCTTCAACCCACTCGAGTAAGCGTTCTTGCGCGAAGATGATTTCATATTCACCTTTGGTGAATTCGGCCGTTGTTGCGGATGCCGCAGGTAGTGATTCCCCCATCTCGGCCAGCCATTTTTTAAACTGCAGCTCGCCGTAGATTTCGATCAAGGTGGCTTGGTCTGGTTCCGTGCTTTGCAAATCCTTTAGTGGTGGATCGACGTCGAGTTCACACCTGATTGTCACTAGATCTTTGCTCAGTGGAAGTTGTGGAATGAATTCGCGAAAATACTCGCCCACTTTGCCGCCGATTTCATCGGCATGTTCGATTAAGTTGTCCAGAGTTTGGTACTCGTTTAACCACTTCACTGCCGTTTTTGGGCCAACTTTCGGCACGCCGGGGATATTGTCCGACGAGTCTCCCATCAGCGTTAAATAGTCGATAATTTGCTCAGGTTTAACGCCATACTTTTTCACCACCCCAGCCTCGTCATAGATGACTTTCTTCATGGTGTCGATCAAATGCACGCTAGCGTTTACGATTTGTGCTAAATCTTTGTCGCCAGTCGCAACGAGTACGGTCTTGCCTGCCTCGCAAGCCAGTTTTGCGTAGGTGCCGATGACATCATCAGCCTCGACTCCTGGCATAGCGATCAACGGCAATCCGAGCGCTTTTATCGATCTGTGTAAATAATCGATTTGACTGCGCAGCTCGTCAGGCATGGGCGGTCGGTTGGCCTTGTAATCCCCGTACATCTCATGCCGAAAAATTTTGCCTTTGGCATCAAATATCGTCACGATTTGCGCTTCTGGGTACTCTGAGGCCAAGCTCTTGAGCATATTGATCGTACCAAATACGGCACCCGTTGGCTGCCCAGAAGCTGTCATCATGCGCTTAAGTTGCGGAACATAAAACGCACGGTAGAGATAAGAGGAACCGTCTACCAGAATGAGTTGTGGCTTTTGCATGGGCTGATTTTACAAGTTGCAGGGTTCAACATCGCCACATTAAAGCCATGCTGGTATTGCCTAGAGCGGAAAGCGGTTATGATACCATGCAGTGACGCTTTTGCTGTCTTGCAACAGACCCTTGGAGGGTACCCACCATGCCAAATTCGCGCTACTTTTTGCTACCCATGAATAAGCACGTTCATGGCCTGAAAACTCTGTTTTTAAAACTTATTATGATGAGTGTAGTGACTGCAGGGGCGGTGGATGCACAACAAGCGCCTCCAGAATTGGGACAGGAAACCAAGGGGCAACCGGCTGTGGCCGAAGTGGCAGAACAAACTGAGTCGGCTATCAAAAACTCAACGGAGTCTGAAGAAAGTGAAGAAAGTAACGAAACTTCTGGTATCGACGGGTTGCTTGGCGAAGCTGAGATAGTTGAATCAAAACGCGAAAATGGGCAGGTTTATCGCATTGAGTTGGAGCATTCGTCGGGTGCGAAACAATACATTGAAGAAACGGATTCCGACGGCAAGCTTGAGTCAACCTCCAATGACATTGAAGAAACACCTAACCTACCCAAATGGAAACTCGGGTCTTGGTAGACTCTTCGTCAATTTCCTTACAGTAAAAACAAAAATAGAATGAATAAGAGAATTTGTCGCAATGCCCTATTGTTGGCATTGATGATGCTCGGTGTGAGTGTCTTGCAATCTGCGGTCGCGCAAGATAAGAAAAATCAAAAGCCCTTTTTGGCAAAGGCCGTCAGCCCAAAACAAAGCGTGCGTTTCTACAAAGCGAATAAGCAGCTTCAAGCCGATCGCATCGCACTTACCGGCGGTGAATCCAAAGGAGAGGGTTGTCACAATCTGCTTAAGAAGACCCGCGTATTTAAAATGTTGCAGATCGGCTTTCCTGTGTGTCAGCTCTATACTAAGAAAAATTGCGACGTCGCTACTCTGGTGCCGGCTGAAAGTGAGCGTCAACTGCATGGCACCTATTTTTTAACTGAAGGCGTGGCTTGGTTTCCGCAGGGTGACGATGAGCAAGGGGTTAAAATAGCATCTTGGTCCTGCGGTTCAGAATTGGATGAAGGCGTGATGCGTTTCGAAGTTAAACAATCACGTCGAGAGGTTGGTCGGTTGAATCGCGAGAAACGGGAGGCTGAAGAGGCGCTCGCAAAAGCCCAAGCTGAATTCTCCGAGGCCGAGAAAGCATCAGAAAAATCTCTCACCTATGCCGAAAAGGTGAAAGCCGAAGCAATTAAAATGGGGGTAATTGACCCTGATCCAGAGCCTGAAGACGAAGAGGGTGATGAGAGCGACGAAGAAAAAGACGATGAGGGAGACGAGTCAAATCAAGAATAGCTCTGGTTCCTGTAAAGGGCGTGTGTTGCTTTAATCGTTGTTTTTGTGTTCAGGGTTTGTGCCTTAGCGCAAGATAATCATGAGATTGCATCTCTTGTAGTCGGCTTACCGTGCGTTGGAATTCAAACTCTACTTTGCTGCCGGTGTACAAATCCAATACGGGCGCCGCGGCCGAAATAATCAGCTTAACGCTGTGGTCGTAAAGTACGTCAACGAGATTTATAAATCGACGTGCTTGATCTTCTTTGAGCTTATCAAGAACAGGGACTTCTGAAATAAGCATGGACTGAAAACAGCGGGCCAGCTCAATATAGTCATTTTGCGAACGAGGCCCATCACACAGTTCGTCAAAGGTGAACCAAATTACGCCGTCTGCCCGGCGGATATATTCTAAATCTCTACCCTCAATATTGATTACCCCTTGCTGCGTGCCATGTTCTGGTGCCAAATGTTCGAAATTGTAGGTCATGCCATGATGCGCGTCGTCTCCAAGCGGGCAGAAATAGATTTCCGCTTTATCTAAAAATCGCAGCCGGTAATCAATACCAGAATCTATATTTACAACCTCTGTGTGGTCGTAAATCATATCAATAGCGGGTAAAAACAAGTCCCGCTGCAGCCCGCCAAGATACAGTTCTTTTGGCTCAACGTTCGAGGTCGCCACAAGACTCACGCCATGGTCAAACAGTCGTTCCATCAGCTTCACCAAAATAACGGCATCAGCAACGTCGTTCACAACGAATTCATCAAAACAAAGTACCCGCGCTTCGGAAGCCAGCTGATCTGCTACGATCTTTAGGGGGTCTTGTTGTTGGCTCAGCGCTTTGCGTTCAGTGTGCACCCGTTGCATAAAGCGATGAAAATGCATACGCAATTTGTTCTCAAACGGCAGACATTCAAAAAATGTATCGACCAAGTAAGTTTTACCGCGCCCCACGCCACCCCAAAAGTACAGGCCTTTAACTGGTTTTGGATTCTCTGTTTTCTGCAAACCTAATTTTTGTAAGAAGGTCAGTGGTGGCGGCGTATGAGCTACAAGTTCTTCGAACAGCCGCTGCAAATGCTCAACCGCCATGCGTTGGGCAGCGTCTTCCAAAAAATCGGGTTTGTTGAGATCGTTCTCATAACGACCGATTGGTGTTGAATCCATGTGGACGAAGGAAATTGCGGCGAGTGTTATTATGGCGCCAAAGTTTAACTCATTGTCTTGGCTGTTGTAGCCAAAACCAAATTGGAGTTCTATATGCAGACCAATGCAAAATGGTGGCACTTGGCGATCTTTGTGATTCTTTGTTACGCCGTTGCCGCCTTTGGCGCCCAATTTGAGCCGGGTGTTTGGTATGAAGGCTTAGAACGGGCGCCATGGAACCCGCCCAATATTGCGTTCCCTATTGTATGGACTATTCTCTACGCAATGATTGCCATCGCTGGATGGTTAATCTTCGCCTCGAATGATGGTCAGTTGAAATTACTTTGGTCGGCGCAACTCGTCTTAAACGCTGCGTGGTCCTGGTTGTTCTTTGGGCAACACTGGGTAGGTTTGGCATTGCTCGATATCGTGATCTTGTTGATCCTGATTGGGGTAATGGTGGCTATGTGTATGCGAAAGAAAAAAACCTTGCCAGGGTTTTTGCTATTGCCGTACCTAGTCTGGATAGCGCTGGCAACCAGCCTCAATGCGTATATCTTTATTTATAATTAGCGGCTTCGAGTGTTCGAGACTAGTTAAAAGCGATTTACACAAATTCTCTAAGACTTCTTTACGCTATACACGAAAGGCCTTACACCCAGCCTTTGTAATTTGTTTTTTGCCGTTTTAGCTTTGCGTTTGTCTGGATAAGGGCCAAGTCGTACGCGATAGTAGGTGCCGTCGCCTTTTACGTCGCGGGCCTGGGTTACCGACTTGAATCCTTTTAATGCTAGCCTGGCGCGTAATTTTTCCGCATCGGCGTAGGCGCGAAATGACGCAGCTTGTAAAAAATAGTCGACATTTTCTGGCGGTCTGGTGGGTTCTGCATCCGGCAAATCGTCGGGCATTACTTTGTCGATATCGGGTAAGAGTTCGTAAAATTCGAAATCTTTCTCCGTGCTTTGGTTTTCCAACAGCGCCGCTATCTCAGGGTCTTGGTCTTCGGTTTTGGGTGTACTGTTCAGCAGTTGTTTTAATCCTGCACCAAAACGAGGATTGTCGTTTTGCACGCCATTGATCAGCATCCCAATTACGATACCGCAAATCAGAATTACCACGACCAAGCCCCATGGAAGATCCCAGCTTGGGGATTTCTTCTTTTCGGCTGTTTTTCTCGGTTTGTTTTTAATTCGCCGAGCTTGTGCCATTACATCTTCTCCGTGGCCTGCACACCGAGTATCTGTAGGCCGTTTGCAAGTACCAATCGAATGGCTGAGCAGAGAGCTAGCATGCCTGCTCGGGATGCGTCGTCTGCGTCGAGAAACTTCGTGGAGTTGTACCAAGAATGAAATGCGGTGGCCACGTCTTTAAGAAAATAGCTAATCTGATGTGGCTCATAATTTGCCGCAGCTAAGGTTACGGCTTCTGGAAAACGTTCGATCAAGGTGAGCAGCGCTTGTTCATGATCGCTTTGCAATTGGCTTAAGTCTGCTGTTTCGAGATTGTCCGTGCCTATACCGCGCTCTTGGGCTTGTCGAAAAATACTACATATTCTCGCGTGTGCGTATTGAACGTAGTACACCGGATTGTCGTTACTCTGAGATTTGGCCAAATCCAGATCAAAGTCCATATGTTGCTCAGACTTTCTTTGTGCGTAAAAGAACCGGGCCGCCTCAACGCCAACTTCGTCTCGTAATTCGCGCAAGGTAACGAATTTGCCGCTGCGTGTGGACATCTTTACCTTCGCACCGCTGCGCCAAAGCACGGCGAACTGCACCAGCAAGATTTTTAATCGCTCTGGGTCGAGATTGAGAGCCGAAAGTGACGCTTTGACTCGCGCGATATAGCCATGATGATCAGCGCCCCAAATGTTTATGCACTCGTCAAAGCCACGATCGAGTTTGTCTTTGTGATAGGCGATATCTGACGCGAAATACGTGGGTTGGCCGTTGTCTCTAACTACAACTCGATCTTTCTCATCACCGAATTGGGTGGAACGAAACCATAGAGCGCCGCCTTTTTCGTAGACATAATTATTATTTTTAAGGTGCTCGACCGCCGTGGCAATTTTGCCGTCAGTGAATAGTGATCGCTCAGAAAACCAAGTATCAAAATCGACACCAAACTCGTGCAGGTCCTGCTTAATATCGTCCAAGATAGATGTCAGTGCCCGATCAAAAAACACCGCATAGCCGGCTTCGCCGAGTTCGGATTTCGCTAAGTCGATTAAACTGTCAATGGCGCTTTCTTCGTCAAGATCTTGCTGTGCCGAAGTGATTGTATCCGCGGAGACACAATATTGATCGGCGTGCTCTTCTCTTAGTTCGTTGGCCATCGCGACAATATAGTCGCCTTGATAAGCATTTGCGGGGAGTGACACCTTGGTATCTTTCTCCTGCAGATATCGAAGCCATACGCTTACAGCCAAAATATCCATTTGTCGACCAGCGTCATTGACGTAGTACTCCCGTTCAACTGTGTGGCCAGCAGCCGCTAACAATCTCGCCAAGGTATCACCATAGGCCGCACCGCGTCCATGGCCAACATGCAGCGGCCCAGTGGGGTTCGCGGAAACGAATTCGACCATGATTTTTCGACCACTGCCGGGTTCCGCGTAGCCGTAATTGGTCCCTTGTTCTAAGGCATCTGAAATAGCCCTTTGGCGCAAATCACTATTTAGGAAAATATTAATAAACCCAGGGCCAGCGAGCTCTACCTTAGCAACCGCATGATTGTCGGGAAGATGTTCAATGATTAGCTCGGCCAGTTCACGCGGACTACGCTTGGCTGGTTTGGCCAGAGTCATAGCAACATTGCATGCGAAATCGCCGTGTTCTTTTTGGCGCGCACGATCAAATCTCAGTACTACTTCATGATCTGAAGGTACGATTCCATTGGATTTGAGGGTGCTAATAGCCTGCAGAAACAGGTCGTCAAGAAGTTGTTTCAATGAAGTATTGAGCGTGATTCAGCAATGCGCAGATTCTACCGCTTTCCCTAGCTGCTAGGTAAGTTTTGTCGATTAATTAAGCTTGCATTCCACCCTGCTTAGAAGAGATCACTCGGATCGACATCCAAAGACCATCGAACCGAGTTAGACAATTGTTTTAGTTCTGGCGCTTGGATAAGCCGTAAACATTCTTGCAAACACGTATTTAATTGGCGCCTTCCCCGACCGTTAAACAAGAGCTGAGCTCGATAGCGGCCCGCTCGTCGTTCCATGGGTGCCGCCACCGCGTCCATGACTAAGACATCATCATACTGAGCCAGGTTTTGGCGTACTCGTCGCAAAAACTGCATCGCTTTGGTTTGGTGTGTTGACTCTGCTCTGAGTACAGCGAAATAACCAAATGGTGGGAAGTGTGTGGCTTCCCGTTCTTGCAAAAGCGCTGCTGCAAAACCATCAAAGTCGTGTGCCTGCGCAAAAGCAAAAAATTCCTCATTTGGAAACGCTGTTTGGACGTATACGGTACCCGCTTCCCCGTGTCTGCCGGCTCTTCCGGCCACCTGTAGCAACTGCTGAAATAGATTTTCGCGCGCTCTAAAGTCAGTGGAGTACAAGCCCTGGTCTGCCCCCAGTATCCCGACCGTTTTTACACCCGGAAAATCATGCCCTTTGGCGAGTAGCTGCGTTCCAAGCACGATATCAACGTCTTGATTCATTACCATAGCCAGCTTGGCTTCGAGTTCACCTTTGCGTGTGGTTGAGTCGCGATCTATTCGCAGTATTCTGGCGGTAGGGAAAAGCTCGTTTAGAGCGTCTTCAACCCGTTGTGTGCCCTCCCCGATTTCCACCATTTCCTGCTGCTTACAGGCACTGCATGCACCCGTTGCTCGGCCTTCAAAGCCACAATGGTGACAACGTAAGCGATTGGTAGTTTGATGAAAGGTTAAATTCGAATCGCAGCGATGGCATTGGCTGGTGGTCCCGCAGGCTGCGCAATACAGTACAGGTGCATAGCCCCGCCGATTGAGAAATATCATCACTTGTTGAGTGGCGGCCAGCGTGGTTTTAATCGCGTTCACCAGGGCCGGCGACAAGCCATCGCGAGCAGGTTGATTTCTAAGGTTAATCAGCTCAATTTTTGGCAGTGCTGCTTTGGTTGCACGTTTCGATAATTTTGCCAGGTGGTAGCGCCCATTTTGGGCGTTGTGTAGAGATTCAATTGATGGTGTTGCCGAGCCAAGAACGATAGGGACCTGCATGCGATTTGCGCGATAGATGGCAACGTCACGCGCTTGATAGCGTACGCCATCTTGCTGCTTTAATGAGTTGTCGTGTTCTTCGTCAACCACAACGAGACCGGGGCTTTTGAGCGGTACGAATACCGCTGAGCGCGTACCTATTACAATGCCGGCGTTGCCTTGGCGAGCGTGCCACCATGCAGTATGCCTAGCCTGATCAGTGAGACCGGAGTGCAGCACCACAACCGGACAATCAAACGATTGCTTTACACGCTGAATTAGCTGCGGCGTAAGGCCTATCTCAGGTACCAGCAAAAGGACCTGTTTTTCCAACGCCAAAGCCGCCCGCATAGCGGTGAAATAGACTTCAGTTTTACCGCTGCCAGTTACGCCATGCAGTAAAGTGCAGCTAAAAGCTTCTGCGCTGATTCTGGCGAGGAGGTCCTGAGCGGCGTGTTGCTGTTCGCCATTGAGTTCGACGTGTTGATTACTGCCTGCTTCTGGCTGAATCTGCGGAATGCTTGATAACTCTTCCAGCCAACCTTTCTTTACCAAGCTTCGAATCGCTGCCCGCCAGCCGCGTGATTCCTGAGCAAAATCTTCGGCTCCCAGAGATTGTGAAGCGACAAACCGTTTTACAATCGCCAGCTGCAAAGGCGCTCTAGCGAGCTCGTCGGATGCTGCAGACCTGCCGTGCTCGCTCAAACGCCAGCGCGTTTCGCTGGCAGGCTTTAAAGGGTGCCCTTGGCGCAGCAATACCGGCAGAGCGGTGTCGGTGACTTCTCCAATGGGGGCCAGATAATAGTTGCTTAACCACTGCAGAGTTGACCACAGCTCTGGTCCAAAAACGCTCTCCTCGTCGATGACCTCTTTGATTGGTTTTAGCTTTTCTAACGGCACCTCGGAACTCGCTTCTTTTGATACTAAAATGCCGATTAGCTCACGGCGGCCAAAAGGCACACGCACACGTGCTCCCACTGGCGCATCATCGAGTTCAGCAGGCAATAAAAAGTCAAAGCTTTGTCGCAGCGGCACTGGCACTGCCACTCGAGCAATGCTAGCAATCATTCTAGACACCTGAGTTGTTGGAACATTGTTAACAAACCGACCACAAATAGCGTAAATACGCGTTTTATTAGCGTGAACAGCCTGTGGATAACTTTGTTGATAAAACGCCCCTTTTCTGAATCGAAGTAACTTGGAACATCGACGTTATCTTGGTTGTAACCTCTGTGTAATGAAGTTTATCTATTAAAAACAAACAGTTAAGAGAATTTTTCTGTGTTTGTGCAATTTCCACTAAATAATTTTTACAAAAGTCTTGACAAAAATTTATTGTGTATAAGTGTGTAAATATTATTAAAAATCGAGTTTTAGAGTCTTTTTAAAAATATCAATGAGTTAGCAAATATTATTGGCACTCACGCTCAAAAGACACGACGTGAAAGCCGGTGCTTAAGTGCAGATTTTTGCGCTAGTAGGGTTACTTTTGCGATGATTTAGAAATGCTTAGTACTTTTCGGGTGAGGCAAAGTGTACACCTTTGCATGTGTTCTTGGATTGGTCTTAATTACTGTTTCAGAATCAAGGAATGCTTTAGACTCTAGCACCTTCTTGACTAGCATGAAATCAAACTCAGTATGGCGCCAAAATTCACCGCAAAAACAGCCGATAAATATGTGTTATATCAACGGGCTGTGCAGTCGGCAGATCAAGATGTGCAGTTTCTTGTAGATACTTATAAAGCCATTCGCGGGCGCTCGCCCAACCACTTCAGGGAGGACTTTTGTGGTACATGTCTTCTGTCTGCTGAATGGGTCAAACTTGGTGATGACTACACCACAGAGTCGTACGATATCGATCCAGAACCGCTTGCTTGGGGCAGGGATAACAATCTTAAGCCATTAGGGAAAATTGCAGAGCGCGTGCATCAATATGAAGAGGATGCTCGGAACCCCAGTCGTCATTCTCCCGATGTACGCTGCGCGCAAAACTTCTCCTATTGGATATTTAAAACACGCCCCGAGATGCTCGCCTATTTCAAAGGTGTTCATGAGGATTTAGGCGAGGAAGGGATTTTTGTCGTCGACTTACATGGTGGCCCAGAGAGTATTCAAGAGCTCGAAGAAGAAACAGAAATGGATGATGAGAGCTTCACCTATGTCTGGGATCAAGACGCAATCAATCCAATCACTGGGGAGGCAAAGCTGCATATTCATTTCCGGTTTCCTGACGGCACTGAAATGAAGGATGCTTTTACCTATGAGTGGCGCCTTTGGGGTTTGCCGGAGCTACGAGAAGTTCTGCTCGAGGCTGGGTTTTCACAAGTAGATTGTTATTGGGAAGGGACCGATGACGACGGAGAAAGCGGTAATGGGGAATTCACCATTAGTACCGAGGGAGAAGCCTGCCTTTCCTATGTTGCTTACTTAGTTGGGCAAAAATAATCCATGCCTAGCTTTGTTTATGGCTTGCTGGCAATCGCTGTTGTCGCGCTTATTCTATTTGCGCGCGGGGTCCAACCTGGTAAAAACCAAAAAGGTGAACAGTTCAATAATCAGGCAGACCACGTAAAAAACTCGCATTCATTCACAGTGGCGACCTTTAATGTACAGACGGGTAAAAGCCTACAGGGTGATCGAGACATAAACCGAGCGGCCATGACGCTGAAGGACGTTGATCTCGCTGGCGTTCAGGAAGTGTACGCTGCAAGTTGGTTAAATAAGCTCGGCCTTGGACTACCGCAGACTCAAGTGCTAGCCGCACCGGCTAATTTTTCTTATCTGTTTGCAGCGACACGTTTTCGTTGGTTTAGAGAGCAGCGCGGGAATGCAACGTTCTCACAATTTCCGATCCATAGTTGGGAAGTTCGCATGCTGCCGGATAAAAGCCGCAAGAGCCCTCGCAATATGACCATCGCTCAATTTGAATGGCAAGGAGAAACAGCCGTATTTATTAACACTCATCTGCATACTGGCCGCGGCCGTACAGAACAACTTGATGCTGTCTTGGATGAATTTTTGCGCCACGACGCAGCCATCTTAGTCGGCGATTTTAATAGTAATTTGAGCGAGCCCGCACTGAAAGCAGCGATAGAGGACCCTTCGGTCACTGATGCGATTAAACAGGCCGGATTGACAGAAGAAGGTGATCAACGGATAGATTGGATTTTGACGCGCGGGTTTGAGGTTGAATCTGGCCGAGAATTAGCGAAAGGTGTGTCTGACCACCCTTACTACGAGGTCGAACTACGCTAATAGCTGACACCGTTCTTGCATTCCTAGACCACCAAGGTTTAAATGGGTGAATCTGAGCGGACAGCAACCCGGTTACTGTCAGTTTAGATGAATAAATAAAACTCAATAATAATAAGATCTATAACCTAATTAGATCAAAAAACCATGCGCTCCCTGGAGCAGGAGATTTCTATGATGCAAGAATTTAAAGACTTTGCCATGAAAGGCAATTTTGTTGATATGGCTGTGGGTATCGTAATCGGTGCTGCATTCGGTACGATTGTAAAATCGTTCGTCGATGACATTATCATGCCGGTTGTGGGTATGCTCACTGGCGGCGTTGATTTCAGTAATATGTTCATGGTGATCAAAGACGGCGCAGAAGGCGCTCAGTATGCGACTGTTGCTGCCGCCTCTGAAGCCGGCGCTATCACAATTAACTACGGGTTGTTCATCAACTCAATAATCACATTTTTGATCGTGGCGTTTGCTTTGTTCATGGTGATTAAAGGCATGAACGCTGCTAAAGCTGCGCAGGAAGAGGCAGAAGCGGAAGCTGCGGCAGAACCATCTGACGAAGTTAAGCTACTTACCGAAATCAGAGATGCGTTGGGCAAAAGCTAGCACTTGCCAATTAGTATTAAGTAAGAGACCGCCGGACAACCCGGCGGTTTTTTTTGCGCTACAATTTTTTCTCGCATCAGGAGTAATAAGTGACCACTGAAACCCCCCAGGCTTACGCCAATCTATCTCCTGATGATATTTTAAATAGTGTCGAGCAGGTTGGTTTTGAATGCGATGGGAGGCTCTTGGCCCTGAATAGCTACGAGAACCGTGTCTATCGCGTGGGCCTAGAAAGTGGCGAGAGTCTGGTGGTCAAGTTTTACCGGCCCCTGCGTTGGACTGATCAGCAAATTTTAGAGGAGCACCGGTTTACTCAGCAGATGGCCGAAATTGAGATACCGGTAGTTGCGCCACTCGAAATTCAAGGGCAAACGCTGCTCACCACCACGGATTTTCGGTTTTCATTGTTTCCCAATCGTGGTGGCCGAGCCCCTGATCTTGAGGATTTTGATCAACTCGAACAAATGGGAAGGTTCATGGGGCGCATCCATCGTGCTGGCGGGAGTGCGCCATTCGAACACCGTCCAGAACTAAATATCGAGACCTTTGGCACCGGGCCGCGAGACTTTGTGTTGGCGCAGGGGTTTATTCCTGCTGAGCTCGTTGAAGCATACGCATCGTTGACCGAGCAGCTTCTGCGCGAGGCCGCTCAGTGTTATGGGCGAGCTGGAGATGTGCCTTTGATTCGATGTCATGGTGACTGCCACCCCAGCAATGTTCTGTGGACCGATGAGGGGCCTCATATCGTTGATTTTGACGATGCGCGAATGGCTCCTGCTGTGCAGGATTTATGGATGTTCTTATCGGGTGATCGCGCGGAAATGACCGCAGGATTGGATGCCGTTTTAGCCGGTTACACTGAGTTTTGTGAGTTTGATGCTCGCCAGCTCCATCTTATTGAAGCGCTGCGCACGTTGCGCCTGATTCACTATTATGGATGGTTGGCGCGCCGTTGGGATGACCCGGCGTTCAAGCGCGCATTCCCTTGGTTTAATACGCAGCGCTGTTGGGAAGATCACATCCTGAGCTTGCGCGAACAAGCCGCACTGCTCCACGAGCAGCCATTGCAATGGTTTGGGTAAAGCAATTTTAAGCTTAAGGAAGAGCGATAATTTTTCTGTTGGCAGAGGTTGTTGACCCATATGCTCGGCCCGCCAAATCAAATACGTCTCCGCTGCTGGGATCAACAAAGCCGCCGACCCACGGCTGAGCGCTCGTTAATTGTGGAGGCGGTTCAAGGGTGTAAACCAGATCTAGCCCCGACCCTGAGCCCTCGGCAGCAATAATGCAGAATTCTAGACTTTTACAGGGATGGTTAGGGCCGAGCGACTCATGCTGTTGGGTGTCCAGCCGAGACACCCAAACTCGAACTCCATTTATACGTCGTTTGCTGGTTTGCCCTGATATCAAGTCGCTAAACAATTGCGGATCTTTATGCTGAGCTTGATTGCTTAAGCTCATAAACAAAACGAGGGCGAAGCCGAGGCCAAGAATACCAAAGCCCATAAGTACGGCACGTAGTAATATTGAGCGCTGCATTGAAGCTTAGCGAGAGGCCCAAACTTCCAGCACATCAGCCGCAAAAATTGTGGGTGCATCAATTCCTGGGGATCGTTTGAACGAAACGTTATCTACGTGTTGGATTTTGTCGTTAGCAGGAATTGCGACATTCAAGATCGCCTCTGAGCTGTCAATGATCTGGCAATCACCCGTTGCGCATTCCAGCATATCGTAGCGCACCCGCAATCGCTGTACTGTGGCACTTCCCGAGTTATTTTGTAGGCAAACCGTGAGATTGTAATTGGTTCGATAACTGTACTCGCCGCTGATTCCACACGAAGTGACCTCGGCTGGCGTGATTCTTTTGGTATTAATTCCACGCCCATTGGTATCAAGCCAAAGCCCAAATATCGTTGCCAGTACTACGGCCGCACTTAAGCCAATCCGCAGGCGTTTGCTTAGCGATGAAAAGAACAACAACCAGATAAGGAAGATGGCGACCAGGGGGATCAGTAATCTAACCATTTAGAAAAGCTTCGGGGTTCGTTGACAGACCTTAGGCATGATAACATCTTGCTCATCGTTAGCATGGCAACTCAGTGGTGCACCGCTCTTGCAAGACATACTTCCAATAACATTTCGTCAAAATAAATCATCATGAGTGAAGTTGCCTTCAATGCCAAAGTCGTGCTCAAAGCTTTATTTAAAGAGCGTGAAATAAGCGCGGCTGAAGCCCGTCGAATCGATGCAAATCTGAAGAACGGCGGTGGCGCGGATACTCACCCGCTAGTCAGCGTTGCGCGTAACTTGCCGACTCATGCCGAAACCGAACAAAAACTAACCTTAGAGCAGTTATGTGAGTGGTACGCCGAGTACCTCGATATGGATTATTACCACATCGATCCTCTCAATATCGATATCGGGTCGGTCACCAATGTGGTTGCGCCTGAATATGCGCGAAAAAATGGTTTATTGGCGGTCGAGGCCAATCAGGATTTCGTAGTCGTCGCTGTGAAGGACCCACTTAACCTCGGCTGGCGCGACAGTTTGTCGAGCCTATTGCGCAAAGATATTAAAGTGGTCTTGGCCAACCCGAATGACATCGACCGCTATGTCAATGAGTTCTACAGTCTCGCAAGATCGATTAAGCAATCGAACATTAATAATGAGCAAACTGGTGTCAGTCTGCAGCAAAACCTAGAACAACTTGTGGATCTAGGGCGGCGTGGTCAACTCGACGCCGAAGATCACCACATTGTGCAAGTGGTAGACTGGTTACTACAATACGCATTTGAACAGCGAGCCAGTGATATTCACTTGGAGCCGCGTAAAGAAAGGGGAGAAATTCGATTTCGAATTGATGGCGTTTTGCACTACGCCTATCAAGTACCACCCAATGTTTTGCTGGCGATTATTGGCCGTATTAAGACCTTGGGACGCATGGATATCGCTGAGAAGCGGCGCCCTCTTGATGGGCGGCTAAAAACTCGTACCCCTGACGATAAAGAGATTGAACTTCGCCTATCCACTGTACCCACTGCCATGGGTGAGAAAATGGTGATGCGGATCTTTGATCCTGACGTGCTGCAACGGAGTTTTAGCGAACTTGGCCTTACGGATCGCGAACTCGACCTCTGGAATAAGCTCACCACCCATACCCATGGGATTATCTTAGTTACTGGGCCAACAGGGTCGGGTAAAACCACCACTTTGTATTCTACTCTGCGCGCACTAGCCGATAGCGAAGTGAACGTCTGTACCATTGAAGACCCAATCGAGATGGTTGAACCCTCGTTCAATCAAATTCAGGTTCATTCTGCCATCGATCTCACGTTTGCCGCCGGCGTGCGCGCGTTATTACGGCAAGATCCGGACATCATCATGATTGGCGAGATCCGTGATCTTGCGACTGCTGAAATGGCTATTCAGGCTGCATTGACTGGGCACTTAGTCTTGTCGACCCTGCACACCAATGATTCACCTTCGGCCGTAACCCGATTGATGGAGCTTGGTTTACCGGCCTATCTGATTAATGCCACGGTGCTAGGTGTCATGGCACAACGATTGGTAAGAACGCTCTGTATGCATTGTAAAGAGCCGGTTGATTTGGATGCTCAGCAGTGGACTGAGTTCACGCAAGGTGTGGACATCGATCTTGTCCAGCCATGTCAACCGGTTGGCTGTCTTGAGTGTCGTCAAACCGGCTTTTTAGGGCGCGTTGGCTTGTATGAAATGCTGGAAATGACCCACGATTTTAAAACCTTGGTTAGGCCTGAGAGTGACTTGCAAGCATTGCGCGCGCAAGCCAGCAAAGATGGGCTCCAGAGCCTTCGAATCAACGGTGCGAAAAAAGTTGCTGCGGGTGAAACGACAATAGAAGAGGTGCTGCGGGTGACACCCGTAGTTGGATGAGATGGCGGACTTAATTCGGCCGCAGCGCAGTGGCCGCAAAGCGGGTGGCTCTCGGCGCGCCAGAGTGGCTAAAAAAGTAACGCCGAACGAGCGACCACGTCGAGGTCGACACGCTCGCAATCGAAAGAAGAAACGAACTGGATTGTTTGGATGGTTGTTTCGATTGGTTTTGCTGATTTGTTTTCTTTCCGCCTTGCCGATGTTGGCATTGCGTTTTATCGACCCACCAAGCAGCATGTTTATCGAGCTCAATAAAGCTCGAAACAATAAGGATATAAAGCGAGAGTGGAAGGATCTGGCGGACATATCTGCGTATTTTCCAGTGGCGGTGATTGCTTCGGAGGACCAACAATTTCCGCATCACTGGGGTTTTGATATTAAACAGATTCAACTGGTGTTGGAAAACAGCGAGGATGGTTTTGAGCGCGGCGCCAGCACGCTCTCCCAGCAAACTGTTAAGAATTTATTTTTATGGCCGGAACGCAGCCTATTGCGCAAGGGCGTAGAAGCTTGGTTGACGCTCTGGTTGGAACTGATTGTGCCGAAGCAAAGAATTCTTGAACTCTATGTGAACTTTGCTCAATTTGGAACCTCAGTATTCGGTGTTGGAGCTGCAAGCCAATACTATTTTGGCATTCCCGCATCAGAGCTTTCAGCCAAACAATCGGCATTGATTGCGGCTGCCCTGCCAACGCCGTCGCGTTCAAACCCAGCAAAGCCGTCGGAATACCTTCTCGAGAGAGCTGCTTTTATCGAAGACCAAATGCCGCGAATTGGTGGTCGCCGATTGATTTCAGAACTTTGATAGAGCGTTCGCTTGAACTTACCCTTCCCCGTTCATGTGGCTCTGTAGTTTTATCTGACAACCGCCCAATGGCAGTTTGGCTTTAACCTCCGATTTCTTGCAGACTTTAGCAGCACCGCGCGCAATTAACTGAATACAACTCGGATTCTCGGTACAATTGCTGGATGACTAATATTTCTTTAAGGCAGTACCCAAATACTCGGCTTAGACGCAGTCGTGCTAAGGAATTTTCTCGACGTTTGGTGCGTGAAAATAGTTTAAGCAGCGACGACTTAATCTTGCCGATGTTCGTGGTTGATGGTGTTGGTGTTGCTGAGCCCGTGGGTTCTATGCCCGGTGTTGAGCGTCTCTCAATCGATCTGCTCACGCACAAGGCCTGCGCTGCTTTTGAGCTTGGAGTGCCCGCGATCGTTCTTTTTCCGGTTGTGGATGACAGCGCAAAGTCTGATCTCGCTGAAGAAGCGTACAATCCCAACGGATTGGCCCAAAGAGCGATTGCTGCCGTCAAAGATGCTTGCCCCGAATTAGGCGTCATCACTGACGTTGCCCTTGACCCGTTCACTACCCATGGTCAAGACGGCCTAGTTGATGACGACGGCTATGTAATGAACGATGCCACGATCGAGGTGCTCGTAAAGCAAGCTGTCTCGCATGCTCGCTGCGGTGCCGATGTGGTTGGGCCTTCCGATATGATGGATGGGCGCGTTGGTGAAATTCGAGCAGCTTTAGAATCCGAGGGTTTTCACAACACTCAGATCATGGCCTACACAGCTAAGTACGCATCTTCATTTTATGGGCCATTTAGGGACGCGGTAGGCTCTGCAGCAAATCTGGGCGGTGGTAACAAGTACACCTACCAAATGGACCCGGCAAATAGTGATGAAGCGATCGCTGAGGCTAAGCTTGATATCGCAGAAGGTGCGGATTATGTGATGGTGAAACCGGGTCTGCCGTATCTAGATATCGTGCGGAGAATTAAAGCTGAGTTACAAGTTCCTACCTTTGTTTACCAAGTGAGTGGCGAGTACGCAATGTTAAAAGCCGCGGCACAGAATGGCTGGCTAGATGAACGAGCGGTCGTGTTGGAGTCACTCCTATCAGTTAAACGAGCCGGTGGTGATGCCATTCTTACTTATTACGCAGCCGATGTGGCGCGTTGGTTAGGAGAGTAGTGATGCAGTATTTACACACCATGGTTCGAGTGCGTGATCTGCATGCATCGCTGGATTTTTATATAAATAAATTGGGCTTGGTTGAGTTGTCGCGACAAGATGTCGAAGCGGGTAGATTCACCCTGGTTTTTCTGGCCGCACCCGATGATGTAGAACGCGCCAAACGAGATAAGGCGCCAATGGTTGAGTTAACTCATAATTGGGATGACGAGGAATACGCAGGTGGTCGTAATTTTGGTCATCTCGCTTATCGTGTCGATGATATTTACGCTACGTGTCAGCGCCTACATGATGCTGGAGTGGTTATCAATCGGCCGCCACGTGATGGTCACATGGCTTTCGTTCGGTCCCCAGATGGAATTTCAATTGAGCTGCTGCAAAAGGGGCCATCACTGCCTGCACAGGAGCCTTGGGCATCAATGCAGAATAGCGGCGAATGGTAAAGATGGACCTTCTTCTATGTCCCTGAGCTTGATTGCGAATGTGGTTGGCATGTTAGGAACCACGATGGTGGTTGGCGCCTACTTTTTACTCCAAATGGATAAGATGGATGCTAAGGGTCTTGCTTACAATTTGTGGAATTTGGTAGGGGCTTTGTTGTTATTGCTGAGCTTGTTGGTGCACTTCAATCTTGCGAGTTTTGTGATTGAGTTGTTCTGGATTGCCGCATCCTTAGTTGGCCTGTGGCAGGTATTCAAGCGGCGCAGAGCTACCGAAGAGTAGCCAAAGGTTTCGTCTGTTTTTTGCTGCAAACGATTAGTTTCGCCAGAAGGTACGAGTAAACAACACCAGTAAGGTAAACAGTTCTAAGCGGCCCAGCAACATAGCAAAGGCGAGAATCCACTTGGCCGCATCGTTGATCTCAGCATAGTTTTGCGCGACGCCTTCCAGCCCTGGCCCTAGATTATTCAGGCAAGCGGCGGCGGCAGAGAACGCGGTCACCCAATCTAGACCCACGGTAGTCAATGCCAGCGCGATAATACCGAAGCACATAAGGTACATGGTGATGAACGCCGTGACCGTTCCGATCACCGTATCACTAATTACCTGCCGCCCTAGTTTGACGGACAACACCGCGTTGGGGTGAACCAAGCGCACAATTTCTTTTTTGCCCTGTTTGTACATCAGTTGGATTCGCAGCACTTTCATGCCGCCGGCCGTAGAGCCCGCACAACCGCCCATAAAGCTCATCATGATCAGCAATACTGGCAACGCCGCCGGCCACCATGCAAAGCCTCCGGAAGTAAAGCCTGTGGTCGTGACTACTGATATCAAATGAAACAAACCCTGGCGCACTGCGGTGTGGGCATCGTCGTAAACGCCGTGGTTGAATAGGCCGATGATGGTCACAAGCGCGCCAATGATTAAGGCGACATAGAAAAAGCCATACTCTGAGTCTTTTAAATAGGGGCGTATTGAACGATTTCGCCAGGCGAGAAAGTGCAATGAAAAATTCGCCGCAGCAGCGAGCATAAAGAACATGGCCACGTATTCGATCGCCGCGCTGTTAAAATGCCCAATACTGGCGTCATAGGTTGAGAAGCCACCAATTGCGATGGTTGAGAAGGCGTGGCAGATCGCATCAAACAGATTCATGCCGGCAAGCAGATAGGCAATCGCGCAAAGACCCGTCAAACCCAAGTAGATGTACCACAGCGCCTTGGCACTCTCGGTGATGCGGGGCGTGAGTTTGCTGTCCTTCATCGGCCCTGGCGTTTCGGCGCGGTAGAGCTGCATTCCACCGATACCCAACATCGGCATAATCGCTACGGCCAGTACCACAATCCCCATGCCGCCCAACCATTGCAGTTGTTGACGATAAAACAGGGTCGACTTTGGTAACTCATCAAGCCCGGAAATAATCGTACCACCGGTTGTGGTGAGCCCAGACATAGATTCAAAAAACGAATCTGTTATCGAAAGTTCATGGTATTGAGAGAGCCAAAATGGGAGCGCTCCAAAGCTGGCAAGTACGGTCCAAAATAGCACGACAACTAGAAAGCCATCTCGATACCGTAAATCACGCCGCACTTGGCGGTGTGGCAACCACAACAGCATGCCGGTAAGCAGCGTGACCGCAAACGCAATCGCAAACGGAAGGCCGTTACCGTCTTGGTAAATTGCGGAGATGAGTAGTGGCGTAAGGTGTGTGGCACTGAAAATGATCAGCAACACACCGAGAATTTTGGCCACGATCTGATAGTGCATGCTGCTCGTCGCCGCGGGTTGTTAGATGAACGTCACGTCGACTTGGAATAAGGCTTCCACATCGGCGATGCAAGATTTGTCATCCATGAAAATGATCACGTGATCTTCCGCTTCTATGACGGTAGATTTGCTTGGAATCACGACTTCTTCATTGCGTACAATCGCGCCGACTCCTACGCCTGGTGGAAATTGAATTTCGCGCACGCCACGACCCACCACTTTAGAAGAATTTTCATCCCCATGTGCGATTGCTTCTAATGCCTCGGCACGGCCCCGTCTAAGTGAATGAACAGCGACAACATCGCCTCGCCTAATGTGAGCGAGTACACTGCCCATGGTGGCGATCCGTGGCGAGATGATCACGTTAATGTCTGGGTGTTCCATGTGCTCTACAAAAGCCGGGCGATTAACTAATGCCATGACTCGTTTGGCACCCAGTTGCTTGGCGAGTTTGGCCGACAAAAGGTTTATTTCGTCTTTCTCAGTGACCGCACAAAATACATCAGCGCCCTCGATGTTCTCTTGCTGCAAAAGGTTAGCATCGGCTGCATCGCCATTTAGGACTACGGTATGTCTTACCCGGTCTGCAATCAGTTCTGCTCGAGCAGGGTTGAATTCTATGAGTTTGACGCTGTAGCCGTTGCGCTCCAGTTCTTTCGCGAGACTTAAGCCAATATTGCCGCCACCGGCAATAAAAATTCGTTTTGTCTTATCACTTTGACCGCGCATTTCGCGCATAACGCCACGGATATGTTCGCGTGCGGCAACAAAAAATACTTCGTCTTGCTCTCTGATGACAGTCGTTGACGTTGGGGTGATTACTTCGCCATCACGGTAGATTGCCGCAACTCGCGCCTGCGTGTTCGGCATATGTTCTTTGAGCTCGGCCAGTTGGCAGTTAATGAGTGCACCACCTGCTAAGGCTTTTACGCCAACCAGCTGCACCAGCCCATCGGCAAAATCTAACACCTGCAGAGTGCCCGGAAATTCGATCAACCGAGTGATGTGGTCTTTAACAATGACTTCTGGTGAAATGACTACGTCTACACTGAAAGCGCCGCCAGAGCCGAACAGCTCCGGTGTTTTTAAATAGTCTCGAGATCGAATACGAGCGATCTTTGTGGGTGTAGAAAAAACGGTTTCGGCAATCTGACAGGCAACCAGATTTACTTCATCATTGTTTGTTACAGCAAGGATTAGCGATGCGTCTTCAGCGCCAGCGGCGCGCAGCACTGAAGGAAATGCAGCATTGCCATGCACGGTGCGGATATCGAGTCTGTTTTGAAGTTGCTGCAGCGTGGGCCGATTAATGTCGACGATGGTGACATCGTTTTCTTCGCCCACCAACACTTCAGCGATGGAAATGCCAACCTGACTGGCACCTAAGATCAGGATTTTCATTTACGCTGATTTAGCATCTCGTGCTGTGATGTTAAGGCTCTTGAGCTTGCGGTATAGGTGGGTTCTTTCTAAGCCGACTTTCTTCGCCAGTTTACTCACATTGCCATTAACCAAGTTCAGGTGATGACTCAAGTAAGCACGCTCAAACTGTTCCTTGGCATTGCGCATATTCCCATCGAAATATTCCGGCAGCTGCTCTCGTCGGGTCTTCATATCAAGGTCCCCGCCCAGTGCAGCTTCGACATCATTGGTTTCTACTGCCTGCCCTGCATTCAACACGATAAGACGTTGAATGACGTTTTGTAATTGGCGAACATTGCCGGGCCAATCGTAGTTCTTTAATGTGGACATGGCGCCACTTGATAACACTGGTGGCTCTAACTGGTTGCGCTGCGAAATATCTTCAACAAACATCTTCACTAGTTCTGGCAGATCTTTGCGTCGCAGTCGCAATGCGGGCACTTGAATGGGGATTACATTCAAGCGGTAATAAAGGTCTTCGCTAAACAGCCCTTCGTTAACGGCTTCTTGTGGATTGCCGCTGGTGGTGACAATCACACGTACATCTAGGTCGATGTATTCAGAGCCGCCAATACGCAAAAATTGGTGTTCTTGAAGGGCGCTCAGTAATTTATTCTGCGTTTCTTGATTGAGCCCCAACACTTCATTGATAAACAAGGTGCCGCCCTGCGCTTGCTCAAAGCTACCGCGAATAATTTTGCCGTCAGACTCAATCCCAAACAATTGTTGTGACACACTTTCGCTCGGCATCGCTGCCAAATTCAACTCCACGAAATCGGCCTCAGAACGAGGGCTATTCTCGTGAATTTTGCGCGCGACCAAATGTTTGCCAGTGCCTGATTCGCCGGTAATAAAAACCCAGCTATCAGTTGGGCCCAGCAGTTGAATGTGACGTAACAGCTCACGACTCGAATCGCTGTTTGAAATCATTGGCGAGTCGTACAGCAGCCGGTCTTTCAAGCGTTTGTTCTCAACGCGTAACGAAGCGTTCTCAAGCCCACGTTCCACACACAACAACAACTTGCCAGTAGACAATGGTTTTTCGAGGAAATCGTAAGCCCCGAGTTTGACCGCTTCAACGGCGTTTTCAACTGTGCCGTGGCCTGAAATCATTACCACCGGAGTGTCTCCGAGCGATTGTTGGTCAACCCAATTCTTGAGCACCGACATGCCATCTTCTTGAGGCATCCAGATATCCAGCAAAACGAGATCTGGTTGTTTGGCCTTAAACTGCCGACGAGCTTGGTCGGCATTCTCTGCGAGCGCCACATCGTAGCCCTCATCCTGCAATATATCTTGCAAGATGTTGCGGATGTCAGGTTCGTCGTCAACAACGAGTATGTGAGGTTTAGCCACTATTTAGCCAATATAAAATAGGTTGCTGGATCAAAGCGCTTGCTTCAGTTATTAACTCTGCGCCGAATGTAATGTATTTTGCGCGCGATTGCCACGGTAGGTTTGCTGCGCATTGATCGGCAGCCGCACATGCATGGCCGTGCCAAAGATGGTTTTTCCATTGCTCAGCAGACTGTCGCTACTCCAGACTGAGCCGCTATGCTCTTCCACGATTCGCTTCACGATGGCTAGGCCCAGACCAGAACCTTTCGCCTTGCTGCTCACGTAGGGGTCAAAAAGTGAATCGCGTATATCGTCCGGTATTCCTGAGCCATTATCAGCTACTACGATGTCGATGTAATGGCCGGTAACCAAAGGCGCTGCTGCGCTGCTGATTAATAAAGTGGCGTCGGTTTGGTCTTCGAGCGCGTGGCACGCGTTAATTATTAAGTTATTGAGGACTTGCCGCAAAGCCGATGCGTTCGCTTTGATTTCAGGCAAGGACTCGTCGAGTTCTGTGGTGACTTTGATTTTGCTTAAACTGCTAGCATGGAGCTCAATAACATCTCGGATGAGCTGATTGACATTCAAGGGTTTCAACGTTGCCCGTACGGGTTGTGCATAACTCGAGAACGCGTTCACCATCTCTTTCATGGATTCAACTTGTTGTACGATCGTGCGCGTGCTTCGCTGGAGTGTTTCGCGCATTTCTTCGTCTACTTGGGATGCGAACTTATTGTGAATCCGCTCTGCGGACAATTGAATCGGCGTCAGTGGGTTTTTGATCTCATGTGCGAGTCGGCGTGCAACTTCACCCCAAGCGGCATCGCGTTGCGCTTGAATCAGGTTGGTCATATCGTCAAACACAACCACCGTATTGTCCATCTGGGTCTTCGATGTTTGTTCCAGCAAGGGACGGGTGTTGATTTGCGTGCCACGCATGATCAAAATTTGTCTGCCGTGGGTGCCGAGAATTGTCGCTTCATCTTGCCATTCAGCACGGCCTGAACGTAGACCCTTTGAAATACCATCAATAAATTTCGCTAAAGAGGGATTGTTGTCGGTCAACTCAGTGGTCGTTCGGCCAATCAATTCTGAGTGAGGTAATCCCAATATTTCGCTGGCAGCACTGTTGCAGACTTGTAAGCGCTGCTCAGTATCAAAGGAAAAAACGCCCGACGACAAATTTGTTAACACGGCTTCTAAGTAACTCTTTTGCCGTTCGGTTTCCAGCTGACTATCGAGCGCGGCGCGCTGAGCCTCGTCAATTTTGCTGCTCATATTGTTGAACGAGTCAGTCAAAATTCCGAGTTCATCGGCACTGGTCACTGGTAAGTGCGTGCCATAGTTTCCTTCTGCAATCTTTTGTGTGCCAGCCGCCAAATTTGATATTGGCGCGACCAAGCGCTTCGACAAGTACACAGCAGTAAGGATTGAAAACAGCAGGCTGGCGAGCGAGATAAGGCTCAAGGTCAAAATTAAACTAAATCGTAACGGCCCCCTTGAGAACACCATCTGATCGTATTTGGTTAAGGCGCTTTCTACGCTGCTGGCGAGATTTGCATAATTGAGCGGCATTAACTTGATTGC